>JAUIKQ010000034.1 GCA_030430655.1 Chlamydiia bacterium
CCAAAAGCACATATTCCAACCACTCTTGCTTTCCCAAGCCCAGTGAAATACGCAGAAAAAGCAGTGCCTAAGGGAAAAGGGAATTTCCGTACGTTAAAAGCGTAAAATAGGTACTTGCTTCAGCAGCAATCTCCCTAGGACCCAAATAAGGGAGTCAGCCCCAGTCCCAAGGGCAGCGTCACATCCCCATGCTAAAGAAAGAAAACCAAACCATTTGCCAGCAATATGGTCCCAAGCGCTCTAATCTGGGCTCTCCATAACTTGCCCCAAGCATATCTGCATCCCCGCTTTAATCCGACTGATTCCCAACTGAAAAAGCAAATAAAAGGAGTTCACTGCTGCAACAGCTTTTGGAGAGGTCAAAGAATAGTGGGAAAGAAATAGACAATCGCAAAAACTCATCAAGCTACCGGAAAAAACCGAAAACATGAGAGGTGCAAAAAGAAAGCGCGCTTCTCCAACAGACCCCGTTTGATGCCAAGAGGAGGTATCCCGACTTGCATTGAATACTGGCTCTATATCCACCTTCACTTAGAGTTCCAAAATATTCTAAATCTACACATAAGTCAAAGATATAGTCTCTTTTTGTCTCCCCCTCCATATGTCTCTGGTTATATCGATGCTATAACCACTTAGAAGAAAGAGATGAATAAATCCATTTTCTTGACTATTAGTGAGTTAAGATATTTTTCTTTCTTATTCGTTAGATGTAATTTAAAAAATTGATTTAATATTAAATAAATGTTAAAATAATATTAATTATTTAATTAATAAGGGAGAGTAGAATGTTTACAATAATTAAAGCGAGTTTTCATAATTTGCAGCAGTCTTTCTTTAAAAGGAGTGAACTATCTCCGACAGATAAGAAGATTGCCAAGCTAAGTAAAAAAATTTCTATGCTAAGAGCCTCAAATGAGACGATGCGTAAGCATAGCGATCTTTATCAAAAGACCGTAACTAGGTTAAGTAGCCATCGAAAAAGCGAGTCGAGTAGCCATCCAAAAAGCGAGTCGATTTTTCAAAAAGACAGAAGAGAAGAATGGCAAAAAACTGCACGTGCTAAGAAATCAGCACTAAATACAAAAATATCCAACAACCAAAGGGAAATCACTGCATTGGAAGAAAAAATAAGACGCATGCAAACCCCAATGCAAGCGCAAACCCAAGGAAGTACAGCGCAAATAGCGCGGCCATCTCAACCGCCTTTAAAATCTATCTTGAAAAAGGAAATACAGGCAGGTAACCGCCCACCCCAAAATAACCAAATAGCGAAACGTATAGCCTGGCTGAAGACGAGAATTGGTGAGTTGGAGAAAACATATGAGGACAATAGAGAGTCCTTCGTACTAGACTTAATTGACGACAGAAAAAAAGAGCTAGAAAAATATGGCGAAGATGGAACATTTTCAGACCACAAAACGCCTAAAACAGCTAGAATCCACAAAGAAACCTTAGAGCCCACCCAAAAACCACAACGATGCGTCAAAAAAAATCCTCCAAAACCAACTGCTGCTCTTTTCTCTACAAGGCCTGCTCGCCCAGTAGGTGCACAAGCAAACGCTCTTTTTTCTTAGTAGCTAAAAAACTCGGTCTTTTTTCAGGGCCGAGTACGCCATTTTTGCGCTGTGAATCCCTTTTAATACACCTTCTTCGTAACGAAAAAAAGGATGCATCTCTAACTGAGGATAGTCGTTTGGCTGCAAAATATCGTCCGCTGTCAAATGAGGCACTATCTCTCGAGCGCAAGACAATAGCTTTGCCTCCTGATGCCGCAACATCTCGTCAAACAAATTCACGACGCTATCTGACATCCTTACCTCCTCAACCGAAAAAAATTTTTCATTAGACTAGATGATGCATCGGCTAAAATACTCTTGGTCACACATAAAGAATGGGTGGGGTGAGAAAACTTTAAAAGGTCTATAAAACTCCCATTGGCCCCATGCCGCACATCGCGCGCTCCCCAAACTAACCGGTCAATCCTTGCAAGCAACATCGCCCCTAAACACATCGCACATGGCTCTAAGGTGGAATAGAGAGTACAACCAATAAGACGCCACCGCTTCAGCTTGAAAGAAGCTTTCCGCAACGCAAGACACTCTGCATGCGCTGTCGCATCTTTGGAAAACTCCACCAAATTGTGCGCCTTTGCAACCATCTTTCCATCATACACAACAACGGCCCCTACGGGTACTTCTCCCCTCTTGCCAGCCCGCTCCGCTAATACAAGAGCAGCTTCCATCCACCTATGATCATCGAATTTTTCCATGAGTGCAAAATATAGGCTATTTCCTTCCTTATAGTCAAAATAGATCCGATAGATACTGCGGTTTAAAGGCGTTTTTGTCTTTTTAAGCTACTTATAATCAAGATGTTATATTTATATTCCTAAGCGGAGCCAACAGCTGCCCAGATCATTAGTTGCTCCTTTAATCTTTTTTTAGTACAATAGGCGGCAAACTGGCTTCTGGCAAATTCTATGGAGCACAATACAAGGATTAAGTAAAATTTTATATAGGGGTTTTGAATGTCATTAGATAAAGGTACTAAAGAAGAAATTACCAAGAAGTTTCAGCTGCACGAGAAAGATACGGGATCTGCGGACGTCCAAATTGCTATTTTAACCGAGCGCATTCTTGAACTCACCGAACACTTAAAACTTGCTCCCAAGGACAACGCCTCTCGTTTATCGCTCCTCAAACTCGTCGGTCAGCGTCGAAAACTGCTGGATTACTTAAATTCTACAGACACCAAACGTTACCAAGTCCTTATCAAGCGCTTGAAACTAAGAAAATAAAGTTTGTAGAAAATTTTTGCTCTATTCTGGATAGCAAACAGCGCGCCCAGAAAAACAGGGCCGGTCGGTCCCGTTAGGTTTCTTTGCAAGTCAGACTTCGTTGCCAGACAGCTCAAGAGCCTCTAAATGTTGGAAAAATAAATATAGGAAAGTAAATTGGAAGAACAAAGTATCACCGTATCAATAGACGGAAAAGACCTCACTTTTAAGACAGGAAAGATTGCAAGACAGGCCAATGGGGCCGTGGTCGTACAATCGGGAGAAACCATACTGCTGTCCACGGCATGCGCCCGTTTTGAACATACGGAAGCAGACTTCTTCCCTTTACGGGTGGATTATACAGAAAAATTCTCATCCGCCGGCAAAACACTCGGAGGATTCATCAAAAGGGAAGGAAAGCCAACAGAAAGAGAAGTCTTGCTCTGTAGGCTCATCGATCGTCCGATTCGTCCCCTGTTTGAAACAGGCTTCTTTTGCGAAACACAGGTCATCACCAAGGTGCTTTCTTATGACGGCGTGTGCTCTCCCGACCCCCTTGCTATCTGTGCAGCCTCTGCTGCGCTTGTCATCTCCGACATTCCTCTAAAAAAACCTATAGGTGCAGTGCGGATAGGCCTTATCGACGGCAATTTGGTAGTTAATCCTACAATACAAGAGATGCAGGCTTCTCGATTAGATCTCATGATAGCGGGTACCAGCGATGCTGTTTTAATGATTGAGGGCTACTGCGACTTTCTGACAGAATCTGAGATATTAAAGGCAATTGCAGAGGGTCATCAATGGATTAAAAAAATATGTGAGTCCCTTTCGGAATGGCAAAATGTTGTTGGAAAAGAAAAGAACAGAGATTTCTTGCGCTCTTTTAATGCCGATCTTTATAAGCAAGTAGAAAATTTTTTAACCCCCTCTCTCCTTCCTACCTTAGAGATGAAAGAAAAACAACAGCGGGAGGAAGCACTGTCTAGGCTGAAAGCGGAAGCGATAAACCACTTTTGCAACGCAGAAAACACAGATTGGACGCAAATCGAAATCGAAGGGATGATTAAAAAGGCAACAGCGCACCATATGCGCCAGATGGTTTTGAACACGAATAAGCGTTGCGATGGAAGAAATTGCAATGAAGTGCGCCCTGTTTGGATAGAAACAAACTTGCTTCCCCGTACCCATGGAAGCGCCCTCTTTACAAGGGGAGAAACACAGGCTTTGGCGGTTTGTACGCTCGGATCAGAAAGTATGGGACAGCGTTACGAAACGTTGGATGATTCAGATGGCCTAAGGCGGTTTTATCTGCAGTATTCCTTTCCTCCTTACTCCGTCGGAGAAGTAGGCCGGATGGGCCCCCCAGGCAGGAGGGAAGTAGGACATGGAAAACTTGCCGAACGCGCCTTGCTCGCTTCTGTGCCCCTCCTCGAGGAATTCCCTTATACCATTCGTCTAGAGTCGAATATAACCGAATCCAACGGCTCTTCTTCTATGGCCTCTGTCTGTGGAGGCTGCCTAGCGCTCATGGCTGGAGGGGTGCCTATCAAACGCCCTATCGCCGGAATCGCTATGGGACTTATCCTAGATGAAAGCTGCGACCAAAACCGCTACGCTATACTCTCTGATATTTTGGGAGTCGAAGATGCGCTTGGAGACATGGATTTCAAAGTCACGGGGGATGAGACCGGCATCACGGCCTTCCAACTCGATATCAAGATTGAAGGCATCACCCCAAATATTATGGAAGCTGCCCTTTTGCAGGCAAAAGAAGGGCGAACCATTATTCTGCAGAAAATGTTGAAAGCCTATCCAAAAACAGAACCTTCCCTCTCGAAATATGCCCCACGTATCGAATCTTTAACCATTAGCCCAAGTAAAATCGGCACAGTGATTGGACCTGGCGGTAAACAAATTCGAGCGATTATTGAAGAAACAGGAGTCGATATCAACATCAATGATAATGGCGTTGTTGACCTGTGCGCTAGCAACATGGAAAGCATTGAAAAAGCCAAAGAAATTATCCATAACCTCGTTGCAGAAGTGGAAATTGGAAAGACCTATCAAGGGAAAGTGGTAACGGTTCGAGACTTTGGCGCGTTTGTTGCTATTTTAAGTAAAGAAGGGCTTTGTCACATTTCAGAACTTGCCCATGAAAGAGTGGAAGACATTCATCAGCACGTGAAGGAAGGACAGGCTTTAGAAGTCAAGGTGCTGGATATCAACGACAGAGGACAGATTCGCCTTAGCCACAAAGCGACACTTGGCACCGATGCGTCAAGACCAAGAAACAAGCCTAAACCGCCACCTAAAAAAGCCTCTATTCTTCCCCCTCCGCCTATTATGACAAAGCAATAAGCGCGAGCTTTAAAAGGGGTGTGTATACTGGCCAAACACCCCCTGGATTAACTCTCCTGGGGAAGCGGGTCAAAGGACGGCCCCCGCTTTTTATCCACATCATTCACGGGAGTGGTGTGCAAGTTCTTGATCTTTTCTAGCTTTTGTCGCTTTTTCTCTATGTCCCACTTGCCCTCTAAAATGGCATGCACGTCTTCTTTATCTAGCATTTCAAATTCCATTAGCATATCTGTCATCAGCTGAACTTTCTCACGGTCGTTTTGGATAATCTCTTTGGCACGCTTATTCGCCTCTCCAAGTAGTTTCCTTACCTCATCATCGATTTGCTTGGCTGTTTCGTTAGAATATAGGGTTTCTGTCTGCCCAGGTAAAAAGTATTGCCCTCCTTCCGCGCGCTCTTCATAGGCAACAGACCCTAAAGTTTCTGTCATTCCCCACTTGCATACCATGGCGCGAGCAAGATTTGTAGCTACTGCAATGTCGGACTGCGCCCCACTTGACACATCTTTGACAAACTCTTCCTCAGCAATGCGCCCACCCATTAACACCGCTAGCCTGTCTAAAAGCTCCTTGCGCCACCGGCTGACTTTATTTTTTTCTGGCAAAAAGTAGGTTGCACCCAAAGACATCCCCCTAGGGACAATGGTCACTTTTTCAATAGGATCGCTATATTTAACCCGTAAACCAACAATAGCATGCCCAGACTCATGATAAGCAGTGTGGAGCTTTTCCTTTTTATCCAGCTCTAGGCTTCGCCGCTCTTTTCCATAAATAACCTTGTCAGCTGCTTCCTTACAGTCATGATTAATAACTGCTTTTCTCCCTTTACGAGCCGCGATTAAGGCCGCTTCATTTAAAATGTTCATCAAATCGGCTCCTGAAGCGCCCACTGTTGCCCTGGCTACATCCATTAACTCTACATCCGCGTCCAGCTTCACTTTGCGCGCATGTACTTTTAAGATGGCATACCGGCCCTTAATATCGGGAAGATCTAACACAATATGTCGGTCGAAACGCCCCGGACGCAAAAGCGCTTTATCCAAAACGTCAGGACGGTTGGTAGCAGCAATTAAAATCACCCCTTCATTGGTATCAAACCCATCCATTTCAACCAGCAATTGGTTTAACGTCTGCTCCCTTTCATCATGTCCACCACCAATGCCAGCGCCTCGATGCCTACCTACTGCGTCAATTTCATCAATAAAAACAATGCAAGGAGAATTTTTCTTTGCTTGGTTAAATAAATCACGAATGCGGCTCGCCCCTACTCCGACAAACATTTCTACAAAGTCCGATCCTGAAATAGAAAAAAAAGGCCGATCCGCTTCCCCCGCAACCGCTTTGGCAATAAGCGTTTTTCCCGTTCCTGGAGGACCAATGCATAAAACCCCTTTTGGAATTCTGGCGCCTAGCGCTGTGAATTTATCAGGGTATTTTAAAAATTCTACCAGCTCCTGTAACTCTTCTTTTGCTTCGTCTACGCCCGCAACATCTTTAAAAGTGACTCTTTGCAAAGATTGATTAAGCATCCGAGCCGGCGACTTGCCAAAATTCATAGCATTGCTGCCCATCCCCTTCATTTGACGAGAAAAGACGACATAAAGAAGAAGAACAATCAGAAGAATGGGAAGTACAGTGAAGATATAACTTAAGTAGTTAGGGGAAGGCTCTTGGCTCTTAAACGTTTTCTCCAAGACTAAATTACGCGGCTGATCAGGCGCCTTGAAATGACTTCCTTGGTTGTTGGCAAAATTTTCCCACTCCAACTTCGCTTGGGCAAAAAATCGGCTGAATGTTTCGAAATCCTGCTTTTCTAGTGTCTTCGTTGACATTTCCTTATTGTTAAAAAACCAATTCACTTCGCTGACGTTTTGCCGCGCTCTATCTAATTGTGCTTCGTTCGAGACGAGCTGCTCCGATAGCGACTGAAACTGACTTAACTCTACTAAATAATTACGCACGCTCCTCAACTCTTGTAAGCGAACATGGTCTTTGGCTACATCCAGCTCGTGCACAATCCCACCAAGGCCCGCTAAAGCCGCATGAATACTTGCCATCTTTTCTTCAGAAGTGATCTGACTATCAGGTAAGACAGTCGTCATCTGCTTTTGCATCTGTATGAGCTTTTGCTTCATCCCTTCATCGCCAATGCCAAGTATTGGCGCTCTAAAAAGATCGATTAAATGCAGAACGTTTGCCCCTAAATGATCCACCTCTTCTGTGGAACTGGGATTAATCTGCTCGTACTTCTTCTTTAAAGCCGCTAGGGAAAATGGATAGAAAGCCACTTTTGTGATCACAACCGCGTTGATACGGTCTTTGCTGTCATAAATAGGGGATACCACCTGATACCCCTCTTTAGGTAAAGGCTCGCCTCTCAAACTCAAGTACTGCTCCGATGCCGCATAAACCTGCTGCTGCAAGTTGCGCGCTTCCTCAGCACTCTCCCCCCTGCCGGATGCCAACTTGTGGTGTTTGTTCAGCAGCTCCAAAAAGCGATAGCGATTTCTTGCCTCTTCTGTGAGCTGGTCTCGAAATTTCCCCTGGAATGTAACCAAGTTGTCGTTTAAAGAAATTTGTTTACTTTCTTCCGGATGGATTAAATCGAGGTTGACTAAGTGCTCCACTTGGTGGCTAAAGGAAACACGCCCCTTGCTCTCATTCGATAGGTTCTGCATTGTTAAAATGAGAAATATCGCTGCTATCAAAAAAATGAGAAACCCGCCCGGAAATCCCTTTTTATTTTTCTTTTCTGGAGGAGGTGAATTGTTCATACAGCAGACAACCTATATTTTTATCTATACTAAACTTAACATTCTTAATTATCTTATTGCACTTTTTCAGCAATAAAAACAATAGAAACACTTCAATTCGTTACAAAATAATTCGTCTAAGTAGGAGACTCCGTTTCTTCCTTTACAAAGCCATCAAACCAAACGCACATTCTAGCACTTTTCAAGATATTTGTCTGTTTGCAACTTAAGGTTATTGCAATCGTAAATGCAAATAGCTTTTGTCTATCGAAAAGATAGGCGGACAAACCGACACATGTTTTTTGCCCTTCAAACCTTCTTTGAGCTTTGACAAAATTATTTCTATGTTGTTGTGATTCAATGTAATAGAATAATTTTTTGCCATTTTAAGCAGTAGGTGCTGTCTTTCTATGTCGTGGGCGGGCAAATCTTCCAAAGCCAATTTGCATCCAGACTTTTTCCACAGTATTTTTTCCCAAAAGGGCTGAATTTGCAGATCCAGATAAAGATGCACTTTTTCTATCTCTTGCGAAAATCGGTACAGGTTATTCTCAATCCCTTTGCCAAAAGCACTTTCTAACTGTGGAAGTAGTTTTTGTCGCATCCGACTTCTTAAAAATCGAGCATCTTGGTTTGTTGGATCCTCAAACCAAGGCAACTGGTTTTCGGTAAGAAAGGCAAGGAGATTTTTTTTAGAAAGGGAAAGGAGCGGACGCCAAACTT
This sequence comes from Chlamydiia bacterium, assembly GCA_030430655.1. Classification (GTDB taxonomy): domain Bacteria; phylum Chlamydiota; class Chlamydiia; order Chlamydiales; family Simkaniaceae; genus JAUIKQ01. The sequence goes on from JAUIKQ010000034.1 coordinate 8,611, forward strand.
GCATGCCATAGAGAAGGGTGATTTTTTTTATGCCGTAGAGTTTGGTAAGCTTTGCTCCTTCAAACCACCTTTTAATCACTGTCTCTACAAGATCATTCTTATGGTGTCCGAGCAACAGCGCCTGGCATTGGCAACGATCATACAAGTCTTTCAGCGCTAAAAACCGCATTTCACGATACCGCTCTTCCAAATTATGCCAATCTTGAGGAGGACATAGCTTTAAGTAGTGAAAGCGGTGCCCTAGAGACTTTACAAGTGTCTCAAGTGTTTTTTTTTCTTCCTTCCCTTCTTCTCTCCAAAAATGATCTACGTAAGCCACATGCAGGGTAAAAGAAAATAAATTTTTGCACGAGTGGAGTAAATGTAAAAGCGCCATAGAATCACTTCCGCCAGAAAGTCCTAATAACAAGGGTCCACCCGACTCTTTGAAATGCTGGCGCATTATCTGGCATAAAGGCTGTAAAAGAGGATTTTTCATTGTTTCCCACAACAAGTCACTAGTATAATGGGCTGAATTATATTCCTTAACAACATGCGGTGCAAGATGCCTCTTTTTTGGCGTTATTTGCTAAAGCAGTACGTGCAAAATTTTTGCTTCATTGTTTGCTGCCTCCTTTCTCTTCTCATTATCACGCGTCTAGAAAGCATTGCCCAGTTGTTTATAAACCTACATACATGGCTTCCGGCTTTTGCAGGAATCGGCCTCATTATTCCCCATATTTTTCCACTAGCAAGCGCATTTGCTTCTCTGCTTGCAACTTTCTTCGTTTTTCAAAGGATGTCTACATCGCAAGAGCTCATTGCGCTTCAAGTGGCCGGGTGCTCTTTTTGGCAACTTTTTAAGCCTGTATTTTTTGCTTCTGCTTTTTTGTGTTTCTCCAACTTCATGATAGTTGGAGAAATTGACCCAAGATGCCACAAAAACCATGAACAGGTACTTCAAGATTTATCCTTGCAGCACCCTTTTTTCTTCTTGCAAAAAGCAAAAAATGCTTCCATTTTCCTCGAAGCGCCACCAAGTAGCGATCGCTACATCTTAGGCATTGCCTCGCCAAAAGGCTTGATTACTATTATTGGGAAACATCCTACTGTCTCTCCTGAAGATATCGCGCTCAGCCAAGCCACGCTCTTTTATTTAGAGCCGACCCATCACTACTTAAATATCCAAAATCATGATACCATCGTTTTTCGAAAACACCAGTTAGGACCGCTTCTCTCAAAAACGTATACCCATCTCGAAGATACTTACTCTATGAAAGCGCTCATAGATAGCGCTTTTACAAACAAGGTTAGCGCCATTAAAGAGCTATTCCGCCGCCTGTTCCTCGTACTTTCTTTACCGGTGCTTACCTACTTTGCAGCATCTGTTGTCTTTTCCTGTTGGAAAACAGCAATAAAAATTCCACTGCTTATCTTAAGCGTGGCCGTCTATTTTGTTGTGTTCTTCTTAGGAAAATCGTTGATTTCAAATCTTTTGATGAGTGGGGTCTTTCTTATCGCTGCAAATGTTGCTATACTCGCGCTTAGCTACGTTATGCATTTTAAGGGGCGTGCAAAACGGCCATGAGATTTTTACCCTACATGACTCTAAAGCTTGTGAGTCAAACTTTTGGTTATTTGTGTCTTTTGTTGCTGGGATACTGCTTTCTTGACTACGCTATGCACAATGCCGTTTTGCGCAGCAACCACGATATACTGCACCGCTACAGCATGCAGCTCATAAAATATGGCCCCATTTTATTAAACCTCGCCTTCTTGTTTGCTTTGATCCATACCCTGACCATGTCTGCCCGTCATCAAGAATTTCTAGCTATGCGCACAGCAGGATGTGCATCGAGGACTTTTTTGCAACCAATTTTCTTATTCGCTCTCCTCTTAACAGTTGCAACGGGACTCCATTTTCAATGGATAGAGCCTCTAAGAGCAAAATATGGAAAAGATTTTAAACAAACTATCGATAAAGACAAGCCACAAATGCAAAAACTGATGGATGGAAGCCTCCTATTTTTCCACCACCAGGACGCAAAAGGATATTACAACGTTTATTGGATAACAGAAAACTGCGAAATGTGGGTGATGGACCGCTTAGAAAAAGAAAACCCTCCTTTAGGAAGCGGTGTTTATCATATCAGACCAGATCCAGATAACACTAGGCCAGAATTTTTCCCCAAAATGGCATTGCCATATTTAAATCTTCGACCCGCAAGTAAAGTCTCTCCAACAGCGCTTCTCCCCCTCTCTACGCTCATCAAAAAATCGGACAAAGTAGCCGCTATTTATTTGGGACATAAGCTTGCAATAACTTTTTTACCTTTGGCTTTATTCTTTTTCCTTGCCCCTAGATGCCTCAAAATGCGAAAACGCTCTTCTTTCTTTATACTGTACGCCGTCGCTACAACTCTCTTTATAAGCTATCTTTTACTGCTGAATAGCTTGACTGTTTTTTCTCATGCTATCCCCCTTTTTCCAATATTCACTTTTGCTATTCCTTTTCTCGCACCAATAGCCTTAAGTGTGGTATCTTGGAAGCGGTTATGAAAATTACTTCTTTTTATTTTTTACTCCCCGCTTTCCTTGCCCTGTCGTGGATGCTTCCTTGGACACGCCCTTTGTGGGACTACTTGGATAGCCGCCTGTTTTTCGCATGCAATAGTCTACTCGAATTATCGCCAAAATTCTGGGCATTTGCTAACGGCGCTTTATTTGATTGGCTACACGATGCTGTTTTTGCAAGTGTCTTTTTAGTGTATATTTTAAAAGGAGAGTATAGACAGCGCTTTTTACACGTCGTTAGCGCGATTGCAATAAGCGCTTTAACCCTTTTTTTGATTAACAAAATGCTATTTCCTAAGGTATTGCATATTTCTCGCGCCTCACCCTCCATTATCTACCACACGACAGACCAGCTCACCAAGCTAATAGGGCCAAACAATGTCAAAACAAAGTCCCTAGCAAGCTTCCCAGCAGACCACGGAACAACCGCTTGTTTGTTCGTGTACTTCACCTATCTTTTTTTAGGCACACGGTCGGCCATTTTAGCTTTTTTGTATGCCATCTTGATAGTGTTACCTCGAATGGTTGTAGGGGCACACTGGGCAACAGATATCTTGATTGGAAGTCTACCGATTGCTACTTTTAGTAAATACGTTTTGGTAAAACTTACGAAGAGAGGTGCCACGTTAGAACGCTGCTAACAGGCAACCTCGAAGAGTAAGAAGAAACCTCTTTCCAAAAAGTTAGCGTTTAGAGAATTGGAACTTACGCCGCGCACCGGCCCGTCCATACTTCTTCCGCTCTCTCTTTCTAGGATCGCGCGTCAAGAACCCCTCCCCTTTGAGAAGAGAGCGTCTTGCTTCGTCTTCATCCACTAAAGCTCTTGAAAGCCCCAGCCGCGCTGCAACCGCCTGTCCCTCAAGTCCTCCACCTTTCACGCGAACAACTAGGTCATACTGGTCTTTGCAACTGCACTTGTCCATCGGAGAGAGCACCGTCTTTTGTTGCAAGAGTGTAGGAAAATAGGTGGATAGCTCACGCCCATTTATATCGATTTTTCCAGAGCCTTTGCGTAAGCGCACAGACGCAACCGAAGTTTTCCGTCTTCCAACTCCAATGTTTTCTTTTATCTTTTTCATATCCTTCCTATATATCTATCTTCGTAGGCTGCTGCGCCTGCATATTGTGCTCCTTTCCATTAAACAGCCTCAGCCGCTTTAATTGAGCATTCCCAAGTTTCGTTCTCGGGACCATCCCTCGAACCGCATGCTGCAAAATCGCTTCTGGTTTCTTTTGCATCATTACTCTGTAGGAGATTTCCCTTCTTCCACCAATGCTCCCTGTGTAGTATCCGTATCCCTTTTGTGCTTCTTTCGCACCCGTCACCTTAATCTTATCGGCATTAACAACAACAACGCCATCCCCACAATCTACGTGAGGTGTGTAGGTAACTTTGTGTTTTCCACGAAGTATTTTAGCAATCTCCGATGCAAGACGTCCTAAAACTTTCCCCCTAGCATCGATCAAAATCCACTCCTTAGAAGAGCACGCCTCTTCCTTGGTGAGAAAAGTGGTTCTATCTTTACGTGACATGCGATTAGCCCCTTTTGCAATTTTTCCGTCCCGAAACTCCAGGATCAATAAGCCATGATACCTTGGCAGGCGTTTTTCGCCAAGTCTTTTAAAGCATTAATCATTATTCACTAACAGTGAATTTGTTATGTATTTCTGTACAACTATCTTGAATCGGTATACACTGTCTACAAAAACACCTAAAGCCTCATGAAAAAGCAATTAAAAACATTTTTTGTACGTACTTACGGTTGCCAAATGAATGAGCTCGATACCGAGATCATGGTGGGGCAGCTTTTAAAGCGGGGGCTAAAGCAAGTACAACGAGAAGAGGAGGGAGACCTGCTTCTTTTCAATACCTGTTCCATTCGAGACTTAGCGGAACGGAAGGTAATGGGAAAAATCGGACAGTTTCAGCGTAAAAAAAAGCGTCCTATTATCGGGGTCACCGGTTGCATGGCAATGGCAAAAAAAAAGGCGCTCTTTAAAAAGCTGCCAAATGTTGATTTCATTGTCGGAACAAACAACATAACGCACCTCAACGAAGTCATTGATCAGCTTTTAGAAACAGGCAAAAAGCAGATACGTACTAGCGATCGGTTTGAAGAAAATTTAGATTACTTCATAGCGAAGCGAGAGGATACTTTAAAAGCATACGTTTCCATTATCCGCGGTTGTGACAAGTTCTGTACGTACTGCGTGGTTCCTTATACGAGAGGACAAGAAGTTTCAAGGCCCCCTGAAGAAATTGTAAAAGAGTGCGAATCTTTGGCAGATAAAGGGTATAAGGAAGTGACCCTTCTAGGGCAAAATGTCAATAGCTACGGAAAAGATCGCCCTGATTGGCAATGTCTTTTCCATGACCTGCTCATTCGACTTGATAACATAAAAGGAATAGAGCGTATACGCTTCATGACAAGTCACCCAGTTGACATCACAAAGGAGTTGATGCAGGCGATTCGAGATCTTCCCTCACTCTGTGAGTTTATCCATTTTCCTATTCAGGCGGGCTCTAATCGCATCTTGAGGAAAATGCACCGCATCTATACGAAAGAACAGTACTTGGAGAAAGTGGCTTTACTTAGAGAAATTATCCCCAATGCTTCTTTGGGAACAGATATGATCGTTGGCTTTCCCACGGAAACAGACGAAGAATTTTTAGAAACATACGATGTTATGAAGCAACTACGCTACTCCGTGGCGTTTCTCTATGCATTTAGCCCAAGAAAAGGGACCCCTGCAATGCGCTGGAAGGACGACATTCCGGAGTCTGTCAAACAAGAAAGATTGCACGCACTTTTGCAGCTCCACAGCAATATAACTACAGAAATCCATGAAGCCATGATCGGCACCACCGTGGAGGTGCTTTTCGAGAAAATAAATAAAAATGGCTCCCTAAAGGGACGAACACGCTGCTGGAAAAAAGTGATCGCTCAGGCAGACCCCTCTTTGATCGGCACCCTTCAAAAGGTAGACGTCCATAGCTTCCACCATCAAACCCTCTTGGGAGAGCTAATCTCAAGTCCAGCAGCGACCCACCAAGGCTGAGCCAGACCTAGCAAAACCCAGACCTAGCAAAACCTCGTGTGACACTCCCAAGAGGAGTGCCACACCCCTATTTTAGGCCGTTTCCTTCGGTTTCATGATAGCCGCTATAGCAAGTCCACCAAGCGCTGCTGCAATTACGCAGTCAAGCGCTACAGGGAGAATGTATGCCAACGGAATGTGCCACCAAATCCAATCGGGGATCACTCCCAGCAAGCCAATCAAAACACCAATGCTCGTCACAAAACCCACTCTCCTGAAATAACAGGTTAAGCGAGCAAGCCCAAGCAAGTGCGCAATAAGTCCTGCGCCTAAAAAATTTACAATTATTGCCCAACAAAAAGAGCCGGTCATGTTAAATGAAATCCCTTCCGGAATCACGTGCGCAAAAATGAATGGCCTTCCTTTTTGTTTTTCCTGATCACAACCTACGTCACCGCAGTGTGGGGTAAGATACATCCCCGGCTTATCCACATTGTCTTTGATAGCAAACTCAACAAATTCAGGATGCTTGAAAGAATGGATAGCATTTCTATGCCATGGGAGCACCATCCAAGAAATGCAGCTCCACGCCAAAAAAATCACGCCACCCGCAACTGCGGACAAAATAACTTTCTTCATTAATGTAAACTCCTAATTTTAATTCTCTATTGGCATTCACCGAAGGTTTAAAGTCTAAATTGACCCTAGATGGCAAATTTGATACAATAGATCGTCTTTCTTTTGGAAAAACATCATGCTACATCCAATTAATATACGCAATTATCGAATTACAAAAAGTTTCTGTAAATGGATCCATTTGCCGCCTTTGCGAAGGCATAAATCACCGTTTTTATCCCTTATCAGGCGGTTTGCAAAAAAAAACCGCAGCGCCAATGCAGAAAAGGAGAAACTCTCAAGCCTGATGCCAAAACCTCCTTTTCCTTCCTTCATAAAGAGAAAGCAAAGGCAGATGCAAGACCAGTCTCTACATTTTAATTTCGTGCCCTATTACCCTTATCGGTGCCCCATTTCCCACAAAGACCCGCCTCGAAATCCTACATATTCCTTACTTTCTGAAAGGCTGTCCGATCGATTAACACGGCTTGAAGCAGAAGCCGCTATTTTACGCTTTGCAAAAGCGCACCTACCTCTCCAGGGTGTTTTGCAAGCAACACCTCAAGGGCTGTGCTATTTGAGCTTACCTGAAAAGTTTCTCACCCTGCTTTTTCCACTGCTCCCAAATCATCCCCTACAGCTCCCCCCCTCTCAACTGGCCACAAAGCCGCTTGAAGCGTACATCGAAGTGGTTTTACCAAAAGAGCAGCCTTCTCTCTGCTTAGGACAGATGCCAATAAACAAAACCTTTTCCTTTGAGCTGGAAGG
>JAUIKQ010000112.1 GCA_030430655.1 Chlamydiia bacterium
TGAGAGGTTGATACTCACTGCTATGGATCCTTTTTCATAGCGGCTTGCAAATACATCAAATAGTAGTCTAGCTCCATTTTCGCTAAAGGGCACAAAGCCTAGCTCGTCTATAATGTGTAAATAGCAAGACTTAATCTGACACTTATGGTAAACTAAACAGAAAAAATCGGCCGGCCAATTTTTTCAAACCACTCTGCCTTTTCTTATCCTCTTTTACCTCCCCTTCACAAAGATCTCGTGGGCAGAAGCCAGAAATTGCTTTTTCTGTTTCGACAGAGACATTTGATGCACTTCCAGCTACCCTGCAAGCTGGCGGCAGTTTTATCCCCCTCCCCCTAGTACGGCTATTGCTGCTATCAGCTTGAATTCTGCTGAATACTGTTTTGTTTTTATTCCTCTCATCTTTTCGTCGAGCAATAGCTATAAGCCTAACCGACTGTCCTGATTTTGGAGCACCATTGTACCTATTTCTATCAACTGCTGCCTAACCTTGCCACATCACGCTGTTACTCGCGCCGGTCCGCTAACAGCTTCCAAGCCTCTATGCAGCTGATTTTTTTCTACCTCAATTACTGCAAAATATCGCTGTACCAGCTGCTCCCGCTTTTCTTTATCGGCAGCAGCGCCATGCGCCAAAACACACAGCTCTTTGTGTACACGTCGTGTGGCTGCAAATCCCATAATATTTATTTCCCGCATCGCTGCCCATGCTTTTACTAGCGATTTAACGTCTTCAACAAATCCTTCTGCATTGACTGCATTGCTCAAAATTTGACATCGAAACGACAAGTCTTCCCAAAGCGTTTGGATGTGCTCGAACACAGTTTTTACATTCATAAGATTGTTTAATGATATTTCCAGAGATAAGAGAGCCTTTTTTAAAGCATCTTCATCATCTTTCGCGTTTGCAATCTTTCGAACCAATTCGAACACATCCTCTAAACATAATCTCTGCTCATCAAGCTTTTTTCGATCTGTTTTCATACTATTTAATTTATCTTCTGCTTCTTTACGTCTGGCAGCTGCAACGTTATAGTCCTTACTAGTCTGAAAACACGTTTTTTTGATTGAGTCGCATAATTTCCCTATTTCTTCTGCTAGTCCTAAGAAGTTTTGAGCCATTTTCCCAGCACAATTTTCAAAATTCCCTAACTTTCTTCTGAAAATGACTTCGTTTCTTTTGGCAAAGATGGCTAATAAACTGAGGCTTTGAATCACAGAGATGCAGACCACCACAGCATGGTCAGTTTGAGATACAGTCTGTGAAACAAATGCTTGATAACTTGAAAATAGTCCTGAGATCAATCCATCTGATGGATAGCTCAGGGCTCCAATGGCTGACATCTGTAGTAGCAGTCCTATATTCGATAAGCCATTCATAGCGTAAGATATATCAAATGGCCTATTTGGACCGCCTATTTTCCATCCCTCAGCATAAGTCACAAAAGCCTTTTCTTCACCTTTAGGAAGGGTGGCGACAGAACTTCCCATTCTCCTCTCTGAATATGGAAAAAAATTAAATAGGTCTCTTTTATCTATGTCGTTTTCAGTCAAAGTTTTTTTGCCTTTTAAATGCTTCCCAGATAACACAAGCTCTTGCTGATCTACAAAAGCACTTTCCGTATAAAAAACCTCCTGCTTGTGATTTTTTATCGCTTTACTGCCCTTAACCCTTGATGCTGTCATAACCTCTTGGCAGCTGTTAAGAAAAGCTTGAGAAATATCATTTTCAAAAGAGACTAGATCTTTAGGTTTTTGATGATTTGAAAATACATTCATTTATCTTCTCCTTGCGGAATAATTAACTTATAGCTCTAGAAAACGGAGCGCCTTGTGCAAGCATTTTAAACTTAACATTATCAGACTTCAAAAAAGGCTATCGCGCCTCAATTGAGCTTTTGCAACCGCTGCTGAAGCATTTTCTTTGTTTTTTCTTCATTTACTCACTTGAAGTATCAAAGATGCCTGCTTCAAAATCTCTTTCCCCGCTTGCCTTGCGACACACTTTCCAAAATAGAGATTTTTATCAAAATATGATTTTTTGTAAACAGAATATGGAAATTTTTTATTTTTTGGATGATTTATCTCATATTTGTACGCCTATCTTAGAAATCGAGTGTTGTGCTTACCACTTTCTTCTTTTTGCTTTGCATGAAGAGAGCCTCACCTATATTCCCACGATCTCCATTTGAATTCCGTAAATTTTGCAGGTTTGCGAGCCTATGTATTCTAGCGATTCTTCGTCTAATAGTATTAAGATTTGTGATAATCGCCTTTGTGCATGTTTTGGATTCATCAAAAATCTTAACTATCCCTATTCCTTCCATGACTTGAAACACCCAAGTTTCAGCGTTGGATTTTGTACTTCTTTTCCCAGTTGGTTTGGCAGTGTTGTATTTTCTCTTTTTATCGACGAGCGAAGTTTGTACTGTGTAAAGTTATAAACCAATAAACATAAGGTCATTATCATCATCAACGCTTCAATGTGCTTACACTTCTTGAGGTAAAAAGAATCAACCATAAACCAGGGGTCTTTTAGAAATCTAAATCCATTCTCGACGCATTGCTGTTTTTTATATTCAACCCCACATTCCGCGGGTCCCAGAAAAAACCGAGTTTTTTTCTAATCTGCTTGTCCGGAGTGGTCCCTTAAGGTTAAAGTATCTTGTTTCAAACTTCAACCTCACAAATCAATATTTGATTAAGGAGACAGTTACTCATGAAGCGCTTTTCCAAAAAAATCGATCATTTAGGACTTGTTGCAGGCATGTGTAATGAGATAG
>JAUIKQ010000113.1 GCA_030430655.1 Chlamydiia bacterium
TGGTTGAGCATTTCCACTGTTGGAAGAAAGGTGCAAGATTCTCTACCGTGGCCAATCAAATTATCTTGCTTGTTAGTAGATGAATATTTGCCATTAACATCTACTACCATTTTATCTCCTCGAAGAAGACACAGTGTTGTAGATTTCCCAGCTCCAGTGTTTCCTAACAGAAAAAGAACATTCCGAATATCACGAGGGATAATAGAGGCAACTTGATCAATGACAGATTTTCGCGTTTCCAAAATGATATGAGAAATCTCAGAAAAAGTTAATGTCTCTATTTTTTTTTCTCTTTCGATGCGAGTTGGAAGCGCCTTTATATCAAGAAGATGGTCGTAAAGATGCAGATATCCTTTTTCCAACAAATTCTCTAAATAAGCAGGATATTTTTCAGGATAACTCGTTCTTTTTTCTGCTAGAGTGGCTTTTCTCGACTCAATGGCTTCTTTAAGTTTTTTTTCTTTGTGGTCTGGATGAGATTCTTCTAAATCTGCAACATTGGTCGGAGAAATGGTTTGCTTATCGATAAAGGTTTTCATTGCTTGTAGGCCAGAGGCTACAAGTTCTTTCTTTTTCTCATCAAGCATGTTAAAGCTGAGAGTTTTAACATCTTTTACGTCAATTTCGACCACTCGAGACTGATTATACGGGTTCAGCAATCGGATCGCTTCTTCAGCACCAAGATAGACTTTGCAAATTCCTCTTAATAGATCTCCTACATTTTCTACATTGCTTTGAGTCTGTTGAGGTATTAAAGAAGAAAAGAGGCTGAATCCAATGGTTTCTTTGTTGTATTTGGGATAACTTCCTTCAGGACCAAGATCCTCTTGAGTAAGGTACTTTTTCTGATCAAAGGTTTCGATAGGGAAATTATAAAGCATGCCCCCATCTAAGAAAGAGCCAAATTGGGCATAAGGAATACGATTTCGCTGCCCACCACTTTTTTGTAAAATATGCATTACGTGAGGCTTAAAGACTCCAGGAATAGACATAGAAATTCTTACTGCGTCTGATATAATCATATCCCTGCACTCAGGATCTTGAGAACTCATATGAACTATTTGTGGGTTGCCTCCCACTTTTGTACCATATACGTGAAGATGTTTGAACCGAGAGTCACTTTCTACAAGTTCAGCAAGCTCCCCAAAAGTAAGGTGTTTTTTTCTCGTGGCAAGTTCGATGTGTCTATCCATCCACACTCTAAATACCTCTCCATCATGTATTCCTGCGCACTGGTACAATTTTTTGCATTGATTTGCAATGAATCCCAATGGATTTTTACAGATACCAGCACATGTACGAAGAATTCCTTGTAGGGTATTTATAACTTGAAGAGTAGATCGATCCTTTACTTCAGCTATTTTTTTTGAAGCAAGTGGATGACCCAAAAATATCATTAAGTCTATTGTCATCAAAAGCTGCTTTAACTCATTCATTGGATAACCAATAGCAACAAGAGTGGCTGTAATTGCGCCTGCTGATGTTCCAGCAACCCTTTTTATTGACGAAAGATGACCCTGCCTATGTAGATAAGTAAGAGCCCCTACAAAAGCTAAACCTTTTGGTCCTCCTCCGCGAAAAACAAGGTTTTTGGGAGGCTGAAAAGAAGGGGAAGGAAATCGATGCCTTAATGCTTTATCTGTTTTCAAACTTTTGAGTAAAGCTTTACAAGATGCAGCAAGGCTCCCTGGCACTTCATCAAGAAGGTCTATAGGACGTTGATTGTTCTCGTCTACAGGGTCTATTTTACAGCCTAAGGCTGCAAGAAGCTGAATGATATCAAAGTGCAATCCAGCGGCTGCATAATGCATTGGTCTTTGTTGGTGGTTGTCTTCACATTCAAGAGAAGCTCCTGCCTTGTAAAGCAATTCGACAGGATCTTGCTGACCTAAAGAAACAGCTAGAATCAAAGGCGTTAGTCCAGAGTGATTTTTTTGATTAATAAGGCCACTAACTTTATCTTTTTGTTGCTTTAATAAGTAAGAGAGCGCTTCGAATTGATGAAAATAGATAGCTACATGAAGTAAATTCCCAATTCCTCTGTGTTGATCTTCTAACGAAGCTCTTCCTTCTACTATTAATTTTTCAATACACTGAATTTCTCCCCTCATGACTGCAAAACCAATTCCTGTTAGAGAAATAGCCTGATCTTCGCCCAGGAAAATCGGACGATTAATGTTGACCCCATTTTTAATTAGTTCTAAAACAACCCGTTCCTGCCCAAATTGAATTGCAATTTCCAATGGAGTTTGTTCCTTATAATTTTCCTGATCAATATCAATATGAGACGTTAAAAGTGGAATAAGATGATCCGCCCCTTGCCTTGCTGCTGTATGCAATGCAGAATTCCCCTGAAAATCTAATGAATGGATATCAATACGTTGGTTAATCAATTCAGAAGCCCATGGTGCATTTTGAGAAATTGCATAATCAGCTAAAGAACTTTTGGAATACATAGCAAGCCTTGCAAGATCCCCTTTTACTTCTTCTCGAGAAAGTATTTCCCATTTTCTGTCTTTACAAGCCTTTAAAGCAGATTCAAATGCCTGTTCGCACGCTCCTGAAAAAGAGTTTTCGTTAACAGTGTAATGAAAAAGATCTGCAAATCTTTTCATGAGCTCCCAATTCTCTTGATTGGGATCGATCTCTTGTTGACTTCGACTTAGTTGTATTCTGACAGCCATAGATGCCTCCCATG
>JAUIKQ010000114.1 GCA_030430655.1 Chlamydiia bacterium
TGCTTATGATTTCTAAAGAGCCATTTTTGGGAAATTTTAAGCTAGAAACAAAAATCCGTTTTCATCAGCAGGGACAAGGAGTAGGTTTTTTGCTCAATGTGCCAAATGCTGACGAGCGAAAAGGGTGAGGAGAGGGTTACTGCGTGTGGCTAAACCCGACATCGAATGGCCAATGCAAGCTTTTTCGCAATAATATAGAGGTCATGCAAATAACAGACTCTCTTCTGCGTATGGAAGAAGAAATGGATCTTTGCATAGAAAAAATGGAAAATACCTTTCGGTTTTATATTAATCATAAAGAAATTTTATGTTATATTTCACATATCCCCATCACTGGCGCGCATGTCGGTTTTTTATGCTGCGATCGCCATTTTGAAATAAATCCTATCGCTATTTCTCTCGGCGCACAAAGTGTCATGGTCAATTGCCTTGCAATTCCAGATGCTTTTTTGTCTGCAAAGCATTACGCAAGTGCCCTATCTGAGTATCGCAAAATTGCCTCTTCTTTTGAAGGAAGAGCAGAGGGAAGGGATGCTCTTTTTCGCTCAGGCGTTACATTAATTGAAATGGCAAAAGCAAACCATGCAAATGCATCCACTCTTTATTCCGCTGCTCTAGAAGCTTTTGAAAGGCTGCGCCCTACAGCAGGCGCGCCTTTAGAATATTTGGGTAAAGCGCTTATTTGCCAATCCCAACAAGATATACAAGAAGAGGTAAAATGCTTGGAGCTTGCCCTTCGTAAATACCCAAACCATCCCCTGCTACACATTTTAGAAGAGCATATCGTATGTCGCTTTTTCGAGGTTATGTACCGAGATCGGTTTGGCACTTACGCGCTCACGCTCATCATCATTCGCCACCTTCCCTATCTGCTAAATAAAAAAACCATTCAACAACAAGTCAATGCCTTAGTCTTGCAATGGGAAAAACCTTTCTTTATCACCTATCCCCCTGACCTTTCCATCAAAGAGCGGTATTTCCTCGTTATCATACAGCTGATGTTCTTTCTCAACAAAATTCCCGCGCTAAAGGAAATCACTTCTCAGGTCAAACAGCACCATAATACAACGGTTCTCTACACTGCCCTTTTTTCTGCTTTCGTCGAGCTTGGCCAACAAAAAGCGGCAAAAGAGTTATTGCCTCAGGTTCCCAAAGCAAGACATGTTCTGTCAAACAAAGCATTCGAAAAACAGCTCGATGCCTTGCAAGACTCTTTGCTCGTGCAACACCTCATTTACAAAGGGCTAAACGACCAAAAGGCCCCTGCCCTGCTGGATTTTTTTAACAGATTAAGCCATGCGAATAAACCTCTGACTCCGCACATGCAGTGTCTCCGTATCTGGGCCTACTTGATTTTGGGTCAGCTAGACCAGGTAAACGCGTTATTAAAGGAAACAACGGGCCATTTCAAACCCACTTCTTTGCAGCATAAACTCCAAACCCTTTACTATTTTGCAACGGGACAAATTGACCTTGGCCTGAAACAGTGCCGCCATGTCGTTACTATGCACTTGCCTTTAACAAAAACTTTTTTTTATCAATTTATTTTGGGAAAAATTCCCCTTACAGGTCAGTCGATCAAGCAGCTATTTCTTACAGAAAAAATCCATCTTTATCGCCATATCGCTCTCTTTTTTTACTGCACAAAACAAAAGGAAAAAGCCTACCTCGTTGAAAACGCTTTTCAAAAACATGCCTTTAATCCACCGCCTTTATCCCCTTTTCCGAACAAAAATCCCCTGCTCAAAAAGGAAGTTTTTGATGTCGAGAGAGGATGAATGCGCTATACTGCTTAAGAAAACCAAGGCTTTTTATGCTCTCTAAAAGTTACAACCCCAAGGAAACAGAAGGTAAGTGGCGCGATCACTGGGAAGAAAAGGGGGTATTTAAAGCAGATCCACACTCTGAAAAGCCCTCTTTTAGCCTAATAATGCCACCACCTAATGTGACTGGGGTCCTGCATATGGGGCACGCCCTTGTCAATACACTGCAAGACGTTATCACGCGATGGAAACGGATGTCGGGGTTTGAAGTGTTGTGGATACCAGGGCTTGACCATGCAGGCATCTCTACACAGACAGTAGTAGAGCGCCATTTAATCAAAACACAAAATAAGAGACGCTCTGATTTTTCTAGAGACACCTTCTTAAGGCATGTCTTAGCATGGAAAGAAAAAAGTGCAACTACCATTCTTCACCAACTAAGGCAGCTCGGCTGCTCTTGCGACTGGTCCCGAATGCGCTTTACCATGGATCCCGAAGCAAGCCATACCGTGCGACATGTATTTAAAAAAATGTTTACAGATGGTCTGATCTACCGAGATAACTATCTGGTCAATTGGGATCCTCTTTCACAAACGGCTTTGGCCGATGACGAGGTAGAATACGAAGAGAGAAAAGGCTTTTTGTGGTATTTCCGTTACCCTGTTGTTGGTGAAAAGCCCCTAATTGTTGCAACGACAAGACCAGAAACTCTCCTTGGCGATACAGCTGTTGCCGTTTCTCCAAAAGATAAGCGATACCAACACTTAGCAAGCAAGCAAGTTCGCCTTCCCTTAAGCAACCGTCAAATACCCATTATTTTAGATAGCTACGTTGATCCAAAATTTGGGAGCGGCGTTGTCAAAATCACTCCGGCGCACGATTTTAATGATTACGTAGTAGGCTTAAAGCATGGGCTTGCA
>JAUIKQ010000035.1 GCA_030430655.1 Chlamydiia bacterium
TTCATATTACAATCTGAAAAAAAAGAAAAATAACTATACTTATTTTGAACTATTGGATTTTTAAGGGATTTTTTTTGTACACTTGGCTGCTTTTGATGTCATAAAAAGGGTATTTCTTATAAAAAAAGGACGTCTGGCTTAACCTATGCCCTAAGAAATAGGGCTGATAGCCCAAGGCATGTAGCTGCTCTGCGAGTTGCTGCGCTGGAAAAAGGTGTCCACCGGTGCCACCAACTGCTAGTGCGAGAGAAATGGAACTTGTGCTTTGCTTTTTGCGCATCGTACCACCACAGTTACAGCCAATATATTTGCGATCAAAGAAGAGCCACCGAGGCTAAAAAACGGAAGATTGGTTCCTTTACTTGGCAGCAGCCCTGACACAATGGCTAAGTTTAAAAAAGACTGGAATGAAAAAAGAAAGGTGTAGACGGCAGCTACATAAAAAGAGTATTCATCTGCTTGGTGGGCAATTAAAAACCCGCTCATTGTTATCACCATGTACACAAGTATTAAAACAAATACTCCTATAAAGCCCCATTCTTCTGCAAAAATAGCCGCTATGTAATCGTTGCGCGCCTCTGGTAAATACAGTTTTTGTAAACTCTCTCCAAATCCTCTCCCTTTACCCCCCCCTGACCCGATGGCAATTTTTGCTTGGTAAGGCTGATGCCCTTTGCCCAACAAGTCCCGCTCTGGATGTAAATACACCTCAATGCGATTTCGCACATGAGGCTTGGTCACTGCATATCCCACCCCTAATGCAACAATCACCATGATTGGCAAAGCCCAGTACATCCACCTGACCTTTGTAAGAAAAAAAGTGGCCAGCATACCAAACAGTATGATCATAGCCGATCCATGATCGGGCTGCACTAAAACGAGACCAACGGGAAGGGCCATCAAAAAAAAAATGCCTAAAAAATCTCTAAACTGAAAAGTGTTTTTTTTCTTGGCAATCCACGACAAAAAAAACAAGGGGAGAATATATTTCATGAATTCAGAAGGCTGCAGCATGGGTCTGCCAATGCCGACCCAACGGCGCGCGCCATTGATTTGGTATCCAAGGCTTGGAACAAAGCTGAGTAGCAACAAAAAAGTACAGACGTAAAATAAAACGGGGCTGCATCGAATCAACGTCTCTATGTCAACGCGGTAGAGAAAAAAAGCAAAAACAGCGCCACTCAAAGCGCACAGTAACTGCTTAAAAAAGGGAAGCGACATCGCTTTACTCAAAGACCGTTCCAAAATTTCCGCTGAAGTCGCATCAAAAATCTGAAACGCTCCTATAGAAAAAACCAAACAACTACAAATGATAAGCGTTGCTTTCCATCTATTCATTACTGAATACGCAAACGATCCCCCGGCCGCAGCTTCTTGGCCTTGGCTTGATCCATGTTATTTAAACGGAGCAAATCTTCAACGCGCATATGGTTTTTCTTTGCGATGGTCCAAGGATTGTCTCCTGGCTTGACGATGTAATATTCTTCTTTTGCCGTTTCCGTATTTAAAGGTAGCTCTAAAGGGGCTTCTTGTTCCTTTTCAGCCTTAGGCGCCACAGCGCTGCTTGTTTCCTCTTCTACTTTAGGGGCAATAGCAGTAGGACTTATCTGCTGATTATGCACAATTTCTGCAAAAGCGGGAATTTCACTCCCTTCCAGGCTAACCTTTTCCTTCAAGGCGTCCGGAGCGTCTTTTGTTGTTTTGCTGGTAAGGAAAACAGCGACCAAAAAAACAATGTTCACCGTCGTCGCTATTAAAAAAATTTTCTTGCGATCCATCTACCCGTGCGCCCCTATATAATGCCTGCTTACTTATACCAGAAGATCTACTGCTTTTACAAATAAATTCCCCCGCTCGGCATAATTAGCAAAACTGTCTAGGCTACTACATCCTGGGGAAAAGAGTACAGCCTGTCCCCTCTTAGCGAGCGCATACGCCTGTGCGACTGCATCTTGTAAAGAGGGAGCACGATAAACAGCGTTTTTTTGCTTTAAGGTATGAAAGAGTTGTTCTTGTGCTTTCCCAAATAAGTGGACAGACAGAACATCTAATTTTTCTTCCCAACTCTCAAATGTTTGTCCTTTGGCATCTCCTCCTGCAATTAAATGTACGGGCTTTGGTAGATTGGAGAGGGCAAATAAAGTAGCAGCAGCGTTTGTCGCCTTGCTGTCATTATAAAAATCGACACCTTTGAGTGTTTTCACTTTTTCTATTCGGTGGCGAAGTTTTTGATAGGAGGTTAAAGCCCGAGTAAAAGCCTGCCGATTTATGCCGAAGAGTCTTGCCAAATGATAAACCGCGGTGAGGATTTCTTCGCCAATAAACAAAGAGGTATCAAAGTATTGGCGCTTTATGCATTTTCCCTTTACTGCCCACTTGCAGACGTCTTCAAAAATCAAACAGGGATGCTTGGTAAATTGGCACAGCCTCCCTTTTGATGAAGCGTAGGCTTGAAAATTTTCGTAGCGATCTAGGTGATCTTGTGCGATGTTGAGTATACAGCCATAATCGACAAAAGCCTTTTGGAGCAGATCTATCTGAAAAGAGCTTATTTCTATAACTGCAATCGTGCTTTGCCTTCCATCCAAAACCCCTTGCGCTAGAGGGTAGCCTATATTACCAGCAGCTGTTGCTTGCAGGCCACAAACGTTGAGGACATGTGTTAAAAGGTGAGTTGCTGTGGTTTTGCCGTTCGTACCTGTGATCGCAATTGTTTTCCCACGCCAGGCCTGAAGACCAAGCTCGAGCTCAGAAAGCATAGGGATGTTTAATGTGTGCGCTTTTTGGCAGATGGGATGTTTTGGACAAATACCTGGTGAAACAATGAGGGAAGTGAATTGATGCAGCCTCTCAAGACCCATCTCTTCACTCCAGCAGTCTTGTTCGGGATTTTTGTCAACCCCTTGAACTACAAAATCTTGCGACTGAATCAGCTTGTAAGCGCTTTGCCCGCTGACACCCATTCCTAAAACCAGTGCTTTTTTCACTGCAACCTCAAAGAGATTAAGCCAACCAAGGCCAAAAGCAGTCCGACAATCCAAAATCGGGTCACTACTTTCACCTCGTTCCACCCTTTGTACTCAAAATGGTGGTGCAAAGGAGCACATAGAAACAGCCGCTTTTTATTTCTCAAGCGAAAACTTGCAACTTGAAGAATGACAGAAAGCGCTTCTACTACAAAAATGCCACCGACTAAGGCAAGCAAAAATTCCCTTCTCAGCAAAACGCTTGCTGTACCCAGGAGCCCTCCCAAGCAGAGCGAGCCTATGTCCCCCATAAAAACCTGAGCTGGGTGGCCATTGTACCATAAAAACCCAAGCGCTGCTCCAAAAATAGCAGATAAAAATATGGCTATTTCACCACTTCCTTCGATGTATAAAATGTTGAGGTATTCAGCAATGGCCGCGTTATTGGACAAAAAAGCAAAGGCTGCTATTACACCACTAACCAAAACGATACACCCAGCAGCAAGGCCATCTAATCCATCGGTTAAGTTGACCGCATTTGAGCTACCTACGATCACAAATACGGTCATGAGAAAGGCAAAAGCAAGGCCGGTTCCTGACAAAATAAGAAGGGGATTTTTGTAAAAAGGAATGAAATACTGGCCGCTATACTGTTGCAAAGTGAGCACTTTAACTTCTTGCGTAAAACATTCTTTAGCAGTAGGAGGAGTAAAATAGCTTTTGCGATGTAAGAAGTTGGTGACTTGAGGGACAAAAAGATAAGAGGCTATTGCAGCGGCTACGAGGAGCTGGAATAGACTTTTCCACCGACTTTTCAGCCCCCGCGCGCTACGCCACTTTAGCTTCAGATAATCGTCTATTCCTCCAATCACCGCAAAACTCATCAGGGCAAAGAAGAGCACCAAGGTAAAGCTATTTTTTAAATCCATCCACAAAAGCAAAGCAGCAGCTATAGCAAGGAGCATGAGCCCCCCTCCCATAGTGGGGGTATTTTCCTTTTTGCTGTGTAGCTTGCCTAATAAAGGACAAGCCTCTTTACGAATAGGCTGTCTAAATTTTTGCTCATACAGTTTTCGGATAAACAGTGGACCCAACCCAATCGTCAAAACAAGAGCTGTGAGCGCTGCCAGCAACATCCTGGTGGAAGAGTAGGCAAATGCTGCTGGGACATGCATAACTTTTTCCATCCACTGCAAGAGAAATAAAATCATGGCATAATCTCCCATAGACGGTGCGCATTGGACCCTTTAATTAAAACGGTATCGCCACATTTTGCCAAGTTCATCATTTCTTGTTGCAAAGCATCGCGATCGAAATACAGCTTGATCTCTTCTCCTAAAACAGACCAGCCTTCCCCGTAAAAAAGGACATAATCTAGATGCTTTAGCGCTATGCGACCAACCCTTTGGTGCACAGCTCGGCTATGCACACCAAGCTCTTTGATATCTCCCAAAACGGCTATTTTTCTTCCACGTTTTTTAGGGCTAGGTAAATTTTCCATTGCGCCCTGCATTGCAATAGCGCTTCCATTGTAGCTGTCATCAACAAATGTAATTCCTTTATAATCAATTACTTGAAACCTATGCTCCAGCATCTTTAAAGAGCGCGCTCTTTGTTCAATCGCCTCCCATGGCATTCCAAGGTGGCGCGCAACGCTTGCAGCGAGAACAAAGTTCTCACACAAGTGGGAGGCAAAAAAGGGAAAACAAAGCGGGGGCATGCTTGGAAAGCATACTTTTCCTTCTTTATAACGCAGTAGTGCCATATCTACAAACTCCACGCCAGAAATAGGGGAAAGCAAAGCTTGTGTGTTTTTATTGGCTATCTTAAAGTCAGCTGGTCCAAAAATAGCGCTTTTTTCCATAGCGATGGCTTGAAGCGTTTTGAAATGCATAGCATGGTGGAGAGCGACGTTTGTGAGCATAGCAATATTTGGGGGGAACAGTTCGACGAGTCTTTGAAGGTCGCCCTGGCTGCCCATTCCCATTTCCAGCACCAAGACTTCCTGATTCTTTGGGCGATTAAGCAGAGCCATTGGGAGCCCTAGCTGACTGTTATAGCTGCGAGGGGTACGCCATGCCTTGTATGCTCCTTCCAAAATATGCCCCAAAAATTCTTTGGTCGTGGTCTTGCCAGCCGATCCTGTGATCCCAATGATTTTTTCTCCGGACAAACTCCTTTTTGCAAGGCGCTGGAGTGTGTTTTTAACATCCCTTACATGGATCAGCTCTAGTCCATAGGAGGGTCCTAAGTAGCTCGCTTCGACAACAGCAGCCCTGCCGCCAAGCTTGGCAACCTGTGGTAAGTACCGATGACCATCTGTTTTTTCTCCTTTTAAAGCAAAAAAAACCATTTCAGGAGAAATTAAGCGGCTATCAATGGCAGAGCCCCCTCTTTGAAGGTAATTTTCTATTAATTGTAGTTTCAAATTTTAATTTCTTTACATTTATTTTGTTTTTTAATAAAATAAAGTTGTTAAAAATAATAAATTTATCTCAAAATGGCTATTAATATCACTCCTATTTCCTTACCTTCCGTTGCTGGCCGCCTCCCCTTAAGCAAAATACAAGAGGAAGCTACCTCCTCGGTTCATGTGCGCCCTAACACCGCTACCTCTTCATTTCATGCGCAACCTAACACCGCTACCTCTTCATTTCATGCGCAACCTAACACCGCTACCTCTTCGTTTCATGCGCAACCTAACACCGCTACCTCTTCGTTTCATGTACAGCCTAACACCGCTACCTCTTCATTTCATGTACAGCCTAACACCGCTACCTCTTCGTTTCATGCGCAACCTAACACCGCTACCTCTTCGTTTCATGCGCAACCTAACACCGCTACTTCTTCCCACACCCATTCCAGAAATAGCGCTGAATCTTCCATAGCAAACGATAGCTCAAGCCTTTCCACAACAAGCCACAGCTCAAGCCCTTCTACAAGCAGTGACAGCATACATTGCAGCCTACTGACCGACAGTAGCGACAGCCTAGAACTCTACTCCCTCACTGGCAGTCAAGATAGCATAGAACTTGTTTCCCTTCAAAGCGATACTAAGCCAGAAAAGAGCTTAGGATCCACTAAATCACATTCAGAGTCTGAGTTTGAACTAAGGTCGCTATCCACTTCTTCCGACGAAGAATTACTCCCCTTGTTTTGTAAAGTGATTACGCTGCCCAATGGTCAAAAAAAACGGATTTCCTTGTGGAATCAAGGCAAACAAATAGCGTTATATAAAAAAGATTGGAAAACGGTAGCAGAAAAAACAAACGCTATTTTTGAAACCATAAAAAACTTACCTCCAAAACAACAAGACCGAAAATTTTGCGATCCTAACGTGGAGGAATACGAGATTGACTTCACAAAAAAAACGATTCAATACCACACAAACATGCAAAATAATATCCCCCTTGGTGCGGCAGCCACTAAGGCAGTAGAAGATCAATTATCCTCATTTGATCAATTCGAGAAAAAGTTTTCCATTCAAAAAGACTTGATAAATCACTTTCCAGAAGAAGAGCATCAGAAAGCCACAAAACTCATACAGCACCATAATAAGCGCATTGAGATGGATAGCATGAACGTGTTTTTAGATGGTCTAAGAGCAAAGATGTACAAGGAATGTCCGGAAAAACCACTTTTTTTCTCCACATTCGATGCCTTTCCAAAGAACTTCCATCCCAATACCATCCCCCTTTCACATCCAAATTTCCCGAAAATAGGGCGCCCTGAAAAAGGTGTGTTATGCATACCCATAAAAATAACAAGCAAACAGGATAAAGTCACATTCTGGATAGGAATTGGGATTGATTTTGAAGAAAAAGTAGTTTACTCATATAACCCGCAAAAACGCCCTATTAGGCAACTGCCAGAGCTATTAGAAAATTTAAAGAAGCATTTTTTCAAAAAAGAGGGAACGATTGTTAGCAACAGCATTGCGCATTTAGAAAATAACGATTATTTAAATGATGGACGCTACGTCATGGAATTCTTTCACACTATGTCGCAAAACAATGCATCTCTAAAAGCGCAGTTCATCAATAACGCCCTGACAAAAAAAGAAATTTTCACGCGCTGCGAAACGCTAGCAAATATTGCCAAAGAAAGCTCCCACACAAGACACACAGCCCAAGAGAGTGCGGTTCACGCTATTGGCAATAGCGCTTCCCCCGGTTGGAAGCCAAGTGGTCGAGAGCATCGATCAGTGCCTTCCTTTCTGAAGTTTGTCAAGTCTAAACTACCCTTTCGTAAGAAAGAGAAAAATTAATTTACCCTGACAAAAGCATTTGAGGATTAAATCTGTTTTCTTCATACTTCGTGACGTATCGTCAATTTTTTCAATCAGGTGGCATAGCCAAGCGGTAAGGCCGAGGCCTGCAAAGCCTTTATCCCCAGTTCGAATCTGGGTGCCACCTTTTCGCTATTTGTATGCTATACCTTGTTGGCACTCCTATCGGCAATTTAGAAGATTTTTCTTTCCGAGCCGTACGCTTACTCAAGTCTGCAGACTACATTTTGTGTGAAGACACGAGAAAGACACGGATTTTAGCTAAACAATATGATGTTAAAACGAATTTAGTGAGCTTCCACCGCTTTAATGAAAGAGCGCGCCAGCAACGGGTGATAGAGGATTTACAGGAAAACAGGTCAATCTGCCTTGTAAGCGATGCGGGAATGCCCGCTATTTGTGACCCCGGCTCTCGGCTAGTGCGTGCATGCCATGCAAAAAATTTGCCTGTATCCGTGATTCCAGGACCATCTGCTCTTTCCAGCGCCATGTCAATGATAGGATGCATAGATCTACCGGTGCAGTTTTGCGGCTTTATGCCAAAAAGCGCTGGCAAGCTACAAAAAGCGCTCGAAATGGCTATTTGCTACAAAGGTATTTCACTCTTTTTTGATACCCCCCATCGCATTTTAAAAACCCTTTACTCTCTTTGCCAATTAGATCCTAAAAGGCCGGTAGCAGTTGCAAGAGAAATGACAAAGATTTATGAACAGCACTTGGAAGGAACGCCTCAAGCGCTCATCGACCATTTTGTGCAGAAAAAACCCAAAGGAGAATTTGTTTTTGTTGTGTATGGAATTGCTTACTGCTTTGATGAGGAGAACTTGATTGTGAAAAAGGCAAAATGTTAGCCATTGTTTGTGCAATGCCCTCTGAAGCCGCGGCTTTGCGCGTCCATTTTCGGTTAAAATATCAACCAGACCTTCCTTTCTCCATATGGAAAAACGAAAGGATCGTTTTAGCAGTAAGTGGGATCGGTCTGCTTGCTATGCGCTACGCTTGTAGTTTTCTTGCAGGCAAATTTCCCATTGCGAGCTATCTTAACGTAGGAATCGCTGGTCATAAAAGCAAGGCTATCGGCTCTGGGATGTTTATAAACCACTTAATGATGGACAAGAAAGAGCCACTTTATCCAACCCCGATCTTTTCTGCTCCCTACCACAGTTGCCAAACGGTTTTAAAGCCAAGCGCTACCTATCCCAAAACTTCCCTTGTTGATATGGAAGGATTTGCTTTTTTTCAAACAGCCACTTTTTTTACAAGTATTGATTTGGTACACCTCTACAAAATTGTATCCGACAACCAAACAACTCCTTTTGTAAAAGACCGATCTTATGTCCAAGCCCTTGTTAGAGGCCAGCTTGCCTCGATAACAACCGCTGTAGAACATCTTATTTCGCTTTTACCAGGCAAGCGCCCAAGCATACCAGATATTTTCAACAAATGGCGCTGGACCGTATCGGAGCAAATGCAACTCAAAAAGCTTATTAAAAACGCTCCAGAAAAAAAGGATTTCTCTGCTCTTGAGAACTTAACCAAAAAAGAGTGTTTGCGCGCGCTCAAAGAGATGGCTTTATGAAAGTCCACACCGTTTACATAGAAAACGATTTAAGGAACCACTCTATTGTACAAAAAGCCATGCAGAAAAACCCCTCTCCAATTTTTATCGATCGGTACACACAGATTTTTAACCGAAACAACCAAAATTTTCGCCTTCAAAAACGGGCTCCTTGCTTGATTTTTGCTAAAAAGCGAAATCACTTTTTGCACCCTATCCCCAAAGGGTATGGCATTGGTCGATCAAATAATTATTACTTTTCCCATGTTCTCAACTGCCCTTTTGACTGCACTTATTGCTTTTTACAAGGCTTGTATCGCAGCGCACACTTTGTGGTTTTTGTAAACTATGAAGACTTTCAGCAAGCGATAGAAAAGCAAATCGCCTTTGAAGAAAACATCACTTTTTTCTCAGGATATGATGGCGACAGTTTGGCTTTAGAAAGCGTTACCGGCTTTGTCGAAGCCTTCTTACCCTTTTTTGCAAAACACCCAAACGTAGAATTTGAAATACGCACCAAGTCTATTCGCCTTCTCCCTCTTCTCAATGCGCAACCGCTTCCAAATGTAGTGATTGCTTACTCCCTTAATCCTGAGAAGATTACCAAGCAAATGGAGGACAAAACCCCTCCTTTTTCGAAAAGGCTCGAGGCGTTAAAAAAGCTGCAGCAACTAGGCTGGACTGTTGCTCTGCGTTTTGATCCCATTTTACCATTAGGTAACTGGCAGCCTCTTTACCTAGAGTGTTTTTTAAAAACTTTTGGTACACTGGACAGACAAAAGATACACTCTGTAACGCTTGGGAACTTTCGTCTTCCAAAGACCCTATTTAAACGCATGGAAAAAATTTGCGATAATTCTTTTCTTCCTCGATGCCAGACCATAAATGCCTCAGGTATCAATAAGCAAAAAGCGCTTGACTTTTGCCAAAGCGTTCTTTTGCAGCACATTCCACCATCTAGGTTGTTTATATGTTAAAAAATCGCCACGTACTCATTACAGGAGTGACTTCTGGCATTGGCCTTGAAACCACCACCCTTTTGCTAAAAAAAGGAAGTTATGTCCATGGCATATCCAGACGCACGCCAAAATTCCAACACTCAAAGTTTTTGCATTATCCCTGCGATCTGAGCATCGCAGCCGATCTTCCCCACTTGGTTAAAAAGCTCCCCAAAATAGACATTCTCATCTGTAATGCAGGTGTCGGGTGCTTTGGATATCTCGAGCAACTCTCTATTTCTGATATGCAGTACACATTTAACGTCAATCTTATGAGTCATGTTATCCTCTGTAAACTTTTGATTGCCCAGTTCAAAAAACAAAAACAGGGAGATATCCTCTTTATTGGCTCTAAATCGGGCTTGCAAGGTGACCGTCAGTCTAGTATCTATTCCGCCTCGAAGTTTGCCCTTCGAGGTTTTGCCCAGAGTCTAAAAGAAGAATGTCGCTACCATAACATTCGCGTCTGTATTCTCCAGCCTGGGATGGTACGAACACCCTTTTTTGAACATCTGCATTTTGAGCCCGAAAGCGCACCGAGCAACGCCATTTCACCAACGCAAATAGCAAAGACGCTTGTGCACATACTGCAGTCCCCCACTTCTACTCTGTACGAAGAAGTGGTTTTGTCCCCTTTAAAAAAGCAAGTGCGCCACAAAAACATCTGTAGCCGGCCTTGACATTCCATCTGATCAGATCAATGTGGAAGCAAGCACACGTGCAATAGAAAAACCTAAAGCTGCTAGGCCAAAAACGCAGCCTTACGTCGGAAACCCTCTGCATGTTGATGGGGAAGCTGTTGCTGCAACTTCCTCATCAACGTATTTTGCACGGCCTTTACTATGCAGGACCTTGTTGAGACGTATTGTCCGGCATCCTTTCCCTCATCATTTCCATCATCTCTGCTATCTCCGATCTCATCTGAACTATCTCATCCGACTGAGTAATAGCAAGGTTACCTATGATCCTTCCACTGCTTGAGTAGGCTACACTTAAAGCGTTCACCATACGGGCATGGTTCTCTAGAATGTGCTCAAGCACTCTTTTCTGCTCATTTTTATCTTGAATTAGCTGAGAAATGTCGGCACCATCTTCGAAATTTTCGTCTGCAAATTGAATATCATTAAGGCTTGTGTCTATATCAAGCCTGGGTAGTTGATTGGCCCGTAAGATTTGTAAATTTACTCGCATTTGGACGCCTCCACCATCTGCATTAGCAGCAGCTTCAGCATTATCTAAATCTTGCTGTAAACTTTCTCGACAAATTTTATAATGCTTGTTGACGAAAACGCTTAACAAACCCAACTGATCTTTTAATTTATTGCCTTCACTTTGGATCTCTTTTGCTGCGCTTTTCGCTTTTCTTATATCCTCTTTTAAATCTTTCTCCTGCTCATAAACCTGAGCGATTCCTACTGCTAGATTAGCTGCGTCTAAACCTAAAGCAAAAAGACCCATTAGCTTCCCAGCAATTTTCATGCCTTCACGCCACTTTACACTTGATGTTTTTATTTTCTGTCCGTGAGAGGTGCCCTTGACTTTTGCTCTAATTTCCCGACGCTGTTGAAGGTTGTTTGTTCTAGCTGCTTTATTTTCCCGAATCCGGTTTTTAAGGTCTGAACTTATAGGCCTACCCTCCGCTTTTGCTCGCATTTCTTCTAGATGCAAATTTCGAAATTCGCTCTGTAGATCTAAGTTTCTTTGATATAACGCTTTATTTTGTTTATAAATGTCAGGTCTAGTAATCCTTACAGCGACTTTAGAAATTGTGGACAAAGCATTGAAAGCAAAGGAACCATCGCAAAGAGCCTGGCCCAAAAGCGCCAACCTTTGAGGACGCAATGCAGGGGAATGGGGAGGCCGATTGGATGGTCTAAAGTTGCGTTCCTGGTAGGTTATGCATGTCTGAAATAAATCGGAGATTTGTTCAGCAGTTCTTACTATCTCCTCCGAACTATTGAAAATCCGGTTCCATCCATCAACAAGTTTTGCCACTTTCGATTCCTCTGAGTGACAATTTACGATTTCTTCTTGGAGTTGTCGTTGCAACCCTCCTATATTTCTATCAAGATATGCAATAGATGCCATGATAATACCTCATTATTTTTTTAAATGTTAATTAACCGCATTAATTCTTGCTTGCAAGCTTTGTACCCTAGCTATAATTCTGTTTCTTGACTCCTCACTTAAATTCCTAAAATCCATCCGAGGAAATTCATTCAAGAAATCCTCAAAATCCTGCTGAATTTGTTGAAATTCCTCGATCGTTTCTTGACCATTAAAAATAATCTCTAGGTTCGCTTGATGAATTCTCCTGCATTCACGCTCGACAAAGCTCAAAAAATCAGGAACACTTCTCTGCTCAAAAGCATTTAAAATCTGCTGAATGCGAGACTCTGCCTGCCTTGTGTTGCTCTGGAGATTTGTTTGCTCTTGCTGAAGCTGGCTTTTCAAAACTTCTAATTCACGCTTAGCTTTAGATAGTTGGCTCTTTTTTTGTTGACAATCGACAACACTCATCCCTATCTCTAATCCAATGCTAGCTACTGCCACAGCTACTGATGCCACGGAAGCAACCTTACAAACCCTAGTACCGCTTTTAGCAACCAATAAAACGCCTCCAGATACTATGCCGAGCATTCCCACAACATCTCCTGATATTCCTAGACCATGCTGTGCATCTGACCTTTGAAAGGTTTGGGTGGAAGTGCTAAGCCTTGCGTCGTTTCGTCTATTTTCTTCGCCTCTCACAGATGCGTTTACTAAAGCTGCATTCAGCTCTTGGACGCTATTTAATGCAACTAAGGCATTTTGCATTCTATTGACATTTGGAACTAATTCATCATTTAACCTGGTTAACAAAGCATTGTTTTGTGTATCCAGCTCTCGGACTGATCTTTGTAGCCTTGCTACTTCCCTTCCCAAAGGTTTTAGCTCTGGATAGTGATTTTCCTCAATACAATCCCCTACACTAGCGACACCTGCATCAGACATAGCTTGCTTTGCTTTATTAAAATCTTTTTGGAACTGCATCCCAGTTGCCAAATTTGCAGTATCTAAAACCGTATCCGTGACAAGCCTAGTTGAAGCTGTAAAAGGTTGCTTCACTTTGTCCCAAAAACCGCCTCCCAATAACCTTCCTCTATCTTTTTCAATAGATGATAAATCTTCTAGCGAAACACCTGCGTCTAGCAACTGCGATTTCTTATCCGCACTGATAAACTCGCCTCTGCGTAGATTAATTAATTCATGACTGATTCTAGAAATCTTTGCATCTACTGCAAGCGTTTTGGGTTCATTTTTAACAGGCTCTGAAGAAAGGTGCCCTGCCAACTGAGTTTTTGTAACTGTTGTCATAACATACTCCTATTTTTTTTTGTTTTACTCCATATTTACCCGGACAAAGGATAAATGGTTTTTTGTATATTTTTTGTTTCCTCAGCAAAAAATATTCTTAAGTAGACATCTTATGTTAATTTATGATTTTTTGCCAGAAAAAAATCCACTTTTGGGTTTTTATCTATGGAAAACTAGTTTTTTATTTATTTTTTCCAAAATCAGTGAGTTTTTTCGGTATGGAAAACAAAAATGGAAATTTTTATCTTTTCAAAAGATCACAAGTTAACATAATATGTCTATATAGGAGAACTTTTTACTAAAAAAGAAAAAATCTGCAAAAACTATTTATCCTAAATTGCCTGATGTTATTTTACGCAGGTGAATATGGGATAAAGCAAAAAATAGGAGGGTATCATGACAGTAGTTTCAAAAATCCAGTCGGCAGGCCAACTTCCTTCAGAGCCTGTTAAAAATGCGTCCCAATTATCTCCAACCGATGCAAAAATCTCTAGGGACACTCGTATGTTAATTAGCCTGGGAAACGCTGGTTTTATTAGTGCAGATCAAAAATCATTGGCATTGGCTGCAGGTATTTCACCAAAAAAGCTATCCTCTATCGAGGAAAATCAGGGAAAGCTACTTGGAGGTGGCTTTTTTGATGCTATAGCTAAGGCTGTTGGAAGTGCCGCTAAAGACACAGCTGAAGCTTGCAAGAAACCTGCTGAAGCTGCAGTTAAAGCTGTTGGAAGTGCCGCTAAAGACACAGCTGAAGCTTGCAAGAAACCTGCTGATGCGGCCTTAAAGTATTCTCAAACTCAACCCATTGCCACTGAACTAACTGTAGCATCAACTTCTATCAAACTTGAAGAAGCTGAAGCTGCAGTTAAAACTGCTGGGGGCGCTGCTAAGGAAAGTAATTCACTTGAACATAAGACGGAACTTCAAGAGCTGAAAAAAAAGCTAGAAAAAGCAATAGAAGAATTTCAAACAGTTAGGACAAGGGAAGAGTCTCTGCATAACGATTTATTGGTCCGCTTTGAGGAAAAAAATATTGCTGGTTTTTTGTTCGGATGTTTTGATAGCAAATCTGAGAAAATAGATGAAGAGGAAAAAGGTGCCTCAACACCAGACTGCACGATTTCATAATTAAGGGCCAAAAGTAGTTTTTGGAGTTGTAATAGTCAGAGTCAGGTAAACAGTGTCTGTCTGTCAGGTCAAGTCTTGACTATTACAGCTAAATCGATCGACTAGAGCAGCTGTCAGCTCTGGTGTTCCGAATATTTGCAGCCACTTATCGAATGAGAGGTTGGTACTCACTGCTATGGATCCTTTTTCATAGCGGCTTGCAAATACATCAAATAGTAGTCTAGCTCCATTTTCGCTAAAGGGCACAAAGCCTAGCTCGTCTATAATGAGCAGTTGGGGTTTCC
>JAUIKQ010000115.1 GCA_030430655.1 Chlamydiia bacterium
CACATTCCTCCTAGCATTGCAGGGGTTTAAGCATGGATTCTAAAAGGAAGAAACTTTTTTCATAAAGAAAAAAATAAAGTAGGCCCCAGAAGAAATAAATAATGTTAAATAAACGGATTTTGTAAGCGTGAATGGAAATGTAAAGTGGAAAAGTATAGAAAAACAATATGTTTTCATAAAAATAGATATATTTTTTTAAATTTTGACAAAAATACCTAAGATAGGTTTTAATGTTAAGTTATGAGCGAAGATAAAATTCACATAAAGCTACGAAATTTAAGAAAGTCCAGAGGGCTGACGGTGAACACCCTGGCGGAAAAGATGGGTGAAGATCAGCAGAAGGTGGGCCGCGTCGAACGAGGTTCCAGGAATATTACTGTTGATTATCTCATGAAGATTTCCCGAGCCTTGGAGGAGCCTATTGAGTCAATTTTGGTAGAGGTTCCGAAAGAGGAGAAAAGAGAGGGCGTTGACGGGAGTTTACTCGAGGAAATTATCAAATTTTTTGATACGGAAGAAGAGTTGATATGCGGAAGGGAGTACAAGGCTTCCCTGATTGCAAAAATCTACGCAGCTGTCTTAAAATTTCCTCAAGCAGTTCAGCGGCAGCTGTTGGACGCTATCTTTAGCATTATAAAGAAGTAGTCTCTTTGATGCTAAAAAGGTTGAGCGCCGGCATCAGTTGAAATTTGGCCCACTTCCCTTTGCTCAAATTTGTGATCAGGGTAGGAGATAACTTTGTAGACGGGATCTCCTGATAATCCCTTTGTCTCTCCTCCTGTAATGTGTTCAATGTAAAAGTGTTTCTTCATGTGAGCTAAGGCGAATTGATGAACAGCTTTTACTAACTCAGACCTTGGGTGAAGGTCATACTCTGGAATATTTGTAAAGCGAGGGGATACTTTCTCCCCCTGTAAAAAAAAGTTTTTTCGAGGCCATTCTTTCAAAAAGAGACTTTTTTGAGAAGAAAAAATTAATACAAAGACAAAGCAATCTTTAATAATCTCACTTATTGATTTTCATTTTTCTTATCGATAATTTCCTGCACTTTTTTTTCCATATCAGCAAGGGCAGATGGAAGATTTAAAGCTCTATAAATGTCTGCTCGCTTTTGATAAATAGAAAGGCTGTGTGGATAAGAGGTATCTTGATAAAAAATGCTGTTGATTGCGATAGCCTTGATGAAGGCTTGGTCTGCTTGGTAATAATCCCCCTTTTCGAACAAAATGTTGCCTAAAATTTTATAGGAAATCCCAACGCTACGCTGGCTATAAAAGCTTTTTCCATAAATCCGTTTTTGCATGTCTATTGCCGTATGAATTTTTTCTAGAGCACTTACAAACTCTTCTTTCATTGCAAGGAGCATGGCTTGCTCTCTGAGCGTGCGAGCAATATCATAGTGATCTTTATTCTGGGTAAAATTTTGAAATGCTAAAAGAGCTTCGGAAAGTTTCTCTTCCGCGAGCTTGTACTGCTCGAGTTGTCTAAGGATTTGCCCTTGATATTGCATACAGATAGCGCAATGGTATTCCCTATTCTGATGTAGGGGATTCTCCTCTGTTCCCACGTAGTCTTCAGGGTCGGTGCATGACATAAAGACTGCGCGCGCTTTTTCAGTGTACTTAAGTGCTTTTTGTAAGTAAGCCGTTTTATCTCGAGCATGCATGGCATCAGAGGTTTTTATTTGGTTCATGACACCAAGTAGAAATAGGACCCTCCCGTTAATAGGATGTGTTTCGTCACGTATCCATGATGTGGCTAAATTCAAATAGTTTTCAGCCTGGGTAAGGTTTCGCTCTACAAGAAGAAAATAGCGCGCTACTATGCAAGCGAGTCGGAGCGCATTTCTGCTTCCTGTGCTATGGTTTAAGAGCGAAAGACAATGAGGAATCATAAATTGGAAAGGCTCAAACGTTTCTCTACGCATTGCGTCAAAAGAATTAACCGCTGCATCAGAAAGGAGAATTTCGATATCTTCTTCCACTTTTTCTGTAGAGTTTTCCTCAATTAGTATTTGCTGGAGTAAATGATGGATAGAAAGAGAGCTTTGGTTTTTATGGACTCGGACTAAGGAATGATTTTCAAGCTCTCTCAAAATATCTCCCTGTTTTAGATCAGTGAGATTGAGACCGGGCTTTTTTCTTGCCAGCCACAAGGAGAGAAATTTAAAGGGAATGTTTTTTGAATGTAAAAAAGCAGTACTTTTAAGAAAATCGATAGCTAAAGGTTCTTTTTTCTCAACCAAATTAAGCGTCACATTATAGGTAGCTTTTAGCTGCGCTGGATAGTGGCTTTCAATTAGCCTATTTTTTTCAGATCCTTTACTGGTAGATATTATTTCATGGTATTTTGAAACACTAAAGCCGGGTGTTTTATTAATATAGTTTCCCGCAAAATGAACAAGCAGAGGGAGAGATTCTAATTCATCGACAAGCCTCTCCATATCTTCTGAGCAGCTCTCTCCTGTCAAATTTTGGAGAAGAGCGAGAGCATCACGTCTACTTTTTTTCACTTCGAAAAGCGTTTCTTCAGGGCAAATTCCCTTGTCTCTACAAGTGAAGATAATCCCTCCTCCTGCATGGGGAAGGTCTTTTGGAAAGTTTTTTACATCGTC
>JAUIKQ010000036.1 GCA_030430655.1 Chlamydiia bacterium
TGGTATGATCCCTGCTTTTGGCTCCGAAGAACATAGCCGATGGAGGCAGCTGCTGAGGATAGCCGCTCTTTGTCATGACTTAGGACATCTCCCCTTTTCTCATACAGCAGAAACGCTGGTGGTTGGGGAGAAGGGGCATGAGAAATGGACCTACCGTGCCTTAAAGTCCAGTGCTTTTTCGCCCATTTGGCAGGCTTTGCAAGCAACTTTTGAGGATCCAGAAAATCGGGTTTTAACAATTCTTGATCCGAGCGCCTCTAAGTCTGCTTGGGAAGCGATTTTGCATGCAATTATTGCCGGCGATCTGTTTGGTAGTGATCGGATAGATTATCTATTGAGAGATGCCCGGGCAACAGGGTTATCGTACGGACTGTTTGACTACCACCAACTCATCCAAACACTGCAAATTCTTCCCGATAAAAAAATGGCTATCCGACTAGGTTTAGATGAAGAAGGTATGCCTGCCTGCGAATCTTTGTTGTTAGCAAGATATTTTATGCACAAGCGTTTATATCAGTATCCCACCATCCAATCTTATCACTTTCACTTAGCGCGCATAATAAAAAAATTTTTCTCTAACAAAAATCTAGAAACAGAATTTTTTTCTATTAGCGATGCTGATATACTCCATGCCATCAAGCAATGGCGCCGGGAGGGGGATGTAGATGCAAATGCTTTATTTAATAAAAAAGAGCGGGTGCACGCTATTGCGCTGAGCACTGTTTTGACGAAGGAGCATTTGGCAAGCCTTAAGCGTATCACAAAAAGTCCTTATATGTGGCATGAAACCCCAAATACCAAGACTCCTTTGCTCCACAGCTTGCCCATCAATATAGAATTTCCTCACTGGTTATATGTAGAGCACAGTGATGTGGCAAGCGTAAAAGAGTATCTCAGGTATACTCATGAAGAAAATTGCTCCACAAGTTCAAAATAGATGATGAAGATAAAGCAAGAGGTGATAGGCCTCACGAAAGCGCACCTGGTCTTCTTGCTGCTTGCCATGGGCTGCAGTTTTTGCATTACAGCAGAATATGCTATTACAAAGCCTGTGAGTCAGTCCTTTTTCATTCAGAAATATGGGTCAAGTCGGCTTCCTCTGGTATGGCTATTAACTTTGCCTGTCAATGGCTTTGTCGTTTACTTGTATAACCGTCTTATCGATCGTATCAGCCATTGGCTCTTGTTTTGCATAGCAACAGCGGCGACTGTTTTCATCAACACATACTCTGCTCTATTCATTGATAAATATTTTTTTCTGTCGTTTTTGCTCTATTTGTGGAAAGACATTTATATCATGCTCATGTTTCAGCAACTGTGGTCGATCATTCAAACGCAGTTTCAGCTAGACCGTGCAAAATATTTATATGGTATTTTGTTTGGCATTGGAGGCATTGGTTCTATCCTAGGAGGATGTGTTCCGGGTTTTTTTGCAATTCAGTTAGGCTCTAGCCGCCTTTTATTTTGCACAGCTGGAATTTATGCTGCATTCACCCTTTTCTACTATTGCCTTCTTAACGTGTCGATAGTCGACAAAGGTTTAGAGAAACCCAAAGAAGCTAAAGGGGGGTGGAAATTAATTCAGGGTTCTAAACATTTGCGGTTTATTTTACTTATTGTTGTGAGCATGCAACTTGTTGCCACTCTTTGTGAGTACCAATTTACCCTTTTTATAGAAAAACAGCTCCCATTATTAGACCAAAGAACCGCTTTTTTAGGGCGGCTTTTCAGCATCGTAAACGCAGTGAACTTATGCATTCAGTTTATAGGAAGTTTTGTGATCGTGCAGTACTTAGGGCTAAGGTGGGGACATATTTCTATTCCAATCATTTTATTGACGTTAGTTACCCATGTGGCTTTGTTTCCCTACTTTGCTGTAATTGCGTTTATGTATGGGACTGTGAAATCTTTAGATTATTCTTTATTTAATATACTAAAAGAAATGCTATACACCCCTTTGTCTACACAAGAAAAATTCAAAGCAAAAGCGGTTATAGATGTATTCGCTTACAGGTCAGCAAAAGCGCTCGCTTCACTCTTTACAATAGTAATGATGTGGATTGCACCTACGCATATCTTTACTTCTTTATCTTATTGGATCGCAGGAATACTGGGTCTATGGGTGGTGAGCGCAGTCTATTATTTTCGTAGCCGGACTGCTTTCAGTCGACATTAAAAAAGAGTTTTTTAGAAAAACATCGAATAGATAAGAGGGATGCGCGATAATCACACGCTCTAGTTTTCTAAAGAAAACTTTGAGTGCTTCTCAACTGTGCAGCCCCACAAAAGGTCTGGACGCTTTAAAACCTTCACAGCAGCATCATGAATGGCTTTAACTTGCTCGTAACTAGAAGGATCAGCCAAACGTAGCGTTCCCAATTCTTCTGCACTACTATCACTATTGCGAATCCATGTAGCTGCTAATTGGGCCTCTTTTTTAACACCGTCCCTATAATAGAATTGAATCTCATCAGCGTAGGCCAGAAAAGTATCCATGATACGTTGCGGGAGCAAAAAACCTTTTTCTCGCACATCTTCTTCTGTTGTCTGCACAAAGGTTTTATCCCTTTCTCGGATTGACTCCCATCTCACATTATCGGGCGCTGTGATGTGTATCAGTTTAATCTGATACCCTTGCTTTTTAAGAAACGCAAAGAACTTTCCTGTTGCCGGACCAGACGAGGTTGTGCCAAAGTAAAACGAGTATTTTTCGCGGATTAAGTTGCCCAAGATGAGATGCGTTGCTGCATTAGAGCCAGGTCTCCATTTGTTGTAAGCGGTCTGCCGCTCTTCCTTAGTTCCGTTCCCGCCGTTTATATCTGCTTCGTAGGTTCTGGTTTGACTTTTTAAGCAGACATCGTCGGGGCAAATGTACGCGAAGTTTCTGTTAGCAAAGGCGTTTTCGCTCAAATCTTGGCGCATTTTGGTCGTTTTTCCAGCCCCAGGAGCCCCCGCTGTCATGACAGCCACGTTCCCCTTTTCAGGACCAACGGATAGGATATTTTGAAAAATCTCATTGATATCTTCTTTTAATCTAGCAGATTCTTCTTCTGTGTAAGCTTTTGGATGATCAAAGGCTTTGCCAGAAAGAAAGCTCTCTAACACCTCTTTTGGTAAAGAGTACTCAAAGCCACCGACCTTGTCGTAAATAAGGTCTGTGTCACACACGTCATAAGGAGCGAGAAAGGACATATTTGCCTCCTTCGTAGGCCTTTCGTTGTTTTCATGGCAGCTTGCATGAATGGACAAAAGAAAAGCGATTGGGATAATTCTTTTTATCTTTCTTTGCATGGCGGGCATTCTAAATCAAAGTGATTGGAAAGGGCAAGCAGAATATATTTTTTCTCAGGGTGACTGCATTTAAATTTTTTACTAAGGGATAGGTAGACTGCATACTATTTGTCCAGTCTTAAATCTTGCGGTTTTGGTAAAATGGATTTTTTCAGGACTAACATTTCCGGTGCTATAGCTAGCGCACATTTTTTTCTTAAGGTTTTTTGCTTTTTATCTTAGAATGGGGGCTTT
This sequence comes from Chlamydiia bacterium, assembly GCA_030430655.1. Lineage (GTDB taxonomy): Bacteria > Chlamydiota > Chlamydiia > Chlamydiales > Simkaniaceae > JAUIKQ01. Next base: position 3,526 of record JAUIKQ010000036.1, read on the forward strand.
TAACTATTTCGGTGGGAGGTCGCATGAACCATACTATATTAGCGGGACATTTAGGTAGCGAGCCGGAGGTGAGATTTACCTCATCTGGGAAAAAGGTGACCTCTTTTAGAATGGCAACTAATTCTCGCCGCTCTGGTAAGGAAAAGACAACTTGGTGGCGCGTTACGGTTTGGGGAGAGCAGTGTGATGGTATTATTCCCCACCTCAAAAAAGGGAGTGCTGTGCTAGTAATGGGAGAACTGCTGGAGCCGGAAATTTACACAGATAGGGAAGGCAGCCCTCAAGTTTCACTCAATCTTGTTGCATCACAAATTAGCTTTAGCCCTTTTGGAAAAACGGAGCGGTCCCAACAAGGGCATATGGCAAATGCACCCTCTTCTCACCAAAAAGGCCCGTCTGCTGAAGGGGGGGCCAAACCTTCATACGGGCTAAATGCGGAAGACCATGCGCAGTTTATACAGCCAACAGAAATGGCTGGGTCCTCTAAGGAAAGTGATTCTCCCTTTTCGGACGATGAAATTCCGTTTTAGGGCCAGTTGATGAATAATCCAAAATAGGCGGGTTTTTATGTTACAGTTTGTTTCTAGGCAAACCTCTTCTAACTTAGAAGGCGATTTGGTTGTTATTCCTTTTTGGCAGGGGAAAGACAAGCCCGAGGCTGCCTTTGCTGTTTTTGAGGAGTGGAGGCCTTTTCTCGACAAGATAATGCATTTCAAAGACTTTTCTGGGAAGATGGGACAAACAACGTTGCTGTACCCAGAGTGTATGCCCTCTCGCGTGCTTATTTTGGGACTGGGCTTTCAAGAGGAAGTTTCAAAGGAAGTTTTGCGGCGCGCTTTTGCTGAAGTAATGAAACGGGCTGTTGGGAAAAAATGGTTTCAGATCTCCATCCTAATGCCAAAAATTAGCTCTATTGAGCAAGCGCGTGTAGATTCCCTTGTTTGTGAAACTATGGTGCTTTCTTCGTACACTTTTGAAGGGCTAAAAAGCGAGAAAAATCGCAAAGAATGCCATGTAGAAAAGATTTTTTGCCTTGGTACTAGCCCTGATTTTGACAAGGTGGCAAAACGGGCTTCTAATCTTGGAGTGGGTGTTAATTATGCACGCGACCTTGTAAACGGGAATGCAGATAGTGTGACACCGCAGTATTTGGAAAAGCAAGCCCTTTGGCTGTCGGAAGAGTTTGACGCTATTGAAACAAAAACCTTTTCTAAAAAAGAGATAGAAAAAATGCAGATGCAGCTTTTGTTGTCTGTAAATAGGGGAGCGATGTCAGATCCGGCGTTTATCGTTATGGAATACAAGGGAGACCCGGATTCAAAAGAGAAAAGCGTGATTGTAGGAAAAGGGGTAACCTATGACACTGGAGGGCTCAACTTAAAGCCGACAGGGTTTATGGAAGAAATGAAAACCGATATGAGTGGCGCGGCGGCGGTGTTTGGTGTCCTTCGCGCAGCGGCGGCCTTGCAGTTAAAGGCGAATATTACGGGCGTAGTACCTGCGACAGAAAATGCAATTGGATGTAAGAGCTATAAGCCGGGGGATGTGTATGGTTCTTTTGCGGGAAAGAGTGTAGAAATTACCAATACAGATGCAGAAGGTAGACTAGTGCTTGCAGACGCTTTAGCATATGCGGTAAAGCACTTAAATCCTACGCGCCTGATTGATTTAGCTACGTTGACAGGAGCGGTTGTCATTTCCCTTGGAGTAGATAGGAGTGGCGCTTTTTCTAATAGCGAAGATTTGATAAAAACTGCTCTTGAGTGTGGTGAGCTAACAGGAGAGAAAGTATGCAGCTTTCCCATGGACAGCGAATATAGAAAGTTGCTCGATTCGGATATTGCCGACATTAAAAATTGCCATACAAAAAGGGAAGCGGGATCGATCACAGCGGCTAAGTTTTTAGAAGAGTTTGTGGATAAAACTCCATGGATTCATTTTGATATTGCAGGCACAAACTACCTAGACCGCCCAAGGTGGTACCATTTAACCAAGGCAACGGGAGTCGGTGTCCGTCTGGTTGTAGAGATGCTATGTAAGCTGCATGGAATATCGCGTTGATAAAGAATGGATGGGCAAACGGCTTTCCCGTTTGCTCAAACATAAGATGGATGTGTCTTTAGAGTTGGTGCAGCGGCATTTGGCAAATGGCGCTATAGCGCTGAATGGAAAAATAGAGCGGTTTGGTTCCTATAGGGTTCAGCTGGGTGACTGTTTGGAGGTAGGTAAGGCGGCTCTTGCACAAAAGCCCCCCTCTTCTATTGACATTCTTTATGAAGATGCGCACCTGTTAATTTGCAATAAGCCTCATGGTACTGCGAGCTGCCCTGATTTTTTTCGCCGTGTGTGGAATCTTCCTCACTTACGGCTCGCACACCGTTTAGACAAGGAGACATCTGGCTGCTTGATTCTCACGAAAAGTAGCGAAATGGAAAAGCAGATGCAGGCCGTGTTTTATAAAAGGAAAATCTGTAAGGAATACTTTGCTCAAGTGGAAGGGGAGTTTTTAGAGGAATATAAAAAAATTACTTTTCCTATTGGCTTAAAAGACCAGTTTCATGGAGGTAAACGGTACCAAGTAAGTGCTAGAGGAAAGCCGTGTGAAACACATTTTCGGTGCATAGAAAGGAATAAAGAGACCTCTTTGTTGCAATGCGTTCCCAGGACAGGCAGAACCCACCAAATTAGGGTGCATCTTTCAGCGATTCACCACCCTATTTTGGGAGATTGCTTGTACAATAGCCACGTTAATATCTACGAGCGCATGTTTTTGCATGCCCATTCGCTTACTTTTTTTCATCCTCAAACACAAAAAAAGATAGAAGTTGTTGCCCCCATGCCTACGGGATTTTTTACGGCGTGTGCGAGCCGAAGATGAAGCAGAAAAGCGCATTTTTAGCCTTTAGCCCCTCTCCGATGGTCGGAAGTGTTTTTATGATAATGGGTTGCTGCATCGGCGCTGGTATGCTTGCCTTGCCATTGGTCAGTATCAAAATGGGCTTTTTCTTTTCCCTGCTTCCCATGCTGGCCAGCCAGCTCTACATGTACCTTTCTGGCTTAGCTATTTTGGAAGTTTATGCAAATGCTAAGGGAAAGAAAAATTTAATGGGGATGCTTGAAGATTCCCTTGGTGCATGGGCAAAGTATATCGGTTTTGCTTTATTTTGCTTTTTATTTTATTCTCTGCTCACCGCCTATCTCAATGCTTCTAGCCTGATCATTGAAGGCTGGCTGAATCTTTATTTTCAAAATCCCCCTCCTATTGAAAGTATTATTTTTATAAATAGCCTATTTCTTTTTTTAATCGTTTTTTTTGGTACGAGGGGAGTAGATCTTTTTAACAGGATTTGCATGGGCTTTTTAATAGCCTGTTACCTTGGACTTGTCTTGCTTGGACTTTGCCAGTCGTCGATGAGCAATCTTTTAAGGGTAGATTTTACAAAAGAAGTTTTTCTGGCCTTGGCAATATTTATTGTTTCTTTTGGTTTTCAAAATTTAATCCCAACTTTGGCCCATTATCTGAAAAACGATTACGATAAGGTAAAGGCAGCGCTCTTTCGAGGATCGATTGCCACTTTATTGGTTTATCTTTGTTGGAACCTTGTAGCTCTAGGAACAGTGCCAACAGGAGCAACCGGACTTAACAGCAATGCATTCATTACAGAGGTGTTTTCAAAAGCAACTCCCCGTATTCATCTTCTTGTCAATGGCTTCTCCCTTTTTGCAATATTAACATCCCTACTGACAGTTGCTCTGAGTTTTACCAATTTCATTTCAGATAGGCCCGACATGCAAAAAGGCCGCAGCAAATACGTCTTTTTTGTGGTCATACCTCCTTTACTTTTTTCGCTTTTAAATACAAATATCTTCATTTCTGCCCTGAGAGTTGCGGGGGGGGATTGGAGCTGTCTTGCTATTTGGTGTTTTACCGATGCTAATGGTATGGACCAAGCGCTATTTGAAGAAAGAAGAGCTAAAGACTGTGCTTCCATTAAAAAGAAACTCCATTGCCATCTATCTCTCCGTTTCTGTCTTTATCGTGGCTATTGAAATTTACCTGCTAGGGTTGAGACATGTGGCGAAGGCGATTTAAATACCTAGACATACAAAAGAGTACTGCAGCGCCTAAAAGAGGAATAGCGGCGCAAATTTGAAAAAAAAGTGTCATATCGATTTTCTCCAGCCACCCCGCAAAATATCCCCCTAAATATAAGCCAACGCCGAGACATAAGTACCAAAATCCCACCAAAAAGGCCTGATATCTTCTAGGAGATAGATGGGTGACTAAAGAAAGCCCAATCGGCGCAATGGCCAGTTCTGCAATTGCCATAAAAAGAAAAGCAACAACAAAATAAAAGGGGGATATTTTCCCTTGCACGGGAACTAAAGCGGCGCCTTTGGCAATGAGAAGAAAGGTGAGCGCAATAAAAATAAAACTATAAATAGTTTTTGTGATGGGGTTTGGATTTGTTTTGCGCTGTCGCATTTTAGAGTAAAGAGCAGATAAAGGAAAACTCAGTAAGATCAAGAAAAGACTTTCAAAAGAAATAATCCATGGAGCTGGCATAGTGAAGCTGGCTATATTTCTATCCACATATTTTGTGATAAACAAAGGAAGCGAAGCGCCTAACTGGTTGTAAACAATCCAAAATAATATGGAAACAAAGGAAAGAATCACTAAAACTTTAATGCGGTCTTTTTCAAAAGATTTAAGGGCTGTTTTGATAGCTGGGGCTGTTTTTATGCGGGATATTTGTGGGGATGGCAAAGTGGGAAAAGCCTTAAACAAAGGCAAGAATCCTAAGGCTTGGACACTCGCTGCAACTAAAAAGATGGTTCTCCAGTCATGAGAATGCATCAAGCTTCCAAGAGAGAGCATGGCAGAGAACATACCGATATTGACGGTTGCGTAGTATATAGAAAATCCCCCTTCGCGCTTTGGATGGTTATCTGCGTATACAGCGCCGAGCAGCGTATATATGCTAGGTGTAAAAAATGCGTCTCCAAGGGCGAGAAATCCTAGACCTAGGTAAAGGGAAAAATGGAGCGTTGTCGCCAGGAATAAAGCACCAATGGCCGTAAAAAGCATGCCTAAAATGACCCCTCTTTTGATGCCAATTCGGTCTGCCACATAACCACCAAGAGGAGGCAGGAGAAAAGAAAGCCCTGTAAAGGCGCCAAAAACATGCGTGGCTTTTGCAGCAGAGTAGTCGTAGAAATTTACAAGGTAGAGGACTAGAAGCAGGCTAATTCCCCAAAAGGCATACCTCTGGCACATTTCTGTTGCGGCCAATAAATACATCTCTTTAGGGTGGTAATATCTTTTTTTCATGTAGTAGATAGAGTAGAATAGTGGGAAACTCAATTTACTTAGTTCCATAAATGAGACAAAGCTTTTTAATTGTCAAGATTTCTTCTTTAGGTGACATATTGCAATCTCTTGCGGTTGCTTTATATTTAAAGCGTCGCTTTGAAAAAGCGCACATCACATGGGTAGTAGACGAGCGGTTTGCGTCTATATTAGAGTGCCATCCTTGTGTTGATACTGTTATCACAGGCAATTTTGCATCTTGGAAAAGGTGGCCCTTTCGTAAAAGCGCATGGATATTTTTGCGTACTTTGCGTACATGCAAGTACGATGTTTTGTTTGATTTACAAGGAAATATGAAAGCAGCGCTCGTTGTTTTATTGAGCCGAGCGCGAAAAAAGGTGGGGTATGCATTGCGGTCAGCTCCTGAGTGGCCAAGTCGCTTGTGTATCAATGTCCCAGTGCATTTAAATAAAAATCAGCCCATAGTAGACCAGTATCTTACTTTTCCTCAAAAGATCTTTGGCGTTTTACCCTTTCAATTAGAGCATCCGGGCTTACTTTTTTGTAAAAAACCTCCGGCTAAAGGGCGTTTTAGAGGGAGGAACATCATGATCTGTCCTCACTCTCGGTGGCAAAGTAAAATGTGGGACTTGCCATCCTGGAAAGCATTGATTGCAAAAATCCACACGCGCTACCTTTGCACTTTTTGGATTATCTGGCATCACGATAGTGAAAGGAGTTTTGCAGAGGCGATTGGATCTTGCGCCAATAGCCGTGTAGTTGGCAATCTAGCGCTCTCAAGTTTGCACTCTATCATGGAGCATATGCATCTTGTGTTAAGCGTGGATTCTGCAGCGCTGCACCTCTGTCATATGACTAGAACGCCGTCTATTGCCCTTTTTGGTCCTTCAAGTGGGAAGATATATGGTGGGAAAGCGGCCGTTTTACAGGGGACATGTCCATACAAGGAAGTGTTTACCCGCCGCTGCTCGCATTTACGCCGATGCCAAGCTCCTTGCATGCAAAGCATTACTGTCGAAAGTGTGTATGCAGCGGTTGAAAAACAGTTATCCCAAAAGGGAGAGGAGCTTTTCTCGTGAGATGTGTTTTTTAACTAGCTGGATCGCTTCTTGGATCTTTTCTGTGTCTTCCTTTTCAATTTTGGCAGTGTAGGAAGAGATTTTTTGCATGACCTTGAAGCTGTGGCTTGGAGTGTATAGCGTGGGAAGGTGCGCTTGTTTGAGTTTTTGGATCAGATCCGGTTTTGGTGGCGTTTCTCCCGTTAAAATTAGTCCACTTTGCAAATGTTCACGAAGATGATTATTAAGAAATTGCAGGATAATCTCTTCATTTGCAGCGGAAGTGATGACAAGCTGCTTTGTTTTAAATACCCTGTCTGCATTGGTAGGTAGGGTGGCCAAAAGGCGTGTATGGTGGAAGTGGCGCAGCATATGTTCTTCTCCTGCAATTAAAGCGCTGGAAAGGAGATGAGACAAGTCTAGTATGGTAGGATAGCTTAGGAAAGGGTCATAGGGAATGCTTCCCAAAATTGGAATTTTCCATCGATCTAATGCCTTTTGCATATAATGGAGAACCATATCTCTCTTTTCCGGAAGTACACGGTTCAAAATGACTCCTTTGGGTCTAACACCATGTTCTCGACATAAGGCGTAGTTAAGAGCAATGGAGTCAAAAGCGGAACCAAGACCGCCAGAGACCACAATAATGACAGGAAGGGCTAGCATAGAAGCCACTTTTGCATTATTTAAATGTGCAATAGAGCCTACGCCCATGTGCCCTGTCCCTTCGACCAAGATGACATCATTGTCGCTTTGTTTTGCGAAAGCGTTTTGAATGTCTTTTTCTAATTCACAACAAAGCGCTTTTCCATCTAGGTAATCCCGGGTAAATCCCTTGGAAAATAAAACAGGACTCATAAGGGTTGGAGCAACATCGATATCAAAATGGTCTTTGAATAGGGCCACATCTTTGTCTACGCGTACAGCACTTTCTAAAAGCACATGCTGTTGTCCAACCGGTTTCATGAATCCGATGCGGGGATAAATTTGTTTTAGTAGCGCAAAGATGCCAAGCGCTGTCGTTGTTTTACCAACATGTTGTCCTGTAGAGGCAATAAATAGCCCTTTTTGTTCTTTTTTCATTTTTTATAACCTCTCGACAGGGGCAGCGCCACAGGTCTACACTAGATGTGTACCCGCTTTTTTGCTTTATATTTCAAACAATGCCAAACGTTTTTTTTGAGCAGCCAGCTCTCGATCCAAAATTGTAGTTAAATGCCCCTGTTAACATGACCGGGATTTTAAATTTGACCCATGTTAAAGTCAACCGATTTGAGAAGGGAGAAGAGTCTATGTTTTTGCAGGCCCTAGATTGTTTTTGAAAAAGTTACCTTTTCTGTAGGTGATTTCATGTGCAAGGTGTTGCTGGGAAAATGGATTTCGGCAAGTCACAGATAGCGCACTTTAAAGCGGCGAGGTCCCCAATACCCTCTAGAGAGAAATTTCTATAATCCATTGATTATAAGTTGGTTGCTTTGTGTTTTTAAAGCTTTTTCCTTCGCACCCTGTGCCATATGTGTTACAGTGAAGCTGTGGGCGCCGTTGCTCGGTTGCTTGTTGTTTCTGTCCTAAAGACTGTGCTGTATCGTCAGTGATCTTGCAAGAGGCTACTGCCGCCGTACACATTGTTAACACAGGCAGCCCGAGACCTTCAAAAAGAGGGCCTGGTCAGGGGCTGTAAGCGGTTTGGCCGTTTTACTTAATCTCGCTGAAGGATGAAGCGTTGACCTTCCACCTCCTTGCTACTTAACTTGTATAGCAAGGAGGTTTTTTTGTTTTAGAGGAAATAGGGAAGGCGGCTGGCTCAGCGGCTGACTCATTCGGAAATCTATATTAATGGATGCTTTTTATTTAGCAAGTCTGCTAAAATTCCTGGGCAGCGAGGGTATTATTTTGAGGGAGATATGCAAAGCATCTCGTTTGATCCGCCACTTCATTATGCTGATTCTAAGGTGAAGGAGTTTGCGGGGTTTACTATAAAAAAAATTGTACAGATTGCCATGAAGATCATAGCCTCTTCTGCTTTGGCAGTCGGAGGGGGATTGCTCTTTGGTGCTGGTTTTGGCGTATTTGCGTGGCCTTTAGCTTTAGCGGGTGGCGTCTGTCTTGCCGCTGGTGGTATTTTGTTTTTTGTAGCGAATGAATTTATAGATTATGGTGATCCTAAGGTGCTCAAAAAGCACCAAGAGCAAATTCATTTAGAATGGATAGCAGCAAAAAGACTTCTAAAGGACTCTTTGTTTTTTATCCCCCAACCTATGGTGGATAAAGTCGAGTCCGTACATGGGCAGAACAATGTGCCGCTTGTCTTTTCGCAAGAGGATTTTCAGCAGTCAGTTATAGAATCAGGAGAGCGTATGGATTTCGCTTCTTGTTTGCGTTTCTACGAAAAAGTTATGAAAAAGTATGATAAGAGCATGCCCGTGCCGAAAGAGCAAATGCAGGAGGTATTGCAAGGCAAATTCGTAGAGGAGACAGATTCCCATCTACGTTGGGCCCTTGTAGAAAAGTATCAGAGCGCGTGTAAGCAGTTTGGTATTCAAGCGCAGTTGCCTCTGTCGCAAGGGCCACGCACCAAAGAAGCGGCTCGGAAATGTGTACGTGAGATGGAGCAAGCTTTTGAAATATTTGCTTCTTGCTCAGGACATGTTGCTTTATGGGAAAGTATTTATAGCTATTTAAAGGCGATGAGGCAAATAGAAGAGAGTGCAAGGCAAAATCCTCGCGTAAAGAACGCTTTTAACACACTTAAGCAAGCCCAAGCAGCAGCTGCTGCTATAAAAGGTAATACTAGGATTTCTTTTGATAACAATACGTACACAGACCGCTTGGAGAACGACTATCTATCTGCACTAAAAGCAGCGCGTAGCCCTACACGCCACATTGATGAGACAAAAAGCGAGGCTGAAAGACGATATCTAGGCGCTTTGCAAGAGGCTTATCAAGAGTACCAGTCCAGATGTAAGGGGGCGAAAATGGCTTATACATGTGCGGCGCAAGGGAGCCAAGTCTAATTCGCGAGTCAGCGCGGCTCTTTAGGCAAGCGTCTTTCGATAATAGCTCCACCCAAACAGCGCGCGCCTTGATAGAAGACGACAGACTGCCCTGGAGTAACGGCTCTTTGTGGCTTAGCGAATGTGACATGTACTTTCCCTTGCAGTATCTCAAAGGAGCAGGGCGTGTCTTGTTGACGGTATCGGATTTTAGCAGTGCAGCTTTGAGAAGCTGGAGGGGTTTCTATCCAGTTGGGGTTTTTTGCGATTAGGAAAGAGGAGTAGAGCCGCTCGTGGTTTGGCCCTTGCGCTACAACGAGCGTGTTTGTGTTTATGTCCTTATCTACCACGAAGTAAGCCTGCCCGGGCCCTCCAATTTTTAGCCCTTTGCGTTGCCCAATGGTATAAAAAGGCAGTCCAATATGCTGCCCGACGACTAAGCCTTCTACTGTGATGATAGGTCCCGGATTTTGCTGCAGATGTCTTTGTAGAAAGGGGGTAAATTTTCTTTTTCCTATAAAACAGATTCCTACGCTGTCTTTTTTATCGAAAACAGGAATTTTGGCGTCTTTAGCTATTTTTCTGACCTGAGCCTTTTGGTAGCCTCCCACAGGAAACAAAGTGGATAGCAAGGCTGACTTATGTACTCCATGAAGGAAGTAGCTTTGATCCTTTTCCAAATCCTTTCCTCTAAAAAGCTTGCCCTCGTCTGTTTGGCAATAATGGCCTGTAGCCAAGTAGTCTGCTCCTAAATCTTTGGCCTTTTGGAGCAAATGATGGAATTTTATTTTATTATTGCACAGAGTATCGGGATTGGGCGTAACTCCTAATGCTAACTGCTCGAGAAAATGGGAAAATACATCTTCCCAGTAGTTTTTTGTAAAATTAACGACATAGTAGGGGATTTGAAGCTTATCGCATACCTGCGTCACATCCTCAAAATCTTTTTGCGCGGGACAGTCCTCTTCTTCCCAATTTTTCATAAAGAGGGCAAAAACACTATATCCTTGATTTTTAAGGAGATATGCAGAAACAGCCGAATCCACCCCTCCCGACATGGCAATGGCAACTCTCATGTGGGCTATTTTATCCTTTTACAAGAAGAAAAGTCAACTAATTGGTTATCAGTATATTAAGTTTTTAATTCAATTAATATTTATATATTCTTTATTTAAAATTACGCAATATGTTAATATTAATTTTAAGGTGAGTTA
>JAUIKQ010000037.1 GCA_030430655.1 Chlamydiia bacterium
AAGAGAACGGAGCAGTACTCGATTTCTTGTTGCGCTTTTGCAAGTTTGGTTTGCACAAGTAGCAGCTGTCCAGGCCTTAAGGACTTTCCCGAGCTGTCCAAGTTTTGGATCTGGAGTTGCGCCTCTTTCAAATGGGTTTGTCCTTCCGTGATGAGTCCTAAGAACTTAGCAATTGGGTTCTTTCTCGATAGCATGGAAGGGGGAGGCCCTGTTTTGATGCCCATGGCGCTTGCCATGGTTCGCAAATAGGCGTGCGCGTCCGTCAACTTGTTGCGTAGCAGATATTTGTGACTTTTTTTCAGCTTTAGATCTTTTTTCTTTAGCTGGGTTTGTAGGTCTCCAAGCACGCCGGAGGTGCTATTCATCTGAGAAAGGACGGAGGCTTGTGTTGGCGTTCCTCCCATGTGCGCGGCCGCTGCTAAATCAAAAGGTGTAGTAGAAGTGGCACTACTTGGCCCTGCTTGGGGACTTTCTCTCATATAAGCATCAAACTTACCAGGCTCAGGGGTGGACTCTGGATGGGACTCTACAGGCGTTGTAGAGCCAATGCGGTCGGGAGGGATGATGTCATCCGGTAGTCGTTTTGCCATAGGTGTTACTTACTCTTTTTCTTTATTTCCAGGGGACCAGCGGCTTTTTTCACAAAGTTATCTACAAAATCGATTGCGGTTTCCGCTACATTTTTTACGTCTGCTTCATGTGTTTTTGTGGATAGCTCTGTAAGCATCTTTTCTCCTTCTGCTACACGGCTCGGGGTCAGGCTTAAGACGACGCCAAGTAGCGCTTTTGCCATATCGTTAGTCGGTTCTTTATCCAATACTTCTTGGAAAATGGTGGTTGCTTGCTTGAGCTCCATTTTATGCAAATGTAAATACCCTTCTCCAACTCGAGGCATTGTGTTGTCTTTGTTAAGAAGTTTTGCTGCTTTAAAAAGTTTAAGAGCAGACTCTTCATCTGCCTGATTTACAGCAATGAATCCTGCCTCCAAGAAAAGGATAAAGTGGTCTTTATACTGGCTAAGATCTTCCATAGTTACCTTAATTTGAGTACATAGTCTTGACACGCTAGTTATCTCATAACAAAGCATATTCAGACAAATAAATTATGCAGATTTTTGGTTTCTAATAGCGTTGCTGATCATAGAGTTCACTTGGGAAATTAAGTTCGAAATCGAGTCACCAATCTGCGTTACCTGGCTCATAGCAAACTGCAAAAGCAAAAACTTTCCAGGCGTTGCCTGGCTCATATTGCTCGCAATGGAGTTGACCATGGAGACAACCTTGCTCTGCAAAAGAACGTATTTACTGATAAGCTGGTTAAAACTCAGCGTTGCCATGTGGCTTAACTTTTTTGACATAAGCTCCTATCCTTCCGCCCCTATTGAGTTCCTTTTTGAGTTACTTTATTAATCACCTTTTCCAAAGCGACGTACCCATGTAGGAGAATACCTAAATCCTCAAACTTGTCGGAATCGGCCCCTTTTTGCATTTTATTTTTCAGCTGCGTTTTATTTTTTTGCACAGCAGCCTGAATTTTATCTTTTTCTGCTTTGCTGCTTTTTAACGTTTTTTCCAAGTCAAACTCAAACACCTTACGGTTTTCTTCTTCTAACCCAAACATAACTCTAATTCCTCGTAACAAACATTTTGCTCATGTGGACTTTATTGCTGATTGTAGTGAATCTTATATTTTAGTCCATCTTTTTCGAGCAAGATGGTATTTTCTTTAATTTCTGTAATGCGCATTCCGTCCAGTAGGTCGCCGCGCGCCAGTATTTTCCCATTAATCACAACGTACTCATTTTGGACCCCTTGCCTCGAGCTGCCTGTGACGGAAAAACGGTCGCTAATATCGATGACGTTAGTTGAACTGGCCGTAAAGAGCACTGCCGTACGTACACTATGTATCCCAGGGATTTTCTTTATCAATTCGACAGTAGACTCGAGCAAGTCCATTTGATGTTCGCCCGCTCTTCCAGAGAGAAGCAGCTCGTTGCCCGTAAGCTGGAAACTTAGGGTTCTTAGACCCTTTTCTAAAAGGAGCTGCTGCACTTCCAAATTGATCGTTTCTTCTACAGCGACTTGGTTGTCTAGGCGATCTAAGTGAGGAAAATGGACATTTAAATATTCCGACAGTTGCGCTGCTTCTTCGGTCGTAGAGACAAATCCTCTTGCGACAAAAGCACCTGGTTTGGAGGAGGTAATATTTACATTGCGCCAGGCGGGATTTTTGATCAAAAGGGGGTTGATGCTATTCCACACACTCTCGTCTACAATGACGTTGTCATCGATTTGGCGAATGAAGGGGAGGGCGCGCAGCAAATAAAGAAGTTTTTGCCGATCGATGTGGGTTAACACATGTCCTAAAAGAAAAATTTTTCCGGTTGCTGGACTAAAGGAAAACTCTACTTGCGGAAAGCGTTGAAGTACCTCTTGGATTTTCTCGGTTTGATCGGTTTTCGCAATGGTTACCGATTGTGTTTTGAACAAACTTAACATGCTTGCAAACCCGATGACTAAGCATATGGCAAGGCAGCTGGCGATGACCAAATGCTTTTTCAGTATAATCATTTCCTTCCATGTTCTTTTCGTGCTAGACACTGTTTCTGGCTTTTCTAGCTCGGCTTTTGTGGCTCCTTTCGTCTCTTGCTGAGGCAGTGGTGAGACAATGGTATGCCGCTGGCTTTCTGGGTCAATAAGCAGGAAGGAGGTGGTGCCTAGAGCGATGAGATCTTGCGATTGCAAAGTGTGTTTGGCCTTGATAATTTCGCCATTCACGAGCACTCCATTACGACTGTTCAGATCTTCAATAGAGAGATTGTCTTTTGTTGTGGTGATGCGTGCGTGTTTTCTTGAAACACTTAAATCGTGGAAGGTAATGGTGCAATCGCTAGCGTCATTTCCTATGGTGTATTCTTGGTTTGGACTTAAGGGGAATTCAGCGCCGGCGTTTGCTCCAGAAATGACCTTGATGAGCCATTTTCCAAGGTCTTTGGATTTGAGGGTGAAGGTGTTTAACGCTTCGTCTTCCTCAAAAACAGTAGGGGTGGCTTCTCCGCTTTGCGGCTTTTCTGTGACCAGCGGATCTGTGTGCGTAAAATGGAAAAGGTTGGCTCCAATCAAGACTCCATCGTCTTCTTGCAAAGTCTTTGGCGTTTCTAGTGGTTTTCCGTTGACCGTTGCAGGGTTGGTTGTGCTTAGGTTTTCTAAGATATACGCATCGTTTTGCTTTTTACATAGGATATGTTTTCGAGACACCATCGGGTCTTCGAGGACAAAAGTAGCGAGATCGGGATCTCTTCCAATCGTCCACTCTTCGCCTTCTTCTAGGCGGAGAATTAAACCCGCCAAAGGCCCTTCGTCTGCAACCAGAAATGCTGTCATACTGCCCTTACGTTAATCTTTTGTAAATAAAGCACATTACCTAATTCACTGCAAAGAATTCTAAAGCATTATCCTCTATTTTGATAGTTAATTATTTTTCTTTGCCAATATTCTACATAGTTAACGAAGCTTTCTACCAGCTCCTCAAAAGCTGGATAATGAATTTGTGTGTTGAAAGTGAGCTGTAGCATCGGGTTTTCTTGGCCTTTTGGAAGGCTAATAAGGCTATCGCCCGTTCCTTGCTGTAAAAAATTTGCCTCAGATAATTCCATCAAGACCGCTTCAAGGTCTAGCTGCGGCAGGGTGGGCAAGGGAGCGGACATCATTAGGCCTTCATGATTTTGGTGTGTTGGATCCAATAGGGAAAGGGTGATAACATGGTTTGGAGCGATAGCAACAAGGTAAGTGCCGTCTAGCTCTTTAGCTTTTTGTTCTACAGACGGAAATTTATCACAAAGCTGCGCTACAAGAAGATCTAGCCACATGGAATTTTACTCTGGTAGTGGGTTTTTTTGTGAACATACCTTAAACAGGAAAAGCGGGAAACAAAAAAAGTAAAGTCCTTTCGCTATTTTCTCATTTATGATAAGGGATGAGACAGAGAGCTTTCTGTTAGAGCGCCCAAAGCCGCAAACACTTTGAAGGAATTAGATACTATGAGTCAAGAGTTTAAGAAGATTATGGATTTTTTTGCTAAATCTCCAGAAGAGAAGGCCGAAGGCTTAGGCGAAGTTTTTGAAGAGTCTATTGCGTTCTTTGAGCGTTTTAAACACATCATGGTGTCGGGAAGTGACGAAGAGAAAGAAGAGATGCGCAAGAATATCATGGCGATGCAGGAGCAAATCCAGCAAGAGACAGAGCGCGTGCTCGAAGAAACGGGGATGAGTGAAGAGGAAATTCAAAAGATAGCACAAGACCCTAGTCAATTTTCTCCCGACCAATGGGAGCTTATCCAGTCCGCTCAAGGGCAGATCCATAAGCAAGCAGAAGACATTGAAAAAATCAGAAAAGACCTAGAGGGAGGCTCAGAGGTAGCGGCGCCCAAGAAGAGGACGGGGAAAAAGCGGGCTAGACAGAAAGGGCCCTGGATGAAGTCTTGATAAAATGTGAAATAAAAAAGTCGTCCTTTTATCAAGCGCTAACAGATAATTATACTATATTATTCTCTATTATTTCAAGTATAAAACAAAATTTTTCACGCAGCTTTTCATAAGTATTTAATTATTAGTTATTTACAAATAGCTTTTCCTTCTCTTTTTATCGTCCTCTAACGCCATCTTGCACGCAAATTATTAATAATAAAAACAAATTAATATTATTTAATTTTAAAATTAATAAATTATTAATATAATTAAGTTAAAGATATAAAAAATAGTTAATAAAATTTAATAAGAGGGGATATATTATGAGACCGGGGTTAATGCCAAGTCAGCGCAAACATCATGACATTCCTTCCGGGAGTAATCCCAGGAAGACAAATATTAGTTGGATCGTGATGCAATTTATGATCAAAGATGGTCTGAATATTGCAGGACTTATGATCCAAGCGCTTGGAGCGGCGGGTTCTGCGACAAGTAATGAAAAGTCTAATTTAGGGGTCATGCAGACTTTGATGGCCTGGCTCGAGCAAAATGCAGGAAAAAACGGAATACCGAAATGGAATGGGACAGGGTTAAGCAACCTAAAAGCTTTTGCCAAGAAGTTTGTGAATGAATTTATGAGCAATCCGAAAAACAAGACCCTGTCGCAGTTTCAGTTTGCCGTATGGTCCTCCAAAAAACATGAGTTTGTGGAGAAAAAAATATCCGTATCGACATTGCAAAAGTACTTAAAGCAAATGGGGCTTGGGCCAATAACACCGGGAAAGCCGATGAGTGATGCGCAAAAATCGGCCTTAGAAAATTTACAGTACGCAATGCTTAAGCACCATTATGTGATTCCCAAAGGAGGCGCTACGGTTAAAGGACTAAACAAGCTCTACAATCCGTCTAACGGAACAACCTCAGCATTAAAGCATATTTACGATGCAGTTGTAGGTGATGGCATACCGCCTTGGATAATTAAAGATGCCGCTAAAGGCATGCAAGTAGGGATAACCATGCTTAAAGAGTGTTTTTCTTCTTGGGCACAAACTTACTATGAAAAACAAAATAACCCTGCTTCTGATCCCGGCAAAGTAGACCACCTTTCCAATATGCAAGGAGCGCTCACTTCTGGAATTTCCATGCTCGGAACGCAGACACAAGAGTATACGACAGATGTTCAGCAGGTTTCTGCAGAAGAGTCGAGTGACGATGGGATAGCTAAGCAAATCATTCAGTTAACGTCGCAGATGATTGAAGCGATGATACGTGGGCAGCGTCCTGGGTAATAAAAATTTAATAAAGATATTAATTATAAAAAATAATAGGAAAATATATGAGCAATATAAAACTTGGTAAGCTTGAAGCCCCAGCTCTTGCTTTAGTCGCAAGCGACAACAGCAAAGTGGCTCCAAGCAAGTGTCAAAATAGCGCTGTAGCGGCAAATTCAGCCAAAAGACAGCCACGCTCTGCACGGATGGCCTGTACAAGCGCTCCAAAGCTTGCTAACAAAACAGGGGATGTGAAGGAAAGAGCCTTTATAGCAGAGACACTTTCTGATGTGTGTCGCCAGGTAAGCCAAATGACGCCTAAAGAGCTGAAAGAAGTCGCACGTAATTTAGGCTTAAGCCAATCACAGTTAACCGCTCTTGGACGTCAAGTTATGAATCCAAACGCCAAGGCAAATGTAGAAAATAGTTCTATGCCCGCAGAGCTAAAGAACATTTTTCTCATTATGATTGAGTATTTAAATAAAAATGCTAATGCCCAGCAGTCAACACAGATAGTAGGACTTGAACTATCACAGGTTAATCAGTCGCAATTGCAAAATGATAATAAGCGTCTTGCGAGCGAAGAGAGTAAATTAGAGAAAGAGCAGACAAAAGCGGATAAACAGCAAAAGAAAGCGCATCATCATCACTGGTGGGATTTCTTGATTGGCATTGTAGCTGCTGTTGTTGTGACAGTTGTTTTCACAGTATTGACAGCTGGTGTTGGAGGCATTCTTTTTGGTGCAGCCGATGCGGCTGCAGCGACTGCAGCAGAGGCTGGTACAGTGACCGCTGAGGTTGCTGCTGATGCTGCTACTGAGACCGCTGATGTCACTGCATCAACTGTTGAAGCAAGCACACAAACAACTGCTGAAGCTGGAGAAGAGGGTGCGGCAGACACAGTAAGCGATAGTACAGACGCGGATAGTGTAGATAACGATACAGAGGAAAGTGGACCATCGCAAGAAGCGAAGACAGAAACTCAGATAGATGAGCAGAGTCAAACTGACGCAGAACAGCAGCAGCAAGCAGAAGAGGAAATAGACGCAGAGCAGAAGGCATCCAAATCAGAAAACCGTTTTAAACGGGCTTTAAATAAAGCGCTTGATAATTTGAAAAACAACAAAAAAGAGCTGACCCTAAAAGGACTAAAACGCTCGCCTTTTGCGGCTATGGCTGCAGTTATGATCGTGAGCTTTCTTCAGCAAGGATCTGTGCAAGCTGCCACTTCTGACGCAGCGTACCACCTAAAAGAGATGCAAGCGAAGTTGCAAGAGATTGCTAACTCGACAAATATCGCGCAAGACCAATTGCAGCAAAACAATAGCATTTATGTCCAATCGAGCACCGATGCTTTGCAGGCAAATGCGCAGTTTGTTGGGCTGTTTACTCAAGATGAAAGACAAATGTTTAGCATAACAGCGAGGTAAAAGATGAGTCAGCAAACATTAATCAGTGGAATGAATAAGCTCGTTGCTGTTGAGGGAGCGAGCATGTTGGATTCTTTAAAAGTAACAGAGGCTATAAATGCAAGAGAGCAAGCTCAGAATACGAAGATAGCGAAAGCGGGTAAAAATCTTGGCAAGGCAATAAAGAGTCAGGCGATTGCGGCTTGGTTTTTATCAGGGTTTTCTATGCTGGGAATGCTGGCTTTGGGCGCGCCAATGGCCGCAGATATGGCTGGAATGAACTTGTCCGATGGAATGGGCGCTACTTTTAGAAGTGTGGCTCGCATGGCTTCGGATTTAGTTTCTCCTCTAGGATCAGCAGCCTCTAGTACAACAGAGGGCGCTTTTACCATTAAGCGGGGTAAAGCAGAAGAGAGTTTAATAAAGGCAAATGCAGATGTGGAGCAGTTGGGTCTTGTGAGTAAAACAACGACCTCGATTGTTAAACAATCGCAGCTCGACCAAGAGCGTATCGGACAGACTGAGTCTACAGTCATTGCAACGCTACTGTCTGCAAAAAAGGCCTACCACGCAGGTGGATAAAAAAATTAATAAAAATAATAAAGGAGATAAACACTATGTCTACTAGTGTACAAAATACAAACAATTCTTCGTTTAATTTGTTGGATTTAAAAAATATTAATCCATCAGCCGCGGCGGGGCTTGTGTTAGCAATTACATCGCAGCTATCCAATACCTTGCAAAAGCTGCGCAGTACAGAAACAGATACGGCTGCTCAATTGGCGAATGCAGGCTTTCAGAATGCGATCAATTCTGGAACAGAAGCCTTTAATAGAGCGTTAAATAGCGCTTTTGGACAAGTCGGAATGGGAGCTGCAAACTTGGGAACAAGTGTCAGCGCTGGTAAAGATATATTGGATAGAAAGGCGCTTGGCGAGGAATTCATGGGAGATAATGGGAAAATTACTGATATCGACCAGCAAATAGAGAGCCGTAAAACGGCTATTGGATTTGGAGATGGAAGCAACATGCCTTTAAAAGATCCTGAAATTGCTGATTTAGAAAGGCAAAAAGCGCGTTTGAAGAGCGAGCACAAGCAAAGAGAAGCAGAGCTTGATTCAAGATCGACGAGGCGCTCGAGCCTAGCGCAGGCACTGCAAGGCGGAGCGCAAGCGCTGAGCAGCATTACTGCAGGTACCGCAGAGTCAATGCAAACGGCTTCCAATGCGAAATCGGATATAGAGAAAACAGCAACAAATGCAGAGCAACAAGCCGTGCAAAACGTGGACCAAACAGAGGCAAGTCTTCTTGCAGCTGCAGGTTCTGTAAATAGACCAGCGGCCGCAGCGGCTTCGCGTTAATATTATTAATTTAGTGCCTTTTTTGCATAGCATGCAAAGAAGGCGCGTATAAAAAAGGTGAAAGTATGTCAATAAGTGAAAGTATGGCTGTTACGCAAGGATCTACACCCGCTCAGGCGGCTACAGGATCTGCGAATGCAGCAGTAGCCATGTTTGCGGCTATTATGCAGGTCAACTCCCAAGTGGCTGATGTAGGGATGGATTTACTCAACGGTCCCGAAAAAGCGATGGAAAATGCCAATGATAGACTCAAGAATTTAGTTGCCGAAAAGCAGAGCGCAAGTGGGCAGTCGACACTTA
This sequence comes from Chlamydiia bacterium, assembly GCA_030430655.1. Lineage (GTDB taxonomy): Bacteria > Chlamydiota > Chlamydiia > Chlamydiales > Simkaniaceae > JAUIKQ01. The sequence goes on from JAUIKQ010000037.1 coordinate 8,807, forward strand.
ACTCTGTTACCAATGAGGAGTTAAATGCAAAGACGGCGGCAGACGAAAACTGTTTGCAGATAGCACATGATCAAGCAGAAGTGATTTTAGCAGTGAATGTTCAAAACTCTGTAGCCCAAGAAAATATCGATGCGCTTCAAGGCGCTAGGATTATTGAAAATAGTGACCAAATGTTTAAGTTTAAATCATAAATCTTTTGATGTCTTGGCCTTAGGTCCTCTCCCCCCTTCCTTAGGGCCAAGACGTCTTTTATTAAAGGAGATATTTTAAGTGGAAGCGAAGATACAAAACCATAATTTGTCTTTTGCAATTGAAAGCCCAATTCAAAAAAAAGCGCTTGGCGATAGTGGACTGACGCAGTTTAGTTTTCGCGTTAGTTTTGGAGATGAGAAAGAAGCGGATATGTTTGTGCGAGCGCAAACATTAGAGATTGCCATGAAAATGTTGCAGGCCTTTGGAAAGGAAGTCGAGCGTTTTAACGCAGCAGAGTTCGATGATTTTAAAGAAAGGCATGAGTGTGTCCACTTTCATCCTTTTATTAAGGACGTTAACAGTTCGTCCCTATTGCGCTCGGAAAAAACAGGTGAGAGAGCCATAGTCTACCGATTGGGCTCAACAGGAAATAGTTTTGAGCGTAAGTGTTTTGAGCTGCCATGCACCATCTTAGAAGAGATTCGTGCTTACGCAGACAGCTGCTCTGGAAAAGCCGTAGACTACGAAACCTCAAGCGAAGAAGAGAGCGATATTATTTTAGAAGCGTTGACAGAAGACAGCATAGCAACCATTGCTAGCGAGGAAAAGGCGGCTTATGCAAAGACGCTAAAAGATCGGCTGAAGGCGTATATTGAAGAGTGCCAAAAAAACCCGCCAACTGTAGAAATAGCTGACGATTACAGCAAAGAGTCGGATGAATTCCCGCTGGGAGCGGATCATATTATTAGCGATCAATAAGGCGAGATGTTAGCTTGCAAGGTCACTTGCTGTTTTGATGATGGGCGCTTTCTGCTTCGTGACCGTCTCTTCCTCTATAATCACTTCGCGGATGGTAGGATCGGACGGCACTTCGTACATCAAGTCCACAAGCAAATGCTCTACGATCATACGCAGGGCGCGGGCGCCTGTTTCCGATCGCTTTGCTTTGGCGCCAATGGCTTTTAAGGCGCTTTCTGTAAAGGTCAGCTCCACTCCGTCTTCTTGCAGTAGGTGGGTGTACTCTTTTATGATGGCGTCTTTTGGCTGCGTAAGTATTGCCACTAGGTCGTCTAAAGTGAGCTCATTGCAGTTGGCGATGCTATTAAACCTTCCAATAAATTCCGGGATGAGGCCAAACTGAATCAGATCTTCTGTCTCTACCTGCGAGAGGAGGTAGTCCATTTCGTGTCTTTGATGCAGCTTTTTGCTAGAAGTATCAAACCCAATCACTCCTTTTCCCAACCTCTTGGCAACGATTTTGTCTAAGTTGACAAAAGCGCCCCCCACGATAAAGAGGATGTTTTGTGTATCGACTTTTACATACTCTTGGTTTGGGTGTTTTCTTCCCCCTTTTGGAGGCACGTTCGCCATGGTGCCTTCGACGATTTTTAGAAGCGCTTGCTGTACCCCTTCTCCAGAAACATCGCGGGTGATGGAAACATTTCCGGTTGTCTTGCGCAGCTTGTCGATTTCATCTACATAGATGATCCCCTTTTCTGCTCTTGCGATATTATAATCTGCATTTTGCACGAGCCTTAGGATGATGTTTTCTACATCTTCACCTACATAACCTGCTTCTGTTAAGGTGGTTGCGTCTGCAATAGCGAAGGGAACATCGAGGATTTTGGCAAGAGTGCGTGCAATCAACGTTTTCCCAGATCCCGTGGGGCCGAGGAGTAGAACGTTACTCTTACTGTATTCAAAGTTTTCACTCTCTTCTTTGGTCAGCAAGGCACGTACGCGTTTGTAGTGGTTGTAGACGGCAACAGAGATGGTCCTTTTTGCCCTTTCTTGCCCTATAATGTAGGCATCCAACGCTTCCTTGATCTCTTTTGGCTTCAAAACCTGAAGTTCCGCGTCTTGATGTGAGGGCTCCTCTTTTTTCTCGACGATGTCCATGCACAGGCGAATACATTTGTCACAAATGTACGCAGTAGGGCTGGAAACGAGTTTATCTACACTTTCTTCGGTGCGTCCGCAGAAAGAACATTGAGGGGGGTTGTTAGCGTTTTTCATTTCCCCCTTTTTTCGTCGGGGTCAAAACGTTGTCGATCAGGCCATATTCGATAGCTTTTTCAGGGTCCATCCAAAAGTCACGGTCAGAGTCCGCAAGGACCTTTTCTAGAGGCTGGTGTGTATGCATTGCGATGATTTTTGCAAGGGCCTGCTTTAAGTACAAAATTTCTTGCGCCTGAATTTGAATATCTGCAGAGGTTCCACCAACTCCTCCATGTGGCTGGTGAATCATGACGCGGCTATGGGGAAGCGCGTACCGCTTACCTTTTGTGCCGGAGCAGAGCAAAAGGGCGCCTAGCGAAGCGGCTTGCCCAATGCAGTAGGTATTCACGTCACACTCGAGGTAGCAGATCGTGTCGTAGATCGCAAGTCCTGCGGAAACAACTCCTCCGGGCGAGTTAATGTAGATGCTGATATCTTTTTTGGAGTCTTCTGCTCGCAGGAAAATGAGCTGCGCGATAACGTTATTGGCAACAACGTCGTTGATCTCTGTGCCAATCATGATAATGCGATCTTTTAAGAGCCGCGAGTAGATATCCATCGAACGCTCGCCGCGCCCTGTATCTTCTACTACGTAAGGAACCTGGTACATATTATTGCTGCCTTGCTATTTTTAGCCTTCATTATCCATTTGGGAAAGAATTTTTTCTATCAAAATATCCAACGCCTTGCGCAAGGAGATTTTAGAAAGCGCAATAGCGTGCTGTTCTTTTAGGTTTTCTTGCGTTGCTTTTTGAAGTTGCGCCCAAGGGGTGGCTTCCTTTTCAATTTCCTCTGGGGTCACTTTAATATTGTGATCTGATAAAACCTGGTGAGAAAAATAAAAAAGACGTAGCGCTTGCCGCGCTTCTTTTTTTATCGCTTCAAAAGCGCTCTTTTGCTCTTCTTCGGACTTCTCACGAAATTGCTTTAAAAAGTCTTGATTTTTTGCCAATTCTGTAAATCGTGAGTGCACTTCTTGGTGCATCGGGGTATTTGGAAGATCAAAAGCGAGATGGGACTTAAGAAAATCGGTGAGCTGGGATCGGTAGTTGTCTTGCACTGTCTCTTTTGCCCGGTTTTCCAAAGTCCTTTTGACCAGCTTTTTGAATGTTGCCAAGTCTTCACATCCCATTTTTTGAGCTAAATCGTTGTCTAAGGGATGGGGGAGGGTAAATCTGATGTTTTCTACTGTAACGCGGACTTTTTTTGGAGGAAACTTTGCTTTTTCCTCTGCAGAGAGCGCTTCGTCCGGCTGGCTTGTCGTCTCTTTTGCTTCCCCTTTTGTCATGCCCAAAACTGCCTCGTACATCCACCGGCTCATCCTTTCTTCGGCTACATGGAATCTTTGACTTGCTATGATGGGTTTTGCAGGCTCTACTTCTAAGTCACTGATAGTTAAAATGACATCGTCTCCTAGCTTCACTGGACGATCCTCAACTTCCTGCGGGGTGCCAAAGAACTGCTGCATCTCTTCCATGCGTTTTTTCACCTTTTCTTCGTCGATGCTCTCTTTTTCGACTTTTTTCAGTGGATATTTTTCGATCTCGACGTCAGGAATGGTCGGATAGGTTTCGTACTGATAGGTAATTTGCGCTCCTTCTTGCAATGCTTCATCGAGCGTATTTGTCCAACTGCAGCCCACTTTTGTATCGCTCACTAGAGAAACTTTCGTTAAGCGAGAGGCTTCTACAAAGGCCCTTTGAGAAATAAGCTCCTTTGCTTCTGCTTCGATCTGTTTTGGGTATTTTTCAACAATAATCTTTATAGGGGCTTTTCCTTTGCGAAATCCTGGGAAGGAGACTCCCTTTGCGACGGCTTTGATTCCTTTATCGTATAGGGGCTTTATGAATCCGGGTGTTGTCTTTATCTTAAGATCGATCAAGCAATCGGGTTTGCGCACGAGCTCTACGCTTATGTCGTCTGAGGAGAAACACAGCTTTTGTTCTTCTGGGAGCTTACTTTCATCTGTTGGCGTTTCGTCCGTCATACTCTTCCTTATGTTATTTTCCATGCAGCATTAAAAAGCAGATACGCAAAGAGCGCCCGCCCATTTTCAGCGCTCTTTTGCAGAAAGCGGATGATGAGATTCGAACTCACGACCCTCACGTTGGCAACGTGATGCTCTACCACTGAGCTACATCCGCGTCTTGGTGCCGAAACGGGCATTTTATCTTACTAATCATTTTTTCTGCAAGGGTGTGTTTTTACTTGCAGATGTTTAAAAAAAACGGTAAAAGCTACTACTAGCAATTTAAAGGGATTTTTCCATGCTGAACCTACGTAAATTGAAACAAGATCTCCCGTCGAGTGTGCTACGCGACGGTAAGGCACTTTACGAAGAAAAAAAAGTACTTACCTCTAAAATTCTCCACTTGAACAATGAGTCTATGCGCATTGTTGCTAAGATTCTAGGGCAGTACGAGAATAAGTACGAAGTGGAAGTGGAAATTGATCGGCAAGAGTGTGAGTTGATTGACTCGAATTGCGATTGTCCTCATCGCTTGGACTGTCAACATTTAGCGGCTTTATTATTTCATCTCGATACCGCTCTAGATACTCTTTTGGTAGATTTTTCTAAGGAGACAGACTTGGAGGATCTAAAAGAAGATGGTGGGCAGGCGCTTTTAGAAGCGGTGCAGGAGGCCACGACAAAGGAAGAGAAACGCCGAGGAGAGGAATACCAAAAAGAGCTTTTGGATGAGTATATTCATGCGCAAAAATTTTTATGCACCTCGCCATTTTTCTCCCCAGAGTTAGATCAAAAATTAGAGCTTGCAGAATTGGTGCTATGTTTTTCTTTGGAAAAGGCGCCAACTAAAGTAGGCATGCAGATAGCGCTTCGCGTTGCTTCTCGATCCAAGCCGGTTTTCGTTCCGAACGTAGCGCTATTTTTTGAGTCGCTTTCTCACAATGAACCGATTTTTTTAGGTGGCAAGCGGCATTTGTTTGGGCTAGATTCTTTTAATAGAGTAGAAAGAGAAATTGTCAAATTTGTGATGGATCATGCGCTTTTTT
>JAUIKQ010000038.1 GCA_030430655.1 Chlamydiia bacterium
ATAAGATACGACGTCACCTATAGGCTCTTCTGGAATTAAATTGTATAATAAAAACACAAAATTTATGAAAATCCAGGATTTACACAAAAAACTCCTGCTCCTGCTATTGTTTTGTGTGCTTTTGAAAGGGGTTCCAGAAAACCTTCTGGCTAACAGTATGTTACCGACGGCAACTGTACAAGTACAACCCTTACATGAAGTACTCGAGGAGATTGGAGAAAGGTTCCAGGTATTTTTCAGTTACGAACCCAGTTTGATAAAAGATATTTACGTAGATTTTGACATCCAACCGGACGAAAGGCTGGAAGAAGCAGTCAAACGCTTATTGGTCAAAACCAACTTTACGTATGATCTGGTCAATGAAAAATTTCTTGTCGTTTATAAAAATGATAAGCAGGGTCAACGGAAGGCCAATAAAATCCGCAAGAAGTTTAATCAGATCGGAAAACTGGAGAGAGAGGGAGAGCTTAGTATTCGTAGAAACAGCAAAAAAGTACTGGTTTGGAGGAGGGTACGATCTTACCCCTATGGGATTTTTCTACCAAAAAGATGCCGAGCATTTTCATAATGTTGCCAAAAAAACCCTCGGAAAAACTCTCTATGAGACTTTCTCAAAAGCCGCCGAGGAATACTTCTATATTCCTCATCGTAAAAAACCAAGAGGCTCTGGCGGCATTTTCTTCGACCACTACAAAACAGAAAGTAAAGAAAAAGACTTCAGCTTATGGAAAAGCATAGGTGATACCTTTCTAGAGGCGATTCTACCAATATACTACGAAAGAATAAACACTCCTTTCACCGAAAAACAGAAAGAACTGCAGCTAAAAATGCGCGGCCACTACGTGGAGTTTAATCTTTTGTACGATAGAGGCACTAAGTTTGGCCTGCAATCAGGAGGCAACATAGATGCTATTTTTAGCTCGCTTCCTCCGCTTGTTAAGTGGTGAAGCTCAAGGCTTGCGAGCGTTTTCCACTTCTTTACTTATTTCTTTCCTAAGCGCTGATTTATTTTCAGGATCGATTGTGTCATAAAGTGCCCTTTCTACTCGAACTATAAAATGTTCGCTTAATTGATCGAGTCTAGATTGAGCCTGATTTTTTAAAGCCTGCACGTCACCAATATGCGACGCCTCAAAGCGAATGAAGTGCTTGAGGAACGAGCCAACAATCACAGAGAATTGATTGGGGTGTTTTTTTGCCCACTGTGTGGCTATGGCTTGTACGTTGTCAATACAGCATTTCTCAAAAAGCGCTTTAAAAATCGAGTCTACTGCACACAAAAACTCCCCTGCCGCTACACGCTGTCCTATGTAAGGAAGAGTCCATCCCGAATCGAAGTTCCCACCTACACGTTGATCGGCGTCAATGCAAAGCAGCTTGTCAACAACATTTTCTATCTTTTTCAGGTCATACGAACAACGGAGCGTACCCACTATTTCCACGAAATTGAAAGTGTGCTTTGTCTCCTTGAGCCACCTCTTTTTGAGATGCGGACGAAACCATGCGATTTTAGCGCCTAAATTTTGAAGGATATCGTCTAGTAAAGGGTTGTTTCTCCTAATTGCTTGCCCCTCACGCGTTGACTGCAACTCGTGAAGGATTGCTTGCCCCTGACTCGTTGACTCCAACTCGTGAAGGATGGGGAGGACCACCTCGGTGTGCAAGTGTATAAAAACAGCAAAAAACGAGAGTCTTTCCAGCTCAAGGGCAGAAAAGCTGCTTAGAGAGCTCTTGATTCCCAGCTGGTTATATGCATCTATTGCCCATCCACTATACAGCCGCATAATACCAGATGAGAGACGAAGGGAACAGGTCCGGCTACATGCTCTTAAATTTTGAGCATCCTGAAGACCGAGCAGCTCGCTAATTGGCACCCACAAGTCTTCTGGAAAAGCTTCTAAACGGCTCAGAACTACTCGTTGATCCGTTAAAGAAGGACTATAGCTAACGAGAGGCAAACGAGAGGGCGATAATGCTCCAATAGGGCTCAACTTTTCTGGAGCCTGGATAGAAATGGAGTCATACCCCGAAAAAATACCAGACATAGAGACGATCTTCACAACCAACCAAACAATTGGAAAGGAAACTGCACACAATACAAAAGTTATCAGCTTCACTATTACCCTTCCGACTAAGGAAAAAACGGGAGGAAGCCATCTGCCCACTCTCATGTACACTAGATCCGAAATACGATTTGCCAATTCCCCACTCCTCTCCATTGCACGTCGTGAGCAGGCAGCAAAAGTTTCGGAGGGCGGCCTAAAAATGGTAGCATTTATCATAAAAAACTCCTGATAAGCGGGGCAAGATTCTAGTAGAAAGCGCTAATGATGTCTAGCGGATATTTTTGACTGCCTCAACAAAGGCTTGCACCCCCTCTACAGGTGTGTCTGGAGGGACGCCATGCCCTAGATTCACAATAAGGCGCTCTCTTGTACTGCTATTTAAACACTGGCGCACATATTTTATGATATCTTGTGGAGGGCTTTTTAAAAGCTGGGGGTCAAAATTACCTTGCACAGCCATCAATGTTGGCACTCGCTTTTGTAACACATGCAAAGGCGTAGACCAATCGCAGCTAATTGCAGATAGCGGCAAAGTAGTTAACCTTGAGAGAAATGGGCTGCTTGCACGAGAAAAGAAAATGCAGGGAATGCTTTTTTGCGCTACATGCTCTGTGATCAAACGCATTGGGCTCATCACATATTTCTGAAAAAGATCAAAAGATAATAAACCTGCCCAAGAATCAAATATTTGAACCGCATCCACACCTGCACTTATTTGGTGGTCCAAATACGCAATCGTCACTTCGGTTAAGCATTGAATGAGATGGCTAAAGGCAGCCGTTTCTTTGTACAAAAAGGCTTTTGCTTTATCTAGTGACCCAAACAAATAGGTCGCTAAGGTAAATGGCCCCCCCGCAAATCCAATCAATGGAATCGATAAATGCTTTTTTAATAAGGCAATGGTTTCCGCTACATAGCTGCACGTTTGACAAACATCTTGTATCTGCAGCCCAAACACCTGTGCGCTCCTTTCCAATTTAGGCGATAAAATAGGCCCTTTTCCTTCTTGAAAGTCTAATGTGAAACCAAGCGCTTCTAAAGGAAGCAAAATATCTGCAAACACAATGGCTGCATCGAGCGGAAATCGACGCAGCGGTTGCAGCGTGACCTCGCAGGCCAGTTTAGGCGTTTTAAATAAGTCGATAAGCCGATGCTTTTTTCTGAGCATCTGGTACTCTGGCAAATACCGCCCTGCTTGCCGCATAAGCCAAACAGGAGGAATGTCCACCTTCTTTCCTTTCAAGACCTGTAAAAAAGTGCTCATTAGCGATCTTCTGAGATAGAAGAAAGTAAACGGTTGAGAATGGCATCTACTGTAAATCCAAATTCTTTTGCCAAATCACTTGCTGGAGCAGATAACCCAAACCCTTCCATACAAATAGCAATCCCATGAGGACCAATCCAACGCTCCCAACCAAGAGAAACTCCAGCCTCTATAGAAACCCTTTTTCCAAGCTCTCCGCCAACCACGCTCTCCCGATAAGCAGACTCTTGCTTGACAAACAGCTCCCAACAAGGCATGGAAACCACTCGCACGTGCTTGTCTAAGTTCTCGAGCGCATGTGCTACATCCATGGCCAAGGAAACTTCTGATCCCGTAGCAAAAAGGGTAAAATCACAAGGGCCTTTTTCTTTTTTCACGATATACGCTCCCCTTCCAACCCCCTCTTTAAAGGGCTTGTCTGTTCCTGGTATGCTAGGCAAATTTTGTCTTGTGAAAATAAGCGCTGTGGGCCCTTCATACTTCAACGCAGCCATCCAAGCCCCTTTTACTTCGTTAGCGTCACAAGGACGAATCACTTGCAATTGAGGGATCGCGCGAAGTGCCATCACGTGTTCAATCGACTGGTGTGTTGGGCCATCTTCCCCCAGAAAAATCGAATCATGGGTAAACTGATAAATCACATGGTAGCGAGAAAGAGCAGCCAAACGAATCGCGTTACGCATGTAATCAGAAAAGGTTAAAAAAGTGCCCACAAAAGGAAAAATCATGTGCGTTCGAAAAAGTCCTGCTGCCATCGCTGCCATGGCAAACTCTCGAATGCCAAACTTAAAATTACGCCCTTCAAATACATGGGGGCGCACAATCGGAAATTGTGCCATCATGGTGCAATCCGATCCCGATAAGTCAGCCGATCCTCCATAAAGAAAAGGCAAAAGATCTCCCAGTTTTGTTAAGACGGCCTGCGCTGCTTTTCTCCCAGAAATCGGCTCTTGAATCTCTACTTCTTTTATCAAGCTTTCTAAATTATCTGGACAAACATAATCGCGCTGCGTTTCAAAAACTTGTGCTAAATCAGGGTTTGCTTTCTTCCACTCCTTAAAAAGGGCGTCCCATTTTTTTTCATATGCAATGCCACTATCTAGCCTCGTTTGAAAAAAATTGCGCACCGCTTGCGGTATAAAAAACTCTTCTTCAGGAAGTCCTAACGCTTCTTTGGTTAATTTTAGCTCTTCTTCTCCCAAAGGAGCACCATGTACTTTGTGCGTATTGGCTTTGTTAGGCGAGCCTTTACCAATAATTGTCTTTGCAATAACTAAAGTGGGCTTGGTCTGCTTTTGCAGGCTGTTAAACCCTTGCTCGACAGAAGATAAATCGTTTCCATCGATTTCAACCACATCCCACCCGTAGGCTCTGTACCGAGCGCCCACATCTTCTGAGCTAGAGTCGCTTAACGGACCATCAAGGGTAATGTGATTGGAGTCAAAAATTAATACCAAATTATCCAAGCCCATATGCCCTGCAAACGAAGAAGCTTCGGAGGAAATCCCTTCCTGCAAACATCCATCTCCTGCTAAGCAATAGACTTTTGCATCGATCAGCTCATGCGTTTTCGTATTAAACTTGCGCGCCAACATTTTTAATCCAAGTGCAAGGCCGACGCTATTTGCAATACCCTGGCCCAAGGGACCTGTTGTGAATTCCACTCCTGGGGTTTCCGGATATTCGGGATGCCCTTGCGTTAGAGAGTGCAGCTGTCTAAAACGCTTTAGTTCTTCTAGAGGAAGCGCAAATCCAGAGAGGTGTAAACAAGAGTAGAGCCACATGGAGCCATGCCCAGCCGATAAAACAAGCCGATCCCGATTAATTAAATCAGGGTTTTTAGGATTGTGACGCAAAACTTTTCCATAGAGATAACTCCCTATTTCCGCACACCCCAAAGGTAAGCCCGGATGCCCCGAATTGGCTTTTTGCACCGCTTCCATTGATAATTGCCGAATGGTATTTGCAATTTTTTCTAGTATTTCCCTCTCTTCACTTTCCATACACATCCTCTGCTTGTAGACAAACGGGGGTTAAGCCAAAAATACTCGGTTGAAAATCAACTTGTTTTAGTTGTACTATTGTCCCCGAATACTTATCAAGAAAAACTCCTAAAAAAGTCCTAAAAGAGATATTTATGCTTTCTCGAGAAATACGGCAGAAATTTTTAAAATTCTTTGCAGAGAATGGCCATACCGTCGTTCCCTCTTCCCCTTCTTTCCCTGAGGACGATCAAACACTTCTTTTTACTAACGCAGGAATGAATCAGTTCAAGGATGTCTTTTTAGGGCACAAAAGAGAATACACTCAGGCAGTAACCGCACAAAAATGCATTCGTGTCGGAGGGAAGCATAACGATTTGGATAATGTGGGGCACACTGCCCGACACATGACCTTCTTTGAAATGCTCGGCAATTTTTCTTTTGGGAGCTACTTCAAGAAAGAAGCAATACAGTACGCCTTTGAAGTCGCAACTACAGTGTTTGCTTTTGATCTAGATAAAATCTGGATTTCGGTTTATGAGAAAGATGACGAAGCGTTCGCCCTTTGGAAAACTCTTGTAAAAGAGGAGCGCATTTGCCGGATTGGCGTGAAAGATAATTTTTGGCAAATGGGAGAAACAGGGCCTTGTGGCCCCTGCTCGGAGATGTTTTTCGACCAAGGGACAAATACTCACATCCCTTCTCCAAAAGAAGATCCAGAAGGCAAGCGCTTTTTAGAATTTTGGAATCTTGTCTTTATGCAAAACAATAAAGATAAAAAGGGAAAACTGCTTTTACTTGACAGGCCGTGCATTGATACAGGAGCTGGACTTGAGAGAGTGGTCGCATTAAAAATGGGAGTAAAAACTATTTTTGAAACCGATATCCTCTCTGCTCTGATTCACGCCTTAGAAGCTATTGCTAAGGTAAATTATGATAAAAGCTGCAAAGAAAAAGCGGCCGCTTTCCATGTGATTAGTGACCACATCCGAATGCTCAGCTTTGCGATTAGCGATGGAGCAAGACCTGGTAACATAGAAAGGGGCTATGTGCTCCGTAAAGTGATTCGCAGAGCGGTTCGGTATGGTCGACTTCTCGATCTTCACAAGCCTTTTTTAGGCAAGCTCCTGCCTACATTAATCGATTTAATGGGCGGCGACTATCCTGAGCTTCAAGCCGCTTCACACGAAGTAGCAGCGATTTTGGAGGAAGAAGAGGACATGTTTTTCCGTACCTTGAAAAGGGGAGGGTCTTTACTCAGCAAAGTCATTTCTCAAACGGAAAATAAGGAAATTTCTGGCGAAGATGCCTTTAAGCTGAAAGACACGTACGGGTTTCCTTTGGAAGAAATTTTGCTTATTGCGAAAGACAATGGCTTAAGTGTCAATTTAGACATGTTCCAAATCCTCGAAGAAAAAGCCAAACAGCTCTCGCGCCGCTTCTCAAAAATGCACAGCTACGAAGAAAAGGCCGCTATTTTTCACGACTTTGTAAAGAAGCACGGCAAATCTACATTTGTAGGATATAGTACCTTAACGTGCGAAGCTACTGTTGTTGCCCTCCTTGTAGAGGATCGGTTTGTAGATAAAATGCACACTGGCCAGACAGGAATAGTGATTCTTGACCATACCCCATTTTATGCGGAAAAAGGGGGGCAAGTAGCAGACATGGGCACTCTTAAGCACCATAGCGTCTGCGTCAACGTTACCGATTGCCAAGTGCTCATGGAAGGGGTCATTGGACACAAGGCAAAAGTGGAGCAGGGTACTTTGCTTGTGGGAGAACCCGTAACGGCAAAAGTAGAAAAAGAGCGCCGCTTCAATATTGCACGCCACCATAGTGCCACCCATTTGCTACACTTTGCATTGGAAAAATGCCTTGGATCTTCCGTTCGTCAAGCAGGGTCTTTGGTCGAGCAAGACCGTTTGCGTTTTGACTTTACCTACAATAAACCTATCTCTCAACAAGAGCTTACGCAAATTGAGCGTTTGATAAATGAAACGCTCTGGCAAAACCCTGCTGTGAAAACAGAGGAGATAGCGCTCACAAAGGCGCAAAAAGATCCCACCATTAAACAGCTCTTTGGTGAAAAGTATGCCGCGCGCGTGCGAGTTGTAGAAATTGAGGGCATAGGAAAAGAACTGTGCTCTGGAACGCACGTGACAGCCTGTCAAGATATTCAGTTTTTCCGCATACAAAAAGAAAAAAGCATTGCTAAGGGGGTGAGAAGGATAGAAGCGGTGATTGGCATGCAAGCGCTCGCGCTCACGCTGGAAAAGGAGGACATTTTATCTTCTTTGGCAAGCTTCCTGGGGACAGGAGAAAAGCAGCTCGTAGGGTCTGTAAAGCAACTAAAAACGGAGTGCGAGCAGCACAAAGAGCTGCTAAAACGACATAGAAAAGCAGAAATTGCGGTAATACAAAAGAGCCTTCTAGACAAAGCGCTCGCGCCTCATATCGTGACAAGCGTTCCTTGTACAAATAGCGAGCTGATTAGCCTTGCAAATGCTTTGCTGGGCGAGCTAGAAAATGGCGCTTGTTGTCTTGCGAATCTAGATCAAGACCGCTGTTTTATCTACATTTGCGTTAGCCCTAAACAAGTGCAAAAGGGCATCAGCGCGCAAAAACTTTTAGCTGCCATTTTGCCGATCATAGAAGGAAAGGGCGGGGGAAAGCCCGCTAGCGCCCAAGGGAGCGGCTATGCTAAAGGACTTAACCAGGCGCTAGAGCACATCAAAAACTCCTTCGAAAGGCTATTGTGATCTCTCATGTCTTTAACGAAAATCCTCGCAAGTGCTCCTTCTCTGCAACAATTTAGTCAGCTGTGCAAAACCGCTTCTTCTCTTTTTTTAGAAGGGCTGTGGAGCACGCCTAAAGCGTTACTTTTATCTTTAGCCCAGCACAAAAGACACCTCTTAATTATCTCAGAAGAAGAGAAAACGCAGCATCTTTTGGAAGACCTTCCCTTCTTTACAAAAGCAAAAGTCCACCATTTCCCGTCTTGGGAAATATTGCCAGGAGACACGGCTTTGCCAAATCAAGATCTTGTAGGGAAACGTTTGGATATACTCCACTACCTAAGCGAGCATAAAGCGCCTCAAATCCTTATCTGCCCTTTGCAATCCGCGTTGCAGTACCTGCCAAAGAAAGAAACCTTGGCGCAAAAATGCCAAACATGGAAAAAGGGAACTGTTCTAGATTTTGATAAAATCCCCTCCACGCTGACTGCCTTGGGATACACAAGGTATCCTATCGCTGCTGATAAAGGAGCCTTTGCGATGCGTGGGGGTATTATTGATATTTTCCCTGTGAACGCTACAACCCCTTTTCGGGTAGATTTTTTTGATGATACTATTGAGCAGATCCGCACCTATGACCCCATCAGCCAAAAATCTATTCAAAAAATCAAGCAATTCACTCTCACGCCTGCAAAAGAAGAGCTTGCAAACACACAAGGCAGGGCGACGTTGTTTGATTATTTAGACGCTAATACTTTGGTGGTTTTCGATGAGCTTGCACATATTGAAGATCAGGCGGTTGCAATAACAAGGCTAAAAGAAAGCAACCGCTCTCTTTTAACGACAGAAGAGTTTGTAGAAAAAGCGCTTGCTTTTCCCACGCTTTACTTCAGCAAGATAAAGGCACATCAATTAAACTCTCATCTTCCAGAGGATCTACAAAACCGCAATTTTTCCTTGGAGATGTTTAATACCTCTTTAAAAACAACGCATATCAGTCATCCGTTTCTCCCTTTAAATGCAATTTTTGGCGATAACCTTTTGCCTGCGCTAAAAAACCATGCACAAAGCTACCCCGTCCATTTTTTAACCAGTTCTGAGGGAGAAAAAGCGGCTTTAGAAAAGCAGCTTTCCCCACCCTTAACAAAAGCTTCTTTTCATAAAGGATATTTAAGCTACGGCTTTTTTCTTACAGACACTTCTCTTGCCCTCATTCCCTATCCAGAAATATCCCAAAGACGGAAAGTCCATAGGGAAAAACAGCGGGTGAGCTACTCCACTCCTGCAGCTGCTTTCCACTCAATGGAAATTGGCGATTTTGTGGTGCATGACCATAACGGCATTGGTAAATTCTTAGGCATTGAGGCACAAACCAATCATGAAGGCAAGCAAGAAGAGTTCATGCTTTTAGAGTATGCCAAAGGAAGTAAGTTATATGCCCCTTTAAGCCAAGCCCATCTCGTTTCCAGGTACATTGGTAGTCAAGAATCTGCTCCTGCTCTAAATACTATCGGTACAAAAAAGTGGCACCAAGCTAAAGCGCGCGCGCAAACGTCCATCGTAGGATATGCAAAGGAGCTCCTTCACTACCAGGCAGAAAGGCAAGCAAAGGGAGGATTTGCTTACAAAAAAGATAGCGAAATAATGACCCTTTTTGAAGAGGAGTTTCCTTTTGTAGAAACAAAGGACCAGGAAAATGCCATTGCCGCCATCAAAAAAGACATGTGCGCTCCCGTTGCTATGGACCACCTTCTTTGCGGAGATGTGGGATATGGAAAAACAGAGGTGGCAATGCGCGCTGCCTTTAAAGCCGTTGTAGATGGGGGCAAACAGGTTGCTGTGATTGCACCAACAACGGTTCTTGCCATGCAACATTTTGAAACATTTTCTGCGCGCATGCTAGACTTCCCTATAAAAATTGGAATAGCGTGCCGCTTTTGCGCTAAAAAAGAGATCGCAAAGCAACTAGAGCTTTTGCAAAACGGCAAAATAGATATTCTTATTGGAACGCACCGGCTAACAAGTAAAGATGTAGCGTTCAAAGATTTAGGGCTAATTATTATAGATGAAGAGCAGCGGTTTGGGGTGCGCACGAAAGAGCACTTAAAAAAACTCAAAACTGGGGTTGACTGTCTAACGCTCTCAGCAACGCCAATCCCAAGAACGCTCTATTTTTCCTTGGTTGGCATGCGCACCCTTTCCGTTATTAATACGCCCCCTCAAGACCGCCTCCCCATTAAAACAATTGTTGCCGAGAAAGAGGATAGCTTGCTTAAAAATGCACTCCTAAGGGAAAAATTACGGCAAGGACAGACATACTATATTCACAATCGCGTTGAAACGATTGGAAGAGTAGCAAAGCAGCTCAAACAGCTTCTTCCAAACCTAGAAATCGGTATTGCACATGGCCAGATGGATCCAGAAGCGATTAGCGACATTTTTCACGCATTCAAAGCCGGCAGCATCGATGTGCTGGTCGCAACAACCATTATTGAAAATGGGATTGATGTGCCCAATGCAAACACCATTTTAATTGAAAAAGCCGACAGCTATGGTCTTGCCGATTTATATCAAATGCGAGGACGTGTAGGAAGGTGGAATAAACCGGCTTACGCCTATTTTCTTATCCCGGCAAAAAAAGTCCTACCGGAACTTTCCAAAAAACGTCTACTCGCGCTTGTAGAAACATCTGGATTTGGTGGAGGGATGAAGCTGGCTATTCGAGACTTGGAAATTAGGGGAGCTGGGGATATTTTAGGCACAAAACAATCAGGAAATATCTCTTCTATTGGCTTTCATTTGTACTGCAAATTACTCAAAAGAGCCATCA
The DNA here is from genome assembly GCA_030430655.1 of Chlamydiia bacterium. Classification (GTDB taxonomy): domain Bacteria; phylum Chlamydiota; class Chlamydiia; order Chlamydiales; family Simkaniaceae; genus JAUIKQ01. Next base: position 10,881 of record JAUIKQ010000038.1, read on the forward strand.
CAACATTGCAAGGCGAGACGATGCCCTCTTTTATTGAAACAAAAATCGAAAGCCCTTTTACTGCAGCGCTCCCATTGAGCTACATTGAAGACACCTCTCTTCGCCTAGAAATCTATCATCGTTTGGGAAGTAGCGCTACCAACGAAAGCCTATCAAAAATCATGGAAGAGTTGGAAGACCGTTTTGGGAAAGCCCCGCAGCCAGTCGTATGGCTGTATCACCTAAGCCGCCTTCGACTCTTCGGCTCTGAAAACCAATTTCTATCGATAAAAATTACAAAACATGCGATCAGTGCGGAGCAGCAAATCAAAAACACCTCTTTACACAAAAGACTGCTCTTTACTCCAGAGCAAGACCCAAAAAAATGCATAAATAGTATCATCGCGTCGTTGAAAAAAGCTTTTTTTATCAAAACGGAGAAAAGGGGAGCCGGTACGACAGCATAATTTGAAACAGCTGCTCTGGAAATACGCTTGCATAGACCCTGTATTTTGCCGCCACTTCCATACTGCCCCACACGCTAATTTCCCAAGAGTACATGAGCTGTATATCTAAACTGTGGTGCGCAAGCTTTCCGTATCCCTGAAAGTTATTTAAATCGATTTTTCTTTCCGACCCAAAGCCATTATATGTTTCCAATTCTAGAGCCAATACACTCCTTTGCATCGGAAAATGCATTTTTCCCCCGCCGACAAGCCGATACCATCCGCAGCGCGTGTTACCCATGCCCGCCGCCGCAAGTGCGTACAAGCGAGAGCGCCAATGAAAGAGGTGAGCAAACTCTTTACCTAACCCAAGTCCTAGCTCTCCGCTCAACAAAGCATGGTAAGGGCAGCTGGGATCTTTGAAGTTACCACTTGGGACATAGCGCAGCACTAAATTGGTTGTTAAGGTCACTTTATCTCCAGCCACATCATTGAGCCACAAGTAACGCCCTCTTGCAGCAACGCTCTGCAGACCGAAACGGCGCTCGCGGCTTTTAAAGAAATCCATCAAACAATCCACATCCAAAATAGGTAACACTGTCGCACCAGCGCTTAAGGACACTGTCTGATCCCAGGAATGATAAGACTGGCAAGATCCATCGAGGCGAGGATAGTAGGCCACTGCATAGCTAGGAGAAACCTCAATCTCCCAAAGAGGCCGCATATAGGGGCTCTGCGAAAAATCGCTATGCAGCACAAAGGGGAAGAAAAAAACTAGACAGGTAAATACTTTACCCATGCCGCGCTGCAAGCCATCTCTCTGCATCCAGCGCTGCCATGCAACCGCTACCCGCTGCGGTCACTGCTTGTCTGTATTTGTGGTCATAAACATCTCCTGCAGCAAAAACCCCCTCCACACTTGTGGCTGTAGAGCTCGTTTTGTCCCCAGCTTTAAGCCTAATGTATCCACTCTCCTCAAGCGCTATCTGCCCTTTCAAGAAAGCGGTGTTAGGAGTATGTCCAATAGCAAAAAAGACACCTCCGGCAGCGCGCTTTTCTGTCTTTTCTGTCTTAAGATTTTTTATGACTACAGACTCTACGCTCTCTTTACCTTCTACAGCAGTGACGGCGCTGTCCCACAAAACTTCAATTTTAGAGTGCTTTAGCGCTTGGTCTGCCATGATCTTAGAGGCACGTAGCTGATCCCTTCTATGCACAACATAGACCTTACTTGCGTATTTTGTCAGAAACAGCGCCTCTTCCATAGCAGTATCTCCTCCTCCAATAACAAACAGCTCCTTGTCTCGAAAGATTGGCATTGCCCCATCGCATACTGCGCACGCTGTCACACCCTTTTGCCAAAGCTCACCATCAGCGGTGCCTTTTATATCTAAGCGCTTTGCTGTAGCTCCTGTGGCAATAATAACACTCTCTGTATCCACGCTTGTTTTTTTCCCGTAGATTTTAAAAGGGTGAGTGGAAAAGTCGACCTTCTCTACGTCTTCACCAAGCACGACCGTACCAAAACGTTTAGCTTGCTCACGAAAAGCGGTCATCAAGTCAGGCCCAGTGATTCCTTTGGGAAATCCGGGATAATTTTCTACGTCCGTTGTTGTCATGAGCTGCCCACCCGCTACTCCAGAAAGAAAGCCTTCGTAAAGAAGAGGCTCTAAGTGCGCCCTTGCAGCGTAAATGGCTGCTGTATAGCCAGCAGGCCCCGAACCAATAATAACTACTTTTTTTTTCATACTCTAATCCTCAAAGCGCGCAAACCTCATGTCGACAACACCTGTATCCAGAATATGAATCCCCTTTAGTTTGGGATGCTTTAAATACACATTGTTTGTAAAGAAAACGGGAATTACCGGAAGATCTTCCATAAACAATTGCTCTGCTTGGTGTAAATAAGAGCGTCGCTTTTCAAGCGACACTTCCTGGTCAGATAAATCCAAAAGCCGCACGTACTCTGTATTGCTCCATCTAGGGAAATTGTAACGATCAGAGGGATATTTAAATACCTCAAAAAAATAGATCGGATCACGCAGCCAAGATATCCACTGACAAAATCCAAGGTCAAACTCTCCTTTGCCCAGACGGTCTAGAACAACCCCAAATTCGCACCCCTCAATCTTTAGCTGGATCCCAAACAAACGCTTCCACTCATCCTGCAGATACTGGGCAATGCGCCTATAGTGTTCTTCCATGGCAATCGTTACGCTGATGGGAGGAAAGACCTCTTTAGTGATTCCCATTTCTTCTATCGCTTCAGAAAAAAGCTGTTTAGCAAGCGCTTCGTTTCCATCATCCACATACCCTTCTTTTTGAAAATGGAGGGGAGGAGGAATGTATCTCGTTGCCGGCGTGTTCTCGAAAGGCAGCAGCTTATCGACAATCTCTTTCCTATTCACAGAAACGGCCAATGCACGGCGAAGCTTTTTATTGTTGAGGGGAAATTTTTGCATATTGACTACAATCCACATGGCGC
>JAUIKQ010000039.1 GCA_030430655.1 Chlamydiia bacterium
ATCCCCACTTTTTCAATAGCAGAGACAAATTCCCAAGCGCTCCCATCCTTGATGGGAATTTCAGGCCCGTCTATTTCTACTCTCAAATTATCAATCTCTAACCCTCTAAGTGCAGCAAGAAAATGCTCTACCATCTGCACGCGAGCCTCCCCTTGCGCTAAAATAGTACATCGCGGAGTTTTTTCTACTTTTTGCGCTAAAGCAGGGATTTGAGGCTGCCCTGGCAAATCGGTTCGAACAAAAACAATCCCATGATCTGGAGGTGCCGGCATGCAGGCCATCGTTACTTCCTCTCCAGTAAACAACCCCATCCCTTTAAAGGAAAAGGAAGCCTTGATCGTTTGTTGTTTGTGTGTCATCATGACCGTTTTCGCATGCAGGGTAAATAAGCGAAAGAGATCATAGCAATACAGATAAATAAAATCCAATCACCCCATTTTCGATACAACGTCGGTCTACCGCCATAGCACTTATCGACAATAATCCCTCTTTTATCAAAGGAAGCAAAATACGCTCGTAGCCTCCCTTGATGATCAATGCTCGCGCTCACACCAAAATTGCATGCCCTTAGTAAAGGCAGTCCTGTCTCCACCGCGCGTACACGCGCATGCAACAGGTGTTGCCAGGCTAAAGTGGCACTGGGAAACCATACATCGTTCGTCAGTCCAAGCAAAATATTTGCACCCTTGGCCGCCTCTCGACCAAGTCTTGGAAAACATTCTTCGTAGCAAATTAACGGAGCATACTTTTTTTTCCCTTCAAAAATCCCGGTTTCTTTGCCTGGAGTAAAAAAACTAGTAATGCCGTACTTGCGCGCTAATCGCGCAAGCGCTTGGACTGGCAAGGATTCTGCAAGAGGGAGCAAAATTTGTTTGTTATACTGTGTCAGCGCTTTTGTTTTAGAAAAATGAAACGCGCTATTGTAAAAGCGTCCTCTATCTTCCACATCTAATCCAATGACTAAGTCCACATTAAAGCGATTTGCAAAAAGCTGGCCTAGAAATAAATTATTTACATACCAATCTCCTTTTAACTGCATGGCGAAAGGGGGCTTTTGCAGCGCCTGCATCTCTCGCGGCTCTACAAGCAAATGCAGCGCAGCTGCCACCTCACGATAGCAGTATACCATTGCGGTAGCATCAAAAGGAACGGCTACCTCAGGTAAAACCACAAGATCTATTTCGCTATCTACATGGCTTAACTGTGTAAAAAAGCATTTCCATTGTTGGTAGGGAGAAATAAATCTCTCCAAATACTGCATATGGTAGCTTCTTTCCTCTGGGCGCACAGCATTTTGCACCATCGCAACGCGCAGAAAATCACTCGCTTTTGCAAGAGGCTGGCAGTGGAGCTTCCAAGCGCCAAACAAGTAAGGAAAAGTGGCTAAACCAGCGCACCAAAAGCAGCGAGCGTGACTGAAATGAAGATATCCATAAAAAACCAAAGCGTTGACTAAAAGGACCCAAAAACTCAGCCCAAAAATCCCTATAACACTTGCTAATTGTAACGAGTAAAGCGATCCTGTTAATCGCATTCCCAACATATTCCAGGCATAACCACACAAGATGAAGAGACGGAGCCACTCCATAATAACGCCCCATCCCACCAACGCCATAAGCTGAGGAAAGGTGATGGTTTTTTTAGCAAAGACGGTCAAAATGCCTCCCGAGCAGCCCACGATAGAAGAAAGGGCAATGCAAACAAAAACGATATACATGCCGTGATATTCTATCTTAAGCATCCAAGACAACTGACAAAGCTCTGCGAAAGCAAAAACAAAAAACCCAATCCAAAATCGTGAAAGCGGCTTTTTGACTTCTAAAAGAGCAATCCAAAGCAGCGCAAAGCCAAAAAAGGCAGATAGGAAGGCAAGCTGCACACTACATAGAGGGTGCCCAAAAAGAATGAGGAGGCAGGCAACAAAAAAAGCGCCTAACTGTACTCTGCGCGGAAGGGCCTGCACACACATAAATGTAACAACCCTCCCACAATTGCTAAATCTTTTAAAAACATCAACAGATGCACCGAATGCTGCACACCCTCAAAAAACCAGAAGGGATGGTACACTACAGCAGTTGGAAGCGCAACAATTAACAACAAAAAAGCCCCTACCCTTCTCTTTATTCCAAAAAATAACAGTAGTGCCCCAATCACTTCGAGCGCAACCGTCAAACCCAAAAGAAAACTCGCTGCATCTATTAACTGAGCAAAAAAGTGCTGCAGCCATGACATATGCACGAGGTTTGTGTGCCAACGACAGAAAATAGCGATGACCGCCTCTTCAGACTGGTGCCAATGAAAGATGTGGTCAAAGGCCTGCAAAAAGAAAATCGCGCAAATGCAAGCACGTCCAATGAAATCAAGCAATCCCCTCACAGCCTTACCCCCCGATAATCCGCCCAGTGATATAAATATTTTTAATACTAGAGGTGGACATTTAATTACAAGAAAATTGCAACTATTTCTTTTCTTAAGTACAATTTTTCCAATGCAGCTACCATTTCAGTTACCATTTCGGTACTACCACGCATTAAGGATAATAAAGAGCTACGCTTCTTTCAACACGCCTTTAGACCTACACGTGAGGAGATATTTTCTCTCTCACCGCGCTTTGGGATCTAAAGATCGGAAGAAAATAGCCGATCACCTCTATAATTTAGTCCGTTTCCTAAATCTTGTCGACCATTTTTCTATTTCTCCCTCTTGGGAAAATCGACTTTGGATAGCGATGCACCTAAATCCCCTTGACTACCTCCACATGCCGCACATTCCCCTACACAAAAGGGTGGGATTTCCAAAACCTCTTTTTGACAGGTTAACCAAACAATTTGGGGAAGCAAAAGCAGTCTCTCTATGTTTGGCTTTAAATACTAAAGCGCCTACTACCATCCGCATCAACCCTCTAAAAACAACTAAGCAAACGCTAATGCAGCAATTTGGTCCATCTATTGCTAAACCAACCAAGCACTCTCCTTTAGGGCTTACCTTTTCTACGGCGCGCCAGCTTACAAAAACCGCTGCCTTCAAAAACGGACTTTTTGAAATGCAAGATGAGTCGTGTCAGCTAGGCGCGCTCCTTATTCAACCAAAGCCAAAGCAACATATTCTCGACTTTTGTGCTGGCAGTGGAGGCAAAAGCCTGGCTTTTGCACATCAAGTGCAAAAACCTGGCATGATTTACTTACACGATAGCCGCCCTCAAATATTAAGGTCTGCAAAAGCTCGCTTTATCCGAGCAGGGGTAGAACGCTTCCAAATCGTTGAAAACATCAACCATCTTCCCTGCCAAATGGACATTATTGTGTTGGATGTACCCTGCTCTGGCAGCGGCGCCTTTCGACGCAATATTAGTGCTAAATGGGAGTGCTCTCCCCACAGCATTGCTAACCGAGTAAGGGAGCAAAGAGACATTTTCCAAGCCGCTTTTGCGCACCTAAAAGTGGGAGGAAAAATGTTTTATATGACTTGCAGCCTTTTTGAAGAAGAAAACCAAGAGCAGGTGCAATTTTTTATTAAAAAATATTCTATGCGTCTTGCACAACCCTACTTCATTAGTCTGCCCGAAAAAGGGGAAATGGATGGCTTTTTTGCTGCCGTAATGGTAAAGTAGGGAGCGGAAGAAAACCCTGTTAGTTTGCTTATGCGCATTTTCCTTACTCTGCTTGTTACTTACCTGACATGTAGCCTTGCCGCTATAGAAACGCCGTCGAGCGTGGTCATCAATAACCGACCCTTAATAAAAATACAAAATCAGACCCTTTCCCTGCTTGATGTGATCAAAAAAATGGATCTTTTCATAGAGCAAGGTTTTCCCCAAGCAAAGGAGTCCCCTCTTGCGCGCATGCAGTTTTACATGCACAATTGGCAGTACACCCTAAACGACCTTGTCGACGATTTGTTGATCTTACAAGAGGCTGAGGACAAAGAGATCAAAGTAAGTGACGGGGATGTGCATGAAGAGATGAATGAGCGGTTTGGCTCTTCCCTTCTATCCAAAATTGACGCCATGGGGATGCGTTATGATGACATCAAAGCGATGCTCCATTCCGAACTGATGGTAAAACAAATTTTGAGTCACAAAGTGCACACAAAAACCATGCAGCAAATAACCCCTTCGGCCATAAAGGAAGCGTACAGCGAGTACGTAAAGGCAAATCCTCCTAAACAGTATTGGACCTATCAGACCCTTACATTTAGAGGAGAAATGGAAGAGATAGAAAAGCTCGCCCATGCAAGTCATGCCTTACTAAAGCAAAACCGCTACGAAAATCTCTCTCAATTATATCAACATCTCCAAGATACTGCGCCAGAAACCGTCACGATTTCTCTTTCTCCCACTCTTGAAGGGGACCAATTTTCTTTATCGCAGACACATTTGCAAGTCCTAAATACTTTAAGCGCTAAAACTCCCTTTAGCTCTCCGGTCAAGCAGGCTGGGCGCTTGGATACCTCGTTTAAAATTTTTCATTTTCACTCGTATACCTATACCGAACCTGAAAAATTTGAGGCCCTATACACAACGCTGCAAGATGACCTCTACCACAAAATATTTCGCAAGGAAAAGCACCGGTACACACAGCACTTGCGGCGCAAATACAATATCCCTCCATTGATCGCTCTAGAAGAAGACGACACGGTGCCCCTATTTGATCTTCGATGAAATCTCCGGCTTCTATACAGCAGCTGTGTCTTTTGTTAGATGCAAATGGACTGCACCCAAATAAAGCACTCTCACAAAATTTCTTGATCGATAGAAACATCGTTCAAAAAATTCTCCGCGCAATACCTGACATTGAAAACACCAGGATCGTGGAGATAGGCCCAGGTGCTGGAAGTTTAACCTACGATTTATTACTGAAAAAAGCGCAAGTTATTGCAATAGAAGCGGATAAAGGACTAGCGCGCGCGTTGCATCGTCTAAGCTCTCTTGGTGATCTCACCATTTACCATGAAGATATCCTAAAATTTCCCCTTGCAGAAACCTTAGAAAGGCTTCCTTCTTCCAAAAAAACCCATGTTATTTCAAATCTACCCTACCATATCACGTCCCCCATCTTGGCGGCCTTACTTCCACAGGAAAAACATATTGCCACCATCACTTGCATGATGCAAAAAGAGGTAGCCATGCGATGCGTTGCTAAAGAAAGGACAGCGCATTACGGATCACTCTCTTTACTTACTCACTATTACGCCACTCCTCAATTCCTTTTTTCTATTCCGGAAACCGTTTTTTACCCAAGGCCCTCTGTTCTTTCTGCTGTGGTGCAATTTACGCTCCGGCCTTGCTTACCATTTGAAGACAGTCCCTTTTTTTTTGGTCTTACCCGCCTGGCTTTTCAAAAACGGCGTAAGATGCTAAGGAGCTTGCTTAAACCCTTTGATCTAACGCCTATCCTGCAATCCCAAGGCATTAGGCCTACTTCGCGACCAGAAGACCTCTCCCTTCAAGAATTTATTGCCCTGGCGAGCGCTTTGAAAAAAGCCAAAATCTCTTTTCCCATAATTGGTTCAATGCCTGCTTAAACTGGAAATAGCGTGTAGGATACAAATCATTTTTTGCATATAAAGGGATTTCTAATACCTGTTTTTTGTTATGTAGAACCTGCAAAATCCCAATTCTTTGATTTTGAAAAATGGGCAGCTCGCGCTCTAACCACTTGATTGTTGCAGTGATCTCTCCTTCCTCGGAAGGATAGAACTCCAAAAACACATCCTCTCCTAGCATTGCTTGTAAAGGAGTGGAAGCGCCTTTTATTTTCTGTGAGAAAAAACACTCCTCTTTTCTAAACAAACACCGCTTTTCCATGTTTTCTGAAAACGCGGCTTCAAAAAGGGCAATAGCGTCCTGCGCCCTGTCTGCAATGGAGGGACATCCTAAAAGCGCAGCGACCAAAACCCTTTTGCCATCACTTGCTGCCGCAAGCGTGCAAAACTGCGCTGCCTTATGAAACCCTGTTTTCAATCCTACTGCTTTTGGGTAATAAAAACGTCCCTTTTTGACAACCAGCTCATTATTTTGTTGTACAGCAATAGCAGACTCATCTCGGGCCTGATAGATAAATTCTTGCTTCATGGCCATTTCACGAACAATAGGAAAGGCATAGGCTTTACTCCCAAGCAAAGCCAAGTCGTAGGCCGTAGATAAATGCTTTGGATGGTGCAAACCATTTGGATTGCAAAAGTGGGTATCTTTGCAACCCACTTTTTGCACGAACTGGTTCAGGTTGTCGACAAAAGTAGTGACATCTCCACAGCTCGCATGCGCTGCCAAGTTTGCCGCATCATTCCCGGAGCCTACTAAAAATGCGCAGAGCAGATCTCGCAAAATGGGAGTATCTCCTACCCTGATGCCCAAAACCACACCATCTGTTTCTATCCAAAAGTTTGGATCTTGAAAATTATTTTCCACTTTCCGCTTAGGCGAAATCCTTTTGATTAAATAGGCTGGACAGCTATCAACGGGCCTATCCAAGGCATCTGCTTTTTCGCTTAATATGTAAAGCGCTGTTGCTAATTTAGTTGTGCTTGCCGGAGCAAGAGAGAGATGGGGGTTTTTTTGATAAAGAACGCTTTTTGTCTCCACGTTCATAAGAACAGCCGCTTTGGCACTAAGAGGACCTGGGGTCAATCCCCAAAGAACTGAAGAAAGCAGGGTTGATAAAACCACTAACCACCGATACATACCACCATAGTAACACAAATGTGCTATACAAAAAAAAGAGAATCGCTGTATGACAAAAGAAGTGGGTTTTACTTTTCTGTGGGGGGAAAATAGCATGAATCCGATCGAATTAGATCAAACATACAACGAATTTATGAAAAATCTGCCACAATGGATTCCTGAGGGAATTATTGAAGTCAACCTGGCTCTCTTGGAACAGATTGGTCTGTTAAAGTGCGCACAGTTTGAGCAAACCCACGAAGAGCAGTTGCCCCATTATTTTCACGTTATAGAGACCACGGACAAGGTAACTTTATTCAACCATCAGTTTGTTATTTGGATTTCCCCCAAAGTGATCGATGAGCTCCCTACAACATACGTACTCATTGCCCTTATTTCGGGAGGAAAACCCCACTTAGAAATTGTCCTCTCTGCGGGAGGGGTTTACAACACACCCAAGTTTATTTTAAAACTCATCCGTTACTACTTAGCAGAAGTCACAGACACAGAAAATGCGATCTCTTCCATCAATAAAGGAGAATAGGTGCTGATTAACTACTCTACCCAGCACAGATAAGTGGTGCAGAGCGATGGAAATGACTTTGCACACTTTAGAGCGACCTTGGAACCTTTTTTAAACACTTCAAACACAGACTCTTTCTTAATCGCTTTATTTGCCTTAGACTTAGCCCCACCTCTTCTGTTGCTTTCCTAAGTGCAACATGTTTTTATTAACTCGTTGCATTACGCTAAGACGATTTACTGCTTTTATAGTCAATATTTTCTCCAATTTTCAGCCTCTCCTTTCTTGGTCTTAGAAATCACATTACAGCATTGCGCTTACACATACAAAAAAATCTCCTTTATTTTTTCTTCACAATGCAATAGAATCCGCGCCGTCATTCATTAAACAATAAAAGCGAGGTAAATCATGACACCCGATTGGGCGGACAGCCCTATGTTAACAACTACAATGGTGAAACTGTCTGGGCCAGCTCAGATACAGCCCCCATCTATCAAATCCAAAGCAACAATTCTCATTTACTATTCATTCAAGCAGTGGAAAAAGAGTTAGATGTGCTCACATCCGCAATCAAAGCCGATGCTCCATCATTATTAAAGGACTTCGTCAATGAATTGAAGTCTACTATTTGCCTACCTCTAGAAGCCTTCAGTATGGTTAACGGACGAGGATATTCTCTGAACGACCGCTTTGAAAGGATAGCGGAATATTTGGGCACGGAGTTCCTCGGTATTTTGGACGATATAAAGTGTTTATTACCGCAAATCGCTGCTTTGTTCGAGCAGTCTCGCGAGAGCTTTCTATCAATGCACGAAGATGCAAGCTTACGCCGTCTCGTTGCAGATCTTCATCCATCAAGAGAAGGACCAGCAATGCCATTCCCCCTCATCGATATGGCAGGGTCCAACACCACTCATCCACCTGATGTTGCACCAAATTTAAGAGGTATGAGTTTTATGAAGAGAATCTCATACACATTCGAAAAATTATGGAGGGCGGTTGCAGACTTTGCTAAAGCAATTTTTAGTTGGTTGCCTTGTGTGAAATACTAAAAAAGCGAGTGAATCTGACCGCAGCGCATCCCATAGGGCGCCTAGGATACTTCGACCCTTTCTTGAATCAAAATTATTTTTGTGTTGCAAGATATAAGCCACCTTGCAACACAAAAGTATCCTTTGTATTTTTTTTGTACTTTGGTTAGAATGTTGCCCATCATTTTTTCATACATCAACACAAGGATAAAAAATGAGCAATACTGTTCGCCCAGACCATCGTAGACAATTCGAAAGGTACACGCCTATATCACCAGCCTATAGCAATACTTCGACTCCATCAATGGTGTCCTCTACCCCCAACCATCCCAGCGCTTTACCTACCCCTACCACGCGTTCACCAAGCTTCATTTCTCCAACCCTATCTTTTCCCCAAACACAAGACCGAGAAAGAGCAACCAATGATGGAAGTTCTGTAGTTATATCAGATGGAGACAGCAGCGATGGAGCTCCCCAAACAAGTTTTCCCCCACCAACGCACGAGCAGTTCACTCCGCAATCACCTCAACCCATGCCGTATAATAAAGCACCAGAGCCAACGCCAAAGCACATACACGCTCCCAATAACAAGCCCCAAGATCCCTCTCCTTTAGGCAAAACAGACGATAAAAACCTATCTACTAGCTACATTGAACGCATCAGTTCAGCGCTCTCCGGATTATGCGCAGCACTCAAAGACGTATTTAAGGCCCTATTTTCTTGCTGCTTCTCTGAAAAAAAGGATTAAATTTATTGGTTTGTCTGTGACAAGACACAGACAAACCTTTCATAGCTTTTTTGTTAAAGTAAAAATGTTCTGTCCACAAAGTCGACGATAGCTTAGCTCGTCCATCGCCTGGTCAATAAATTTTAGCCCCAGCCCTCCTTCCACCTTGCTTTGCGATTTGCCGCCCTGAGCTACAGGTAAATACAACAGAGGATTAAAAGGCTTGCCTTCATCGATAACTATCCATTTGGCGTATGCGTGACCATAACTGCATTGGATCTTGACCTCTCCTTGAGCATAACCATAGGCATGCAAAACCACATTTGCCACCACTTCCTCTAAAGCAACCCTTAACACATTTTTCTCCTTAGCAGCAAGACTGAGAGAAGCCGTGGATGACAAAATCCACTGGAATATTTCTGGTAAACTCGCTTTGGATGCTGAAAAAACAATCATAATATGAGGGTATTTACACTTGCATACGTGCTTTATTGCATCGTGCAAGGACCTTGATCGCGTATTTGCAAAAAGAGCAATTTATCCACAATCTTTTCAGAAAGTTTGGTATAAAGCGCCTGCGATGCATTAGCAAAAGCCCCTTCTCGAGAGTCTAACTGTCCCAAGGAAAATTGCAAAGTAGACAATCGAGATCCGTCTAGAAAAAAAGTCACATCTTGCAGCGCATCCGAATCTATAAAATCAAAGCAAACCGCGCTTTCTACACGAAAATGGGTTTTATTAAAAGTAACTATTGCGGTTGCCATCCTTTTGGCTTCGTTTGGCAGCAGACGATCATTTTGCGAAGATCCTTCTATATCTCTTTGATAACCAATAACTTGTGTTTTTTCTTCCACCTTAACTTGCAAAGGGGCCCCTGCCTCGCTTAGATAAAAAACGGGCGAAGCAGCGACTTGGTACTCCAAAGCGCTGGTCAATAACCCCAAGCTGTCTCCCTCGATGTAAGGGACAAAAACTGCCGTGCGGCTTTTTTGTAGATGGTAGCCGCACCCCGTTAAAATGGTGAGAAAAAATAGAGCTAAAGCTTTCCCCTTCACGGAAGCAAGACCTGCAAACGCTCCTTGGCAAAACGGCTACATGCCGCATCTGGAAAGCTGTGCACTACAGCCTGATAATACAGAGCTGCTGCCCGCTTTTTGGAAGTTTTCTCAAAAAACTTTGCCAAAGTGAGCCACTCTTTTGCAAACCGCTCTTCCACTAACGTCATAATGCGCTTGGTTTTTTCTAAATTAGGATCTTTTGGAAAATGTTGCTCAAACTGCCGCACATGGATTTGCATCCGCTCTAGCAAATCGTGTTCTACCATACGACGCCTTGCCTTCGCTTCATAAATATGAGAGATCGCCAAAAACGCTTGCGCGCTCATGCTACTTTTTGGAAAATGGTCTATTAACGTTTGATAGGTCTCCATCGCCTCTTTCTCATCTCCAAACGAATACAATAAATTGCCTTTACAAAACAAAGCCTCAGCGGCCAAGGCATGTCCCGGAAGCGTTGAAGCAATCTCTTCATACAAAGCAAGCGCGCGATCTTTTGCAGAAAGCACCCTGGGGAACTTGCCAATGCCCAAAAAATGCCGTTTTTCTCCTAAGTCAAAGTTTTTTGCAATCGCCAGCTTATACTCAAATACACGTAAGAAATGTTTAGGACTGGGGTGGTTTTTTAAATAGCCAGACAAATAGCGATCCGCAAGCTCACCCTCTTGTAAAAAAAAGAATGCCTCCCCTACAAAATACATGGTATCATAGGCAAAAGGGGAAAAGGGGAAAAACCGAATAACATTCTTTCCTACCCGTACTACCTCTTTCCAATTTTTCTCTTCATACGCATCTAAAACTTGTGCATAGCGCTCTTGTACGCTTTGCACCTCTTCTTGCCCAACGAGCGGAAGCTTTAGACAGCACACAACAACGCTGAGGACGAGATAAAAAAATTTCACGCTACTGGCTCCTTTTCTAACCGATAGAGAGAGGGAAATTTGGATAATTTTTCCGCAATAGCCTCTGTCTCCACACCAAAACTCTCTTCTATATTAATAAAACCAATGCATTTTTCCCCTCTATAAAAATCTATCTGTACAGGATTTGCTCCCGGATGAGCCTGAAATAGCTTTTTGATCGCTAGAACATGGGAAAACTGCAGCTTTTCTATATGAAAACAAAGTCGCAGTCGAGAGATTGGAGTTTGTGTTTTTGGCATAGTAGATTTTTTCCTCCCCTGTTTTTGTGCTTGAACATACGCCTCTTCAGCTACCGCTTTATTTTCTTCTATTTCAAGATTGGTTAATTCCTCCAGCCATTTACATTGCCACCTTACAGCTCCCTCACCCGCTTCTAGAGCAACAACGGCAAAGAGTAATTTGCCTTCTTCTAAAAGATAGCCTTTTTGCTCATAAAGTGCAGGCCAAACAGGAAGCTCTTGCTGGATATGCCCATCGCTAATTGTTAAAATAGCAAACTTACGTTTTCCCTTTGAAGTAAACCGCAAACGTACAGTCTCTACAATAAAAGCCATCTTCCCAACAAAGCCCTCTGTCTGCGCATTGAACGCTGCAAAATCAATGGCTTGCAGCTTTGTAATTAATTCTTTATATACGCTAATGGGATGGCCTGTAATATAAAATCCCAGCAATGCTTTTTCTTTCACCAAGCGCTGTAAAAGAGAGGGCGCCACTTCTACTTGGGGAAAAGTGAAGTCTATTTCTTTATCTTGAGAAAAAAAGTCCAAAATGCCTTTTTCCCTTTCTTCTCGCACTTTAATAGACAAATCAAAAAGTGTAGGTAGGCCAGCAAGGAGCGCTTCTCTCGTCTCGTTTGTAAAATCAAAGCAGCCAGATTCGATTAAGAGCTCTAGCGTTTTTTTGCCTATTTTTTTAGGAGGCACTTTACTAAGAAAATCTTGCAGTGAGGCAAATGGACCTTGTGATTGCCGTATCTTTACAATGGTATCTACAACATGTTGACCCACCCCCTTGATAGCCCCAATGGAAAAACGGATCCCAGAAGGCGTTGCTACAAAATGGGCTGCCGACTCATTCACATCCGGGGGCAAAATCGCAAGGCTCATCGACTGCGCTTCTCTTATGTGCTTTGCTACCTTTCCTGTATCGTCTTTATCGCAGCTCATCAATGCTGCCATCCATTCTCCAGGGTAGTGCGCTTTAAAATAGGCGGTCACGTAGCTCAAATAACCGTAAGCTGCAGCATGAGATTTATTAAATCCATAAGACGCAAACTTTTCTACTTTGTCGAAAATTGTCATCGACTGCACTTTTTCAATGCCATTTTTTTCTGCGCCTAGCCGAAACTTCTCCCTTTGACGAGCCATTTCTGCATGGTCTTTTTTCCCCATCGCCCGCCTTAACATATCTCCTTCGCCTAGGCTGTACTTTGCAAGATGCTGGGCAATTTGCATCACCTGCTCTTGATAGACCATAATACCGTATGTTTCAGACAAACTCTCTTGCATCAAAGGATGATCAATCTCAATCGACTCTTGGCCCATTTTCCGTTTAATGAAAGACGGGATCATTTCCATAGGACCTGGGCGGTATAAAGAGGTGGCCGCAATAATTTCCTCAAACCGATCAATATGCAACTGTTTAGCAAGCTCTTGCATACCAGAAGACTCGAGCTGAAAAATACCCAGCGTCTTTCCTTGATTTAACACAGCAAAGGTTTCAAGATCATCTAAAGGCAGATTCGTCCAATCAATACGTTTGCCATACCGCTCCTGCACAGCATCAGCCGCTTTCTGTATAGAGGTGAGAGTTTTGAGTCCTAAAAAATCAATTTTTAGCATGCCTACCGCTTCTACAGGCTTCATAGAATATTGCGTTGCCACAATAAAACTCTCTTTTGCGTCGCAAACAGGAATGTGATCGGTCAGGGGCTCCCCGCAGATGATTAAACCCGCCGCATGAATGCCAGTATTCCGCACACACCCTTCTAAACGCTGCGCCAGATCAACTACCCGCTTTACTTCTTCATCCCTATCGTAAAAGTCGCGAAGCCCAGGATCTACTTCTAAAGCCTTTTCTAATGTAATATTCAGATCATCAGGAATAAGTTTTGCGATTTGATTGACCTTAGCAAGAGGAACATTTAATACTCTGCCTACATCTTT
>JAUIKQ010000040.1 GCA_030430655.1 Chlamydiia bacterium
CGATATTAACTGTGGGGTGCGTTTGGCTATTGCCCGCATTGATTTTGATACACTGTCTCCAGATCAACGAAAGCAGTTAGCAGATGTCTTGTTTGCGTATATCCCCTCTGGTATAGGTCAAGGACAGAAAAAGGAGAAACGTCTTACTGCGCTAGACTATAAAAAGATTATTAGCCAGGGAGCTCTCTGGGCCGTTGAGCAAGGGTATGGCTATTTGGAAGACCTAAAACATAGTGAAAGCCATGGGTGCATAAAAGGAGGTGATCTCTCTTCTATCTCTATGCAAGCGCAAAAGCGAGGGGAGTTGCAACTGGGAACTATTGGATCGGGAAACCACTTTGTGGAAATTGGGAAGGTACAAAAAATACTAGACAAAGATACTGCGCAAAAGTGGGGCATTGCACCTGGATGGACATACCTTTTGATCCACTCTGGCTCGAGAGGATTTGGCCACCAAGTGTGTCAAGACACGCTTGACCATTTCATTCAATCGGGCTATGCCGAAAATCTTCCTGATCGGCAGTTAGTGGCTGCGCCTATAAAAAGTGAAGCGGGACAACAGTATTTAGCCGCGATGGCCTCAGCTGCAAATTTTGCTTTTAATAATCGACAGCTGATCTTACATAGCGCACGTTTAGCGATGCACACCGTTTTAGGAATACCTAAAGAAAGCGTACGCTTACTCTATGATGTTTGTCATAATATCGCAAAAATGGAAAAGCACACGGTTGAAGGAAAATCTCAAGTACTATGTGTCCATCGCAAAGGGGCAACGCGCGCTTTTGGTCCTTTGCATGAAGAGCTCGCCCCTTGCTTTCAAGAAACGGGACAACCTGTGTTGGTACCGGGAGATATGGGACGGGCGAGCTATTTGTTGGCAGGCCTTGGCAATAAAATGACATGGTGCAGTGCTTGTCATGGAGCTGGGCGGCAACGCAGTCGCGTTGCTTCAAAAAGGGCATGGCAGGGCAAAAATCTTAAACAGACCATGCAAAACCAGGGTGTGTGTGTCATGGCCGCTTCTATGCGTACTATCGCAGAAGAAATGCCAGACGCATACAAAGATATCGACGAAGTCACAGGCATTGTTGAGAAGGCGCGTCTTGCAAAAAAGGTGGCCCGTCTTATCCCTAAAATCGTGGTAAAAGGATGAAGGCTATTTAAGCTTTTGATGCTTGCTCTTTCATAAGAAAGAAAGATCCCCCGATAATACAAGCCACTCCTAATAGAGAGAGCATATCGATTGTTTGATCTGCTAAGAAAAAGTCAAAGAGCATGCCAAAAACCACAGAGAAATAAAGCAGAGAGCTGACTTGAACGGCTTTTGCATGGCGGTAGGCTCTTGCAAGTAGCATTTGGTATACCATGGAAAAAAGCCCGATTAGTAAAAGAATACCAAATTCTTTTAAAGTAGGTGTAGTCCAAGCGGTGATCATAGGGAAAAATGTGATCGGAATGGCAAGAAGAAAAAAGTAGAATACAATGCGATCGGCAGGCTCTGTTCTTGTCAGCCTTCGAATTGTTGTCAGTACAACGGCGCCAAACAGGCCGCCACCGAGTCCAACGAGCATTGGGATTGAAAAATGTAGCGTTGTTGGCTTTATTACTAGGGCAACGCCAATAAAGCCAATTAAAAGCCCTATCAATGTCATCGATGTCCACGGTTTTTTAAACCAAAAATAGACTAAGATGGGAATAAAAAGAGGGCGGGTGAAACTGAGTATAAGCGCTTCTGAAAGAGGAAGATATTGGATAGCGTAATAGAGGCAAAACATAGACGCAACGCCAGAAAATGTGCGCAGTAAGAGTAAAGGGATCGCTTTTGTCTTCATCCCTTGCATGGCGTCCATACGAAAAGGGAGCACTGCCGAAAAAAAGAGGAGCGAAAAGACAAAGCGAAAAAATACCATGACTCCTAATGAAAGTTCGTGGGAGAGCGTTTTGACAAACAAAGAGCCTAAAGCAAAGAAAAATGAAGCGCATAGCGCATAAACCGTTGCAAGACGGGGGTTATGTGATCTCACCGATACGCCTAATATAGGGCTTAAAATGTTCAGCTGCTTGCTTTGCTATTGGATGGTCTTCTAAAAAAGCGTCTAGTACATCAGGAGGTAGAGTGACCGCATGAGCACACATTTTGAGCACCGCAAGCACATCTTCTTCGTGTTTCAGAGCAGCAACAAGGACTTTACTTTCAAAATGGTAGGCTTGCAGTTGAAATAGTAAATCATGGATGACATGAAGGGGATTTATTTGTCTTGTTTTCATCCAGTCAAAATAGGTAGCTAGATAAAGAGCGCCGCACTGCGCCGCCAAAATGCCTTGTTTTACAGAACCAATAGCGGTAGCCATAATGGGAATGGCAGATCCAGCTAAATAGTGCATCGCTTGCAAGCCACATTTGGTTACAGGAATTTTAATGATAATCCGATCCGACCGCTTTGCTAGAATTTGCGCTTGCTCGATCATTCCTTTATATTCGGTTGCGGTGACCTGCAAAGCGACTAGACCAGGCTGCTTATCGAGCAGTAAGTCAATGGTTTGACTTGTTGAATGAGAAGATGTACTTAAAATAGCAGGATTGGTTGTAACGCCTGCAAGCAGCCCCCAAGACCAGGGAGCAATACGGTCGCTATCACAAGAATCTGCCCAAATTTCCATATGCCTATTTCTCCAGCTCTTTCCTTCTGTTTTGTTCTGTTTCTTCAAAGCTAGATTTTAAATCCTTTAGATTTGCAATGAGCAATCCAAAATCTTGTGCACGAAGTGCTAACACGTTTGTGGGAGCTGTGCATCGAATGGTTGCAGAGCGGCTTTTTTGGTTGAGCAGAGCCATTTCTCCAAAATACTCTCCTCTACCAAGTGTTGCAATCTGTTTAGAGGCGCCATCTACCTTTTTCAGCACTTCTACAGATCCATCTACGATGATGTATAAATAGTCGCCAACATCTCCTTCGTTGAAAATGGTTTCTCCTGTTTCAAAATGGAGTTGCGCTACTCCTTGAGAGGGGGTGATTTTTAGTTGGACAGCTTCGCTTGGGATAACCATATCTAGCAACCAAGAAATACCGACTTTTACTTTACGACTGATTCCCGGAAGTTTCATCCAGTAAATAAGGCGCCAAAGCACCCAGGCAATGAAGCCCGAGCACTTAATAAAACCCAACATCTCCGCGACAGCGCTGCGGTGGCCTAAGGCGCCTAGCATACCCAATGCTTTAAAAGAGAAATTTTTGCACTCCTTTCCTTTGAGAGTAGCGACTAAATTATGCGCTAAAACTTTCGCTTGTCGAATAGCAAATTGAGCCGTAGGAGGACAAAGTCCTTTCCCGTTTGAGAGGTGTGGGATAGCGGCGCAGTCTCCAATCGCCCAAATCACTGGATGCTTCTGTCCTTTCACTTGCAAAGTGGCTTCCGCTTCCATTCGCCCTTTTATTTTGGGTAAGTCGATTTGATCCAGCAGTGGGTTTATAGCGCCAGGGACTGTTGAAATAACTGTTTTGCAAGGAATCCTTTCCCCATTATCTAGTATCGCCTCTTCTGGAGTAGCAGATTTTAACTTGGCGTTAAAACGAATATCAACCCCCCGTTTTCTTAGTATTTTTTCTGCATAACGGCCTAAATTATCACAAAGCTCATGCTCTAATAAACGCTCTTTGCTGTGTACCAAGATGACCTTCGCTTCTTTGGGGTCAATAGTAGGATAGGCCTTGATGAGCTTGCGCACTAAATCATTTACCTCAGCTACGATTTCTGTTCCTGAAAATCCTCCCCCTCCTACTAAAAAAGTAAGCAATTTTTGTTTCAAAGTGGGGTTTTCTTCAATAGCCGCTGCTTCAATAGCGTCGATCACCCGATTACGGATGACTAAGCTATCTGCCAAGTTTTTAAATGGAAAAGCGTGCTCCTGGAGCCCTGGGCTTTTAGAAAAGTCAGTGATGCCTCCGAGAGCCAATACTAAATAGTCATAGTGAATCTTTAGTGGAGAGTGGGTAAATTGTGGAGCTAAAATCACTTCCGATTGTGCCATGTCAATAGCTTCAATCTCTCGGATGAGCAAAGTTGTTTTCTTTAGCATTTTTCTAAGCGCACTCACCGTGTCTAATATACCAACAGATCCACCCACGACTTCAGCCAGCATTGGCTGAAATACGAAATAGTTTTCTCTATTTACAAGGGTAATTTCTAGATTAGATTGGTGATATTTTTCTAAATGTAGAGCAGTGTATACACCACCAAATCCTCCCCCTAAAATGACAATGCGCTTCTTATCCATTAACCCCTCTCTTTCTTTTTTGATAATATATTTTTTCAATAAATAGAAGTAAATATATTGAAAAATGTTTTTATTTATTTTTAATAAAATAAAACAATATTGACTTATATGTTTTAGAAAAATAAAATGGTTCTCGTATATATTATCCATTTAAGGAGGAGAGGGGATGATAAGTCCAATTAATGCGACGCCAGGTGACCCAAATGTGCCTAGCGTACCACTAAGTCCTGTTACGGTATCGCCGCGATTTAGCAATGATTCGTCATCGATAAAGCCAAGCGCACCGCTAGAGCGTTTGACATTTATTGAAAAGGTTAAACGGGCACACAATGCGGTAAAAAAACGTTTTGAGAAGCTTGTAATTGGGTTCAAAGAGACGAGATTTTATCGTTTCGTTGCTCAGGCTTTTCACTCTGGTATCAGTAAGCTTTCAGAGTTATTTGGAAAAATGTTTTCTGCAAAAAGGGTTTTTCCACAAGAAGAGATAAAGTAAAATCCATCAAAACTAAGTGTGTAATGGCCCTAAAATCAAAAATGTTTTTGGGGTCATGTTTTTTCCTCCTTTTTTCAACATAACTTCCATTATCAGACCTTATATCTTCGACCCCTTCCTTGCAAAAAACAAAAAGTCTTTGTAGAGTCTTTCTTTCGGAAACTTGCCAGGAGCTATAAAATGGCACACCTAATCGTTCGTTGTTGTCCTTCAGATAAAACGTGGGAATCGTCTTGTGTTGAGACAAAGCACACTTCAACGTCTAGAGCAGCGCTTCTTAAAAAACTTGAAACGTTAGCTGATACCCTCATTTCTGGTCTGAAGCATCCTGTAGCCGATAAAGACATTCTTGCAAATGAGCTATCAAGAGAGGTTATCGATTCAAAAGCAGTAGACGAATATATAGAATCTTATTTTGAAGGAATGAGCGACGAAGCAGAAAGCTATGCAGAGCTGGCTTTGATATCTCATCAGCTTGCTATGTATAGCATCAAAAAATTACAGTAGTGCAAAATCTTTTCACTATGAAAAGTAAACGCTTTCTTGTTATCACCCGCAAGGGCTTTCGGCCTCTGTGAGCAGATTTCCATTAGTTAATAGTAGCCGAGAGTCACCACCCAATTTTAGATGGTCTCTCCCCTTATTTCGTTACATTTTTGTAAAAAATCCCTTGAAAAAAATCTCGCTTTGCTCCAATGCTTGTCTTTACTTTTAACGAAAAACCTTAAGGAGGTGGTGGCATGTGTGCAGTGAGTCTTGTGACTAGTTTACCAAGCCCAAGCTTGTCAGAGCATAACAAAAAGATCGATTTGTTCCATGATCTTCATAACGCTTCTGAAAGCAAAACTTTTGTGATACCAAACGCTTGGGATGCATTGAGCGCTAAACAAATGGAACTTAGTGGTGCTCCGGCTATCGCTACAACTAGTTTGGGAATGGCAGCAACTTTTGGGTATCAAGACGGAGAAAGGCTACCTTTCGAAAAATTTATTTTAATGATTGAGTGCATGGCTAGGGTTATAAGCGTTCCGCTCAGCGTTGACTTTGAGTCAGGCTATGGAAAAACCGACGATCAAATCTGCTCTAATGTGAAAAAGCTTATTGAGCTTGGTGTTGTTGGAATTAATATAGAAGACGCTGATCCTGAGAATCCAGGCACTTTATTTGAGCAATCCCTTCAGAGATCCAAAATTGAATCAATAAAAAAGCTTGCTCTCGACCTGGGCTGTCCTAAGTTTTTTGTGAATGCACGTACTGATATTTATTGGCAAAGAGAGGCAATTGTATTTAATTCAGAAAAAGAGCGTTTTGAGAAATTGATTGAAATAGCAAAACTTTTTAAAGAAGCTGGCGCAGACGGAGTGTTTGTACCGGGTTTAACAGACCTATCCCTGATTAATAAACTTGCTAAGGAAGTTGATCTGCCCATCAATGTGCAGAAAGGCAACTGGTCTTCTTTAGAAGAAGCAAAGCTCAATGGAGTGAGTCGAATAAGCACAGGCTCTAGTCTTTTTCGTTTATCTGCAGAAACAACAAAGGTATCATCATCATCTATCCAAGAAAGTCCGGAAAGCATCTTAAGAATGAAACCTTCAAGCATTTCTTATGCAGATATTAACAACTACTTTGAGAAAAAGGCTTAACACTCGGTGTTTGGTCTGGCTTTGTGTAAAAAATGCAACGGACTGCCAAGAGAACTACAAGAGGGCCGGCATGAACCGCCTCCTCCAGTAGTAAGGGCCATAATCGTACGTCAATTGCTCACCCTTTGATATAAAACGGTTTGCAAAAAAAATGATATGTGTGATGCCATCTTGTGCAATCATCCAACGGGAGGTAAGATTTGGCTCGTCGCTATGATTGAGAAAACGGGTAAAGTTTCCTTTGTGGCTAGCGTCGATCACAAACGGCGTTTCTTTAGGACCCGTAACGTAGCGGAAAGCATAGGGGTTGCAGCTATCTTTACGTTTGCGCTTTCTCACTACACCTGTATACTCGCTAATATAAGTGAGATAAGGTATTTCTTTTCGTGCGAAAACCCCAAGGCCTACATAGGAACTTACCCAAGCAATGGCAATGCTATTGAGTAAGTCTCCTTTTGCCATAGATTTTTCATATAAAGCACGCGTCCATCGATTCATTTGTCGGTTATCCTTTGTGCGTAAACGCTTTTCACATTTACGCTCGATCGACATGAGGATTTTGGAACTTGCAAATTCTAGCTCAGAGAGATAAGAAAAATCTAAATACTCCTCGCAGGCAGACAAAGAGATGTCCCTAAATTTTTTTGAAGGCTTGTGATAAACTAGCATTGCGGCTCTAGTATAATCCTATAACCTTCCACCAAAGCGCGCCAATAAGCAGCCAAATAGCTAAGTTTCCAACGCTTGTATATAGCCCCAGCTTCCACCACTCTTGCAATTTAATGTATCCCGAACCAAAGTAGATGGGAGCAGGTCCGCACCCATAGTGTGTTAAGCCTCCAAATAAGCTACTAAAAAAACCCAAAATAAGTGCCGCTAACATAGGAGGAGCACCAACGGCCACGCTCAGAATCAAGAAAGGCGGATACATAGAGCTAATATGCGCAATATTACTTGCAAAAAAGTAATGGGAATAAAAGTACACAAGCAACAGCACACCAAAGGCCATCAACCAATTTAGTCCATGCACGTGATGCACGACCCACTCGCTAAACCATTTAGTAAGGCCTAATTTATTGAGATAGGTAGCGAGCATAACAAGTACAGAAAACCACACAAGCGTGTTCCATGCCCCCTTTTCTTGCAGCACATCCTCCCAGGTTAAGACCTGGGTGAACAAAAGCAAGCTCAGCCCAATGAGCGCTGCTGTTGTGGCTTTTAAGCTAAACTGAGGCCCAAATATCCACAAGCCAATCAGTACGACAAAAGAAACCAGCATGATCCACTCGCTAGAGGTAATCGATCCCATTTCCTTTAATTTTTTCAATGCAAAGTCTTTAGCATCTGGCGTTGATTTGATAGTAGGAGGATAAACCTTGTACAAAAATAAAGGGATTAAGACAAGCGCTATAAGTCCTGGAACCGAAGCTGCAGAAATCCAGTCTTTCCATAGAATTGTGACTCCGACGTCAGAAGCTAAATCTCCTACCAAGGGATTGCCTGCCATCGATGTTAAAAACATGGCAGAGCTGATCAAAGAGCCCTGAAAAGTGCTTTGTAACAAAAAAGCGCCAAGCCGTTTGGCTCCTTTATGCGGCTCGCTGCCAAAAGTTTGCGCTAGCGAACGTACAACGGGATAGATAATGCCACCCACTCTTGCTGTCACGCTTGGTATGGCAGGCGCCAATATAAGATCGGTAGCCACCATCCCGTACGCCATGCCAAGAGAGCTTTTACCTAAAAGGGCCATCAGGTGGTAGGCAATTCTTTGTCCGAGCCCTGTTTTGATAATGCCTCTTGCAATAAAAAAAGCGCAGACAACCAACCAAACAACAACATTGCTAAATCCACTAAACGCCTCTGCAAAATCAAGGGTTTTGGTTAAAATGGTGAGCGTTAGTCCAAAAACAGAAATCGTTCCCATTGGCAAAGGCTTAGTGATAATACCTAAGATGGTAAACAAGAAAATCGCAAATAAATGGATAGCCCTCTCTTCTATTCCCTTTGGTGGAGGAATAAACCACGCAAGTAGGCCAATGGCAGCACAAATGCCTAACGTATATATTTTCTTCATCTTTATTCATTGCTCCAAATTTCCTACATTAGAGTCGAAGAATTGGAATTTTTTTCCAATAGAAAAGTTTCCAGTGCCTCTTGCATTTTTGTAATGTTTGCACGTTTGCCAAACCAAAGGACAAATTGACGCAAAGCTTGGTATAAGAAGAGTCGCCTTCCTGAAATGATCTGACAACCTTTGGTTTGCGCTATTCCAAGCAAATAGGTGCGCTCTGGTGTATGAATTGCATCTAAGACCACGGTTTTTGGAAGGATTTGATCTTTTGTAATAACCATTTCCTCTGTTTTGGGGGGCATGCCAACAGGTGTTGCCTGGATAAGGATATCGTAGTCTAGCCAATTCCCTTTTAAGGAGCAAAAATGCAGATCGTATCTTTTTGCTATTTCTCTTCCTCGATCTGGCGATCGATTAACGATTGTGACAATAGCGTGCTCCTTTTTCAATGCCAAAGCCAGCGCTTGAGCAGTCCCTCCAGCGCCCAGAATGGCGACTTTTTTGTTATTTAGCTCTGGAGCCACTTCTTTAAGTGCGTCTACTCCCCCTTCTCCATCTGTCATATGTCCATGCCATTTGCCCCGTTTTTTGACTAACGTGTTTACCGCTTTCAGGGAAGTTTCGCAAAGCGAACAAACCATTTCTTTAAATGGAAGAGTGATGGCAAAACCCGCAAAGGGCAGAAGCAATGCTAATTCCAACAAAGGCTGTAATTCTTGTGGGCTAATTGACATTTTATAAAAAAAAGAGTTTATATTGCTGGCTTGGAAAGCTGCGTTATGTGTAATGTGGCTTGGACTACTGGAGACATCCCTTCCAAGAAGGGCATAAATTTTTGTATGCCGATTGAGTCCTTTTGGCCATTGATTGAGCGGTTGCTGTCCTTTGGCTGTAGCTTGCTTGAAAGATAAGCACACATAATTGAAGGGGGCCCCTTGGATAAGCGCCACGTAGCGGCTTAAAATACCCTTTTCCCCCACTCCAAAAGCTACTGTTTGGGAGTTAGAAAGCTGAGCTAGCTGCAAGCTTTCGAGATAGGAAAAGCTGCCCGCTACTATTTTAAAAAAATCTGCTCCAGTATTTTGCAACTCATGGAGCCGTTTTTTTATGTCTTTTATTTTTCCTTTTTCATGACAAGAGCAAATAACTCCTGCTTTCGGAAAATGGGAACGGACAAAACGGACCCCGGCTTTCCCAAGCCTATAGTCGATATCCACATAGTCTGGAGCATCAAATGAGAGGAGCAAAGAGAGATCAAGAGTTTTGAGGATATAAGGAACAGGAGGCCGGGAGAGCTTCTGTTTGCGTTTCAATAAATCCAAACGGATTTCTACGCAGTCGTGCCCTTCAGTGCAGGCCCATCCTGTCTGGGGTATATGGTCTAAAGACAAAACAAACATTCACAAGGAAAAGTAATTTTCAGTATCATCACAGCAGAAGGTTAGCAAAAAAAAGGAATGTGATCTAGCCCTTGTGATAAAACACTTCAAAATGCTATTTTCCAATGCTTCTACCGATATTTTCATTGGAAACGGCGCTCTATCTAAGTTGAGTTTTTATGGCAAAGCTGTCCTTTTGTCTGATAAAACTGTTTTTCATCTCCACGGTAAGCAGGTGCTGTCCTACCTTTGCCCTTCTTCTTTACCACTCGTAGTAGAGCCTGGAGAGCAGAGCAAAACACCAGCGGTAGTGTCTACTCTGCGCGATGCAATGGTTAGCGCGCAATTGAATAGAGGGATCCCTTTTATCACTCTAGGAGGCGGGGTTATTACAGATTTAGGAGGCTATGTTAGTGGAACCTACATGCGAGGTCTTGACTTAACGCATATACCCACTACGCTCCTTGGCATGGTTGATGCGGCTATTGGTAGCAAAGTGGCTATTAACCACGCAAAGGCAAAAAATGTGTTTGGATTATTTTACCCACCAAAACAGATCTTAATCGATCCCAACATCCTCCAAACCCTTCCAAAACAGGAACTAGAAAATGGAGAAGCAGAAATTATCAAAATGGGGCTGATTTATGCACCAAAGCTCTTAAAAATCACTTCATTACAAGAGCGGATTATTGAATCAATCCAAGCAAAAATAGCTATTGTAGAAAAAGATCCCTATGGCGATGCTCTGCGGACCATTTTAAACTTTGGGCATACAGTAGGGCACGCAATAGAAGCGAGCTGCAGTTTTCAAATAGCGCACGGCCGGGCTATCATTCTTGGCATGTTAGCCGAAGGATACCTTTCTTATTTATTGAAAAGACTCTCTTACCAGTCTTGGCAGATTGTGTATAGCGTCTTAAAACCTTTTCAAATAGATTGCGATATTAAACCTCAAAAAATCATGGAATTTATATCCATGGATAAAAAAATGGATAAAAACACTTTGTACATGCCTTTGCTACGGGATATTGGTGACGTCGCCATTCATCAAAAGATAGAGAAAAAAGTGCTATACCAAGCAGTCGAATGGGTATCTACATGGCCTGCTATAAAATTGTAGGAGGGGGCGCTTTAAAAGGAGAGTTAACTATCCCTCCTTCTAAGTCACAAACCATGCGAGCACTGCTCTTTGCAATGATGGGAAAAGGGCTGTCCACGGTGCAGAGTCCCCTCCTCTCGCCAGATACAGATAAAGCCTGCATGGCTATAAGTAGCCTTGGAGCTAGCGTCGAAAAAGACGAAAACACAATTTATATTCATGGCAAGGGGGGGAAGTTCTCCGCAGCACAAAAGATTGATGTTGGCAATTCAGGGATTTTGCTCCGCTTTCTCTCTGCTTTGTCTTCCCTATCTCCACACCCCATGACAATCACAGGCGATCATTCGATTAAAACCAATCGGCCTATTCGCCCTTTATTAAACGCGCTACAAGCTTTAGGTGTTAGCATCACACGGTTCACGGCTCCTATTGCCTTTAAAGGACCTATGCAGCCAGGACAAATCTCTATACAAGGAGAGGACTCCCAGCCCATCTCTGCACTTTTAATCGCTACCTCTTTTTTAGACAAACCCACCACTATCTCTGTCACTGATCCTGGAGAAACCCCCTGGATTGATTTAACGCTACACTGGTTACAAAAGCTTGGTGCTAACATTGCCCATGAGCGCTACGCAAAATATGAAGTATCAGGGGGACTTGTCTACAATGGATTTACCTATACTGTTCCAGGCGACTTTAGTACAAGCGCTTTTCCCATTGTTGCAGCGCTTTTAACGAAAGGCATGGTAAAAATACATAACCTTGTCCCCCACGATCCTCAAGGAGACAAAAGATTATTGTCTCTCTTACAGTCCATGGGTGGAAACTTTTTTTGGCAAAACTCAACCCTTTTGGTCAAAGGCGGAAAAGATTTATTTGGGAAATCTATTGATATCAATCCCATTATTGATACCCTTCCTATATTGGCAGTTTGTGGGTGCTATGCAAAAACACCAACTTCTCTTTACAATGGGGCTGTTGCAAGAACAAAAGAAACAGACCGCCTTAGCGCTATAGACGAAGAGCTAACAAAAATGGGGGCGGTGATAAAGCAGCGTAGGGACGGACTGACGATTTTCCCTTCTAAATTAAGAGGAGCCCCCCTTTCTGCTCACGGCGATCATAGAATAGCGCTTGCTCTTGCTGTAGCCGCATTTGCAGCGCAGGGAACGAGTGTTATTACAGGGATCGAATGTGTTGCTAAAACCTATCCAGATTTTGTAAAGCACATGCAGGCCCTTGGAATGAATATTAAGGAAATACCATGAACCTTATCCTTTTTGGCTTTAAAAAATGTGGCAAAACCTATTTTGGCAAACAGATTGCTAAAAAGTTGGAGCTTGCTTTCATCGATACAGACGCCTTAATAGAGGAGCTTTTTGCGGTTAAGCACCCAAACCAACACCTATCTATACAAGAAATTTTTATGAATGTGGGAGAAAGTGCCTTTCGCACTTTAGAACATGAAGTGATTCAGTCTTTGCAAAACGTGCAGCATTCGGTGATTGCGCTGGGTGGAGGCACATTTTTGCAAAGAGACCACATTGATTTTCTAAAAAAAATGGGGCGACTTGTCTATTTAAAGTTGGACAAAGAGGCCCTCAAAGCCCGCATTTTAGAAGAGGAAATTCCCCCTTTATTTCAAGGAGATCCCGACAGCGCTTTTGAGCGGATCTATGAAA
>JAUIKQ010000041.1 GCA_030430655.1 Chlamydiia bacterium
CTGTAGCAGCCTGGTTTGATACACTTTCTCTACATAGCCGCATGCCGTCGTGGCGCACACGTACTTTCGTCCTTGGAAGTAAATGTTTACTGACACACGCTACACTAAGTTAGTGGGTGGAGAGGTCGAAAATATTTTCCCAGAGCACTTATCTCAGCCCTCTCTTCCCATCGCCATACGTAACATCTATTTGTTCTCCAAAATCAAGGAAGATATTCGAGCCGATAGAACTTTTCTCGATCCTCTATTCCTGCTCCGACTCTTTAGCAGCTGTCTCTAGTG
This sequence comes from Chlamydiia bacterium, assembly GCA_030430655.1. GTDB lineage: Bacteria > Chlamydiota > Chlamydiia > Chlamydiales > Simkaniaceae > JAUIKQ01. Next base: position 283 of record JAUIKQ010000041.1, read on the forward strand.
ATTGCTGCCAGGTCACAAAGCCTTCCTCCCACGCTTTGCTATCAATAGACTTTTCAGTTATAACTAATCTATCTTTAATTAACTTTATCGCGGGAATTTTCAACAATTCATTTAGCCCACTTTTTGCCTTTGCCCTGGTTGAAAAAAATGCGAGTATTTCGAACCCATCATCGTCTTCTTCCTCATTTTCATCTTCATATTGATACTCAATACTGAACAAAACCTTCTGTTGCTTAATTATTGGGATGTTCTCACAGAGTAAAGTGTTTATTTTTTCGTTATAGATACTATCGATTACATATTCATCAATGTAAAAGCCATCTTGATAGTCTTTGAATCCACGCAACGTTTTATACAGGTCAATGAGACTAGAAGCTTCTTTTTTTGAATAAAAAAAACCAATAGGCTTTCTATCAAAATATTTTCTATTTTTTAAACGGTCGTGATAGTACATACAAATGTGATTAACATAATACACTTTATTCATGTGCACGATCCCCACATTTTTTAACGTACTAAACTCTAACCCTGGTCTATCCGACATTGAGCATAACCTTCTAAAGGTTAAAAACGAGCAGTTCATTTAGCAAATCTGTCCATTTTACCTAACTAGGTAGTGAGAAGCAAGCCAAAATCCGCATTCGTAGAGCATTCCAACCTATATAATGCGGACTTTTGTACTTATCAGTCTATACTTTCACTAGCGTTATACCTTCCATTAATCCAACATTCGTCACCACATCCCGGAATAATAACCTCGAAAAAGAAAACGCCAAGTTTTGGTAACAAGTGACGGACAAATACCCGCTTGTTTTTAAAAACCCGCATTCTACTTCAGGTGCTGAAATAGTACGTCTTGCAACTAGCCGGCTGTACCGTCTTTTTGAGAAACTAATAGCTCAAGCTCGTGAATCAAACATGTCGTTGCAGCGGTATTGTGTTTATAAGCCTCTGCAATATACTCAAGAAGTTTTGAATCCCCCTTTTCACATTGCCTCGACGCTTCTATCATGGAAGTCGGCTCCATCGCTTTATGTTTGATTTTTAACTTCTGTGTAAATATGCCGTGAATAATTTTTGACGTATTTTGTACCTCAAAATCGTCTACTCCCTCAGTTGTCGAAGTGATCTGATCGAGCTGAGAAACAACTTCCGAAAAAGCCTTTAAAAATGCAACATCGTGAGCAAGTTTGGGCTCTTTTTGTAAGTCCTTAATTTTTTGAATAAATGCATTTACTTGGTCGATGACCTTGTGGAAAGACGTGTCTTGCATGAAATATTCCTAACTTCAAGGTGTTTTTTCGTGCGTAAAGCTCCCCGTATTGACCTGGTTTGCTGCTTTAGCCCTGCGCTTTTTATAACGAATTTCCAGATTGCCGATCAAGGGTTTTTCTTATAATCTGTCCCCCCTTAAGTTTTCGGGAAAGCAAAGCACTTAAGATCGTCTGCCACAGATGTGTTTGGAAAAATTGCACCTGCTTCCTCAAGAAAACTGTCTAAACTGCAGTACCTTGCAGAAAAGTGAGTAAGCACTAAGTGATTAACCCTTGCTTGCTTTGCAATGCTTGCGGCTTGCCTCGCAGTCAAGTGGCGGTACTGCTTTGCTAAATGCGCATGGCATTCCAAATAGGTACTCTCACATAAAAGCAGCGTCGCGTCTTGAGCAATGTAAACTGCAGCATCGCAGGGAAGGGTATCAAGCACAAACGCAAAACTGTCGCCCTTTCTAATATAACTCACTTCTTCTAAAGTGACCTTTTTCTGACCCACCCAACTTGACCCAGCTGCCTTTAGCTGCTGCACCATCGGTCCCCTAACACCACTTGCCTTTAGCTTTTCCTTATCAAACTTTACTTCATCCGGCTCTGTCACTTTCCACCCCACATTGTCAACGCCATGACTTAAAAAACTCGCTTCAATGCGAAAGTCCCCATCATCATGCACAACTCCCTCTTTTTCAACAGGATGCTCAATAACATTGATGTGGTCATGGTAAAGTGTCCCGTAGCGCAGTCTATCAAAATAAGCCTTACCGCTTGCTGGATAATAGCAATGGATTGGATGCTGTACTTTATCAAGATTCAGACGCATAAGCATGGAACCAAGGCCAAGACAGTGATCTCCATGAAAATGACTAACAAAAATACGTGTGACACAGGTGGGAGCTATGTTAGCAAAAATAAACTGCCTCTGTGTCCCCTCACCTGGATCAAAAAGTAACCCTTCTAAATTCCACCTCAAGAGGTAGGCTCCATGGTTTCTCTTCCGCGTAGGCTGCTGAGAAGAACACCCCAAAATCGTCAAATCGCGCGCTGTCATTACTGTTTCCCCACCCTTCGTCCAAAAAAGGCTAGCCTGCCTAATAATATTCCAGTAGCTCCACCTACCACATGCCCCGTATTCGCAACAAAAAAAGGCACGTTTGCTACCCGCATCCACTGTAAAATAAAACTTACTATGCCAATGCCACAAAGTGCTAGGGTATAAACCGCTAAAAAAATAAAAACCGCCTTAGGAATAGGGTACCCTTCCCAAGGATAGCACTTCTGGCGCATCCAAATGAATCCAGCATAACCCATGATAACGCCGGAAAAACCCAGGAAAAAGGGGCCCCCCATGAAATACTGGCATAAGTTTGAGACCAAGGCAATGCATAAGGTGATGATCAAGTACTTTCCTCGGCCTGACCTTGGCTCAATGTGCCTGCCTAAAAAGTACAGCCACAGCATGTTAAAAAGGATATGGAAAAACCCGCCATGAAGCAAGATAGGAGTAAATAAACGCCACACCTCCCCCTGACGCACTTGCTTGAGCAGTGGCACCTTGAGAGTGGCTCGCGAATCTGGCCAATTGAGTAGTAAATATGTCAAGCCTTGCCAATATGCCGATAGCTGGGACCGCACCCGACTTAAACGGTCCGGCAAAGCTAAATCTTCAAGCTGTTTTCGCTCTGCAGCACCAGAAGCACGAATTTGCTTTTGCAAATCTTGATAAGCTTCAGGATAGTCGATTAAAAGCTTTGTGGTTAACTTGGAAATGCCAAATAAATAACCCGAAGAAGCAATGTCTTTTTGCTCCTTGTCCAAACTGATTCGCTGAATGTAGAATATCACTGCGCACAAAACAATCAGGGCATACGTCAACTGCGCTCCCCTTCTTCGCAAGGGTGACGCTTTTTCAGAGACACTGCTTTCATCCAAGCCGTCTGCACGGACTCTGGTAGGCTTGCCCCGCTTTTCAAAAAACTCTTTTGGACTGCGCAAAAAAGCGTCTAGCTCCGCTTTGCCTTTTTCTATTTGATCTTCATCATAAATCCAAATCTCCCAAAGATCATTTCCCTTATGGCAAGCGCTTTCTATTCCTTTTAATTGCAAGTGCGCTTGGAAAAGAAAAGCGTCCTCTTCGCTTTTTAGTGAACCGATGATTCGCATGTAGACCGAATGGCGTTGCAGAGTTTAGTGGTGGATAAGTCCCCCACCTTATTTACCAATACAATCTTTCCTCCATATTTTTTTACAACAGGCGCTTCAATGCATTCCATCCCGTACTCTGCCCCATTCACATGCCAATCCGGTTTTATCTTTTCTAAAATAGCGCAAGGCGTTGGCTCAGAAAAATAGGTCACAAAATCAACAAAACGCACAGCCGCTACCATTTCCAAGCGGTGCTCTAAAGAAACAAAAGGTCGGTTCGGCCCTTTGTAATTTTTGATTGAGCTGTCTGTATTAAGGGCCACAATCAAATAGTCGCCAAGCAACGAAGCTTGATAGAGTATCTCCAGATGCCCAGCATGCATGATATCGAACGAGCCATTTATGCTTACAATAGCTTTCCCCTCTTGTCGCAAAAGGGCCACCCGCTGCTCTATCTTCTCAGGTAAAATAAGGTATTCTTTAGCCTTTTTTTGCCACACGTGCCTTCTTCTCCGCTCCAACTTTTGGAAAAGCAATCTCCATAACTTCACTATAGTGGTTCACAAAGTGCACTTGCAACCCCTTTTTCAGGTAGTCTGGCAGTTCGTCGTAATCTCGGCGGTTGTCCTTTGGGAAAATAAGTATTTTGATCTTAGAGCGCCTAGCCGCTATTAATTTCTCTTTTAGTCCTCCAATGGGCAGCACCTTCCCTGTCAAGGTTAATTCTCCCGTCATCCCTAAATCTTTGATAACTGGCCTGTTAAGCAATAAAGAAAAAAGCGCTGTTACCATCGTGATACCGGCAGAAGGACCATCTTTGGGCGTTGCTCCTTCTGGGATATGTAAATGCACCTCTTTGGACGGAAAAAATTCCTTTTTCTCGCAGAGCTTTTTTGCAAGTGCCTGCGCATAGCTCCACGCAATTTGAGCCGATTCTTTCATTACATCCCCTGCCTGTCCAGTCAGCTTCATTTGCCTCTTGTCGCTATTGCTCTCAATAGCTTCCACGTACAAGGTAGCGCCTCCAAGGGCTGTCCAAGCAAGCCCCATACAAACCCCTACCGGCGTTTGTGGGTAATAACGATCAGAAATAAACCTCGATTTTTCCAAATACTCTTCCAGATTTTTGTCCGTAATCCGTATCGGTTTCAAATCAGCGACTTTTTTCTTTTTTTCCTGCGCTTCTCTGTGCTCTACGACGCGCATAGCCACTTTTCGCAATATTTTTTTGATATTTTTTTCCAAAGCACGCACACCAGCTTCACGCGCATACCCTTCGATAATACCTGAGATGCCAGACACGGTAAACGAAAGGTCGGATCCCTTTAATCCATGCGTTTTCCGATTGCGGGGAATAAGATAGCGTTTTGCGATCTGTACCTTCTCTTCATTAATATAACCAGACAAACGGAGTACATCCATCCTATCGCGCAAGGGACCGGGTATGGTATCCAATACATTGGCCGTCACAATAAACAAAATACTGGAAAGATCGCAGCGTACGTCGAGATAGTGATCCAAAAAATCTTTATTTTGCTCTGGATCTAACACTTCTAATAAAGCAGATGCGGGATCGCCTTGGTAACTAATACCCATTTTATCCACTTCGTCCAACATAATAACAGGGTTCATCGTTTGAGTCGTTTTAAGGGCTTGAATCAACTTACCTGGCATTGCGCCAATGTACGTGCGACGATGTCCCTTAATTTCTGCCTCATCGCGCATCCCTCCAACAGAGAAGCGATAGAATTTTCTATTCAATGCTCTTGCAATACTTTTTCCAATACTTGTCTTGCCCACGCCCGGTGGTCCTACAAGACAAATAATGCTTCCTTTTACTCCGCCCGACAACTTACCTACGCTGATAAACTCTAAGATACGCTCTTTAATATCCTTAAGCCCATAATGGTCCTTTTCCAAAACCGTGGTTGCCGCCTCTAAATCATGACTCTCATCGCTGTAAATTCCCCAAGGCACGATAGTCAACCAGTCTAAATAATTGCGACAAACTCCGTATTCTGCGGACTGAGGCTCCAAAACTTGTAGTTTATCCAGCTCCTCATCGATGACCTTTTCCACTTCTTCTGGGACTTCTTTATCTTTCAAACGGGCTGTAAATTTTTCGGTATCACATATTTTGTCATCCTTCTCTATGCCAAGTTCCCGCTTTATCGTCCTAAGCTGCTCCCTTAAGAAAAATTCACGCTGGGTTTTTGAAATTGTGGCTTCAATTTTTGCTGTAATGCTACTTTGTAATTTGCTGAGATCTAACTCTTTCTTCAGTAAAACAAGCGTCTTGTCGATACGCTCTTGTATATCAAATTTTTCTAATACCTCTTGCAGCTCTTCACGACCAGCTGTTGTTAGCGCAACAGAAAAATCAGCCAGCTTGCCTGGCTCTGTAAAATCGGAATGTCCTAAAAATATCTGCAGTTCTTCTTTAAATAGGGGGTTGAGTTTGAGGAGCTGCTTGATAGTTGTAATGATACTGATGCAATATGCCTTGATCGTCTGGCTTTGCTGTGGCGAAACCTCATCATCATGGTATTCGACGTTTACAGCAAGATACTTACCCTTCTTGGGAGAAGTAATCTCAATGCGCTGTTCCATATTCAAAACAACCTGCGCGCCCCCCTGCTCCAAAGGAACGATGCGCAATATACTCGCGCTCACCCCTACGCTATGGCAGTCCTCTAGCTGCAGATCATAGATATTTGCTTCTTCCTTTTTTGTTAAAAATAAACCCAGCATTTTATCTTTGGACTTGGCCACGAGCTTGAGCACTTCATAGTAGGGACCCGGTTCAATCACTAAAGGAGCTGCCATACCAGGAAAAAAAGGGCGCCTTGTTAACGGCAGAACAAACAAGCTTTTTGGGTATTTTTCTTTATGTTTTTCTTGGGCGTTCTCTTTGCCTGCAGGGACCAAAGCGTCGCTTAAATCGATCTGCTGCTCTTCCTCGTCTAAAAACCTCTCTTCTTCTCGCTCTTTGTCTTCTTTACCCAAAACGGATCTCCTACTGTATTATCTTATCAACGAAATATATACGACCAAACAAAAGGACACCACGAGAATATACCACTCCCCTTATAAAAGGTAAATCTATATACTGCCCTGTATGAAATACTTAGTCATCGAAACCAGTGGCCATAACAGCTTTGTTGCCCTCCTTGAAGAAGGACATCAAAACCAAGTCATTTATTTAAATAGCAAGAAAAAAGAGAGCACAGAGCTCCTCCCCACCATCGAGCAGCTCTTTTCAAAAAATATGCTCTCTGTCTCTGATCTAGGCTGCATTGCTGTGGGTATAGGACCAGGCCTGTTTACTGCAACTCGCATCGGCAGTATCACAGCAAAAGCCTTCGCTTTTGCGCATACCATTCCCCTGTTTCCTTTTTGTAGTTTGCAAGGCTATCTTCCTCGAAAAATGGGAGAATTTATGACAATTGCAAATGCTAAACAAAACAGCGTATACGCAATAGAGGGGTGCAAACTTGAAGACAGGGTCGTTTACACAAAACGCCCTACCACAATTCCCATTGACCGATGCAGCAGCTACCCCGGCGTCGTGACTACACCAAACATTGACCCAATAAAAGACAAATGGCCATGCCTCCAGCACGAAAAATTGCTACACACGCCCATGGACTTTGCCTACTTAGCGCAGTTTTGCAAAGACAGCCTCCACAGAAAAGCCCCTTCTATCCACCAAGTAGCGCCTATCTACCTCTGAGCGCCTAACTATTTTCCGTTTGTGCCACTAGACGTTAAAAAAAGAGTTTCATCTTTTCAAGGAAAGAGCGGTTTTTGGGAGAGTTTTTGGAGGTTTCTAACTCCTGCAGTTCACGAAGAAGCATTTTTTGTTTTTCAGAAAGGCTTACTGGTGTTTCCACATGAATCTGCACCATAAGGTCTCCCGGAGATCTGTGGTGAACATTGGGTACACCTTGAGCTCGCACGCGAAACACTTTTCCTGTTTGTGTTCCTGAAGGTATAGCAATTTTGTAAGAGCCGTTTAAAGGCGTTGGTATTTCTTTCTTTGCGCCAAGAGCGGCCTCTGAAAAGCTTAACGGAAGGTTAATGTAAACGTCGTCCCCTTCTCTTTCAAAAATAGCGTGGGGCTGCACAGTAACATAGACAAAAAGATGGCCAGAGGGGCCGCCCATCTCTCCTGCATCTCCCTTCCCAGCCAGTTTAATCCGCATTCCATTATCGATTCCAGCAGGGATGGGGACTTTAATTGTCTCTTTTTTCTTGCTCCGTCCCGTCCCGTGGCACGACTTACAAGGCTTGGTAATGATTTGCCCAGCGCCATGGCAGCTAGGGCAACTGGTAGCCATATTAAAAAAACCACGCGTTTGGTGTACCTGTCCTTGCCCTCGACATGTAACACATGTCTTAATATCGCTCCGCGACTCGGCTCCTATCCCCTTACAAGAAGAGCACGGAACGTAATTGGTAATTGAAATTTCTTTTTCCACTCCCTTAACCGCCTCTTCAAAAGTGATGGTTAACGAAGCCTTTTTACTGGCCCCCGGCCGACCTTCTGACCCTTGACTTCCTCTATCAAAACCGCCAAAAAAAGAATCAAAAATGGACTCCCCACCGGAAGCGCCTCCGAAAGCGCCCATAAAGGTACGCAAAGCGTCTTCCATTGAAGAGAACTGCGCGCCTCCCATTCCTCCGCCAGCGCCTCCCTTCACCGCCTCCGCGCCGAAACGGTCGTAGGTGCTTCTCTTCTGCGCATCGCTCAGCACATCATACGCCTCCGAAACTTCTTTGAATTTTCCTTCAGAACTCGGATCGTCAGGATTCTTGTCGGGGTGGTATTTGACGGCCAACTTGCGATAGGCCTTTTTGATTTCTTCCGCAGAAGCGTCCTTTCCAACACCCAGAGTCTTGTAATAGTCTGTCATGGCTTAACTACTTTGTGGTTTCACGATAGAGCCAGTATAGCACCGACTACTATTTATTAGCAAACTCAGAACAACTGTGCTAAATTTGGCGCTATACACGTATAGCTTTTAATTTCAATTACTTAGATCGTCTAAGCTTATATTTTAAAGCCGCTTTAGATTTAGCTCGTTTTTTAACAGAGGGTTTGTCATAAAAGCGATGCGCTTTGGCTGTTTTCATTACAGCCTCTTTATCTAACTTCTTTTTTAAAATACGTAGAGCCTTATCGACTGGTTCGCCTGTCCGAACTTTTACACTTGTCATCTAGTTAACCCAAAAATAATTTTCTATTCCCTAGCCCCCAAGGCCCAGGAAAGCAATTTCCTTTCATTTTTCAACAGTTTTTCACCGACACTACCCCGCCTTATCAGAGCAGCAAACAAACGCGCTCCCGCCCCTTGCCTGAATCTAAAGAGGCTCCGGCACGCAAAACAAAGGCCCCTCCCAGGGCACCCCTTGCGGTCTATTAAAACAGGAGGCTCCTGTCCTAGCCAAAACCCCATCTAAACAGCCAGCTGCGGACTCACAGGGTTTCATCCCCGACCAAAACCACAGACAGCAATAAATCCGACACATACGCAGGTCGCGAGGGTAATTCTATGGCCTAGGGAAATAATTTTCAACTTGTAAATGCTATTGCGTTGGATACGTGCCTAAACTTCTGAAAGTGCAGCTAGACAAAGGAATTTTCGTCGACGGGAAAACATGTAACGCATTAGCCCTGGATTTCTTTCTCTGATGAGTTTTCAACCCATTTAATGCTAATAGGTTAGAAAACTACTTCCAATACTGTATTTGTAAGATACAATAGGGTTATAGGCAAAGGATCGATGTTGCCATCTACAGAGACTACTACCGGAAAGCGGCCCTTTAGGGTCTGGATAAAGAGATCCATAATCGGACTAAAATTCTGACCCGGCTGGACCGGTTGAAGCTAAAACTTTAGAGACTACGAAACCTTGCAAGATAGGGGTATGCGAGCTTATTCACTACACCCGGGAACTAGAATCTTTCAAGCTAGGGAGCTAGGCCGTGGCAAGAAATAGAAAATATCAAGCTTTTCTTTTAGAGCAACTGCAAGATCATGATTTTGCTGCGGCTTATTTAAATAAAGCACTAGGTGAAAGCTTAAAAGGAGATGAGAAATCTCAGCAGCTTTTTCTTGTGGCATTACGCAGTGTTGCAGATGCGCAAGGCGGCACTGGTGCTCTGACCAAAAAGGCTTATGTTGACCGAGAGAGCCTTTACAAAACTCTTTCAGGCACAGGCAGTCCTAAATGGCATACGTCAGTTTCTCTATGTGTGGCTTTGAGTCTGAATTTGAGATTCACCTAGGAGACAAGCCACCCCTCCACTTAGTTTGCGAGATGCTAGGGTCGGGAAAAACTGCCTTAGTAAAGGAGGCAGAAACTTCATTTTAAAAATCTATAGCAAAAAGCTGTCTGTAACACTGCAAGAACCTTTCTCGACCCTCATTGCAGTTTCACATCGACCGGCAAGTCTCCAGTTACTGGCCACACTTCGAACTTTTGACTGGTGCCAGTTGTTAGAAGAAGTTCTCCCGATCCAGGATAAAATATAAACCCAATCATTTTTCATTGGTGCAATTGGTGCATTTATGGTAAGATTGGTGCAATTGGTGCATTTATGGTAAGATTGGTGCAATCATGGCAAAAAAACCGCTTTTCCAGGAAAGAGAATCTAAAACATTAGAGCTTAAATCAGCTCTTCCAAAGTTTGAGACATTAATCAAGACCTGTATAGCATTTGCAAATGGTATCGGAGGCTCTATCATCATTGGTGTAGAAGATAATAGTTTAGAGATATGTGGTATTGATGAAAAAATTAGAAAAAGGGTTTATGACGAATTCCCAAACAGCTTATACGACTCAACGAGCCCAAATTTACTAGCTCAGATTTATGAAAAAAATTTCAATGCACATTCTATTATCATTATCAAAATACCCCAAAGTCTAAAAAAGCCCTGCTTTAATAGGAAAGAAGGGATCCCCAAAGGCGTCTACCTTCGAGTCGGTTCAAATACAAGACGTGCTACTGAAGAATACATCGAAGAATTAATGAGGGAGTCCAAAAGAATTTTTTATGATGAAGAGTCTATTCACAGTTCGATTAAAATACTATCCAAAGAGCTACTCACCCCAGCTTTTGGCTCTACACAAACAAAACGACGTCTTGTATCCGAAAAGGTCATTACCCCCTCTTCCGCTAATCCAGAAACATTTTTTCCAACAGTAGCTGGCACCATGCATTTTTGTGAAAACCCAGAGGAATATATTCCTGAAGCCGCTATTTTATGCACTCAATTTAAAGGGACTTCCGGTCGTGATATTATACAAACACAAGAAGTTACAGGAAACCTTGAACAACAAGCATCTGTTAGTTTGAAGTTGGTAAGGTCTTGGATTTCTCGTCATTTTAACCTCCAAGGAGCAAAACTTAAATCAAAGTCTATTATTCCCCCCGAGGCTTTGAGAGAAGCTATTATAAATGCCCTCATTCACCGAAAATACTTTATTCCTGGCGCTATAAAAATTGCTGTATATGACGATCGTATAGAAATTTTCAGCCCAGGTGGATTCCCTGGGCTAGTTGATGTAAAACACCTTGGAGATGGAACCACATTTCTTCGTAATCCCAATATCGCCAGACTTGCACGTACACTAGGATTGGTCGAAAAAATGGGAACAGGAATAAAACTCATCTTTGATAGCTGTAGAAAAGCAGGGCTAATGCCTCCTCAGTTCCATGAAGAAGGAGATTTTGTTAAAGTAATCTTCTTCTTCGAGCCGTCTAAAAAGCTTGATAGAAGCGATGAGGAATCTATCTTAGAGCTTGCAAAATTAAGAGCTGAATTAACTATTTCTGAAATCATGAATCATCTAGATGTTTCCAGGAACACTGCAACAAGAAAGCTGAATCGCTTGATACAACAAAAAAAACTTATCAGAAGAGGAAAAGGTCCATCAACTAGATACATTTTAATGTGACTGCTCCCTCGCCTAAAAAATGTAAATAGTAAGACTTAAAAAGAGAGCTCTGTCGACAAGAAATCAGCGTCAAATTCCATAAAGCGGCGAGCCTAGTAAACCAGCTAGAAAAAGCCAAAGCAAATTACAGCTTAAACCAAACTCATGCAAGCACTAAGACAACCCCAAATGCTCATTGTAGACAAGCTAGGCTTTGCGCCTTTTAGCGAAAACGGAGCTAGGCCACTATTTGACGGATTTGCAAGCCGCTATGAAAAAGGATCCATAGCAGTGAGTGCCAACCTCTCATTCGATAAGCGGCTGCAAATATCCGGGACACCAGAGCTGATAGCTGCTCTGGTCGATCGGTTTAGCCACCGGTTTCACATATGCGCTTTTGAAGGAAAATCAGCGAGACTAGCAACAGCCAAGGAAAAAATAATTTTACAAAGCCCTGCGTCTAGTCTCTATCAGAAGCCGGAAATGTGGCCCAGGCCTGAAGTAAATAAAACGGTGCAGGAACGGGTCCACAAAAACAAAGCTTGAGTCCCAGACACTCTCACAATTAAACCGCACTGACTCTCACTTTTATGTCGCGCAAAACAGTTAGAAACTAAGCGGAATCAAATCAATGAGCTTTTTGCGACTCTTGATGGTTTTTTCCCTGCAGGTACTCAATAGTTTGAGCAAATCGATCATCATTTAATACTTCCTGCATATCAAGCGTTCTGGAAGTTGCATTAAGCACAAGAGCATGATCAATTCCTTTAGATTTTAATGGCCCTGGGGCAAAATCAGCCATATGAGGATGAATATTTGTTGGCCAAGGCGTATGTAGAACTTGTTCCGGATACCGCTTATTTAATAATCCAGCTTGTTCAAATGCATGAATCATACGGTCACGCTCAAAATTACAATCCCCAAGAGCGACAGTGATTTCGTCTTTTGAAAAAAACCGACTTACATATTTCGCATACTCTTCTGGACCTGCAAG
>JAUIKQ010000042.1 GCA_030430655.1 Chlamydiia bacterium
GATATGATGCTGCTGCTCGGCTTGGAAATCAGCTAAAGCGTTTATTGGGCAATACAGAAAGCTGTATATTAGGGATTACAAAATATTCTGAAGATGCAAATTTTATAGAAATTAAATCAATAGAAGCTAAGCAAAGAAGGGAATTAGCTAGCCCATCTAAAGAAGAGGAAACCCTTGAGATACAAATTGCAACTCTTACTAATCTTAATATGCCATCCCTACAGTCACAAATAGAAACGTTAAATGAGCAGCTTGCTAAACTAAAAGAAGAAAGATTGAAGCAAGAATCAGAGAATCTTCCTGAAATAGAGGAAAAAACACAGCACCGTCAGGAAGTAGAAAAAAAAGAACAAGAGTTATGCGAACAGATTGGCCTAAGACATTTTATTCCCTTGTTTAATCTTGAGAGTTCTGAGAAACGCGATCATTGTCTTAATCGCTTGTCGTCATCAAATACAGGTGTTAGCTGGTCTACTCAGCAAATTTTAGATCCAGAGCATGAAAAATTAATCGAAGAACGTTTTGAAAAAGATTTAATGCCAAAAATAGAGGGTTTACAGAGCTTTAAAGTAAAAGATGTAGGTGCTTTTGAGCAAAGCGTTTTGGAATCAAGCTTGATCAAAGTTGTTCTCTCTTCTTCTCATCCTGAAGTTGGAGAATTCTTACATTTGCCAGAAATAGATCCTAAGATTGTAGATGCTTTTAGTAAGAGAATTGTGGGAGGATGCATCAAAAAAATAGTCGATGATGTTATTCAAACTATCGATGTAACCCTCATAAAAGAATTCCTTAAAGAATTTAGAGAAAAAGCTAGTCCCTGGCAGGAAAGAGCTCTTCAAAAGAAACAAGAGCAGGTTCAAAAGTATGTCCTTGGATTGAAAGGAGCCAGAGCTGATACGACTGAGCAGGTTAATGAAAAATGGGAAGCCTTTCGAAAAGAGAAACAAACTCATCTTAAAACAATTGAACAGAAAGTAGAAGATCAGCATCGGTTACCTATTTTATGGACAATTGCTCGTGCGATTCCGCTTGGCATCCCGCTATGGCTTCATATTAGCCGTAAACAATCAAAAAAAGAGCAGGCAGTTACAGAGGAAGTTGATGCTTGTTTTGATAAGTATTGTCAATCATTAGACCGGGTTTATTCAGCTTTAATAAAGTTAAAAGGACTGGAAAAAATTATTGAGAAAAAAGAAGAGCTTAATAGAGTAGCTAAGTCTTCTTCTCTATCTTTTGAGTCGCTTGAATGTTTGGGAAAATCTATTGACGACGAAATTGATAGAGTCAAAGAAATTTATGGGCGTGACGATTGGGATCATCGCCTTTTTTTGTTAAGAAATAAAATCGAAAAAAAAATGGAGGGTTTAGATCTTGCGTCAATGCTTTACCTAGAGCGAGATCCTTTTCTTGAAATTATCAAGATTAAGGGTGATTTAATAAAGGCTCATAGATTCTTAGAAAGAAGTTCTATCGTTGATGATAAAGCTTTAGTTTTGGTGAGTGATGCAGAGACTATATTATTGAAAAGATATCGAGAGAAAGAAAAAATAGTTCATGAAGTTCTTGCAAGCGAAGTTCTTGCAAGCTTGGAAGCTGAAAGAGCTGCTCTTCAGTTAGAAGTAACAACGGAAGAATCAATGGAATTTGGACATTTCCAAGCTAGTCATGTAATAAATCTTGCTAAACCGATTTTCGAAGCAGCGCCCGATCCTTTAGGATTCCCCCGAACTGCAGGGGTTCTTGGGGGATATCAAAGTCTCCGTAATGCTCAGTCTGGAGCAGAGGCTAATTTTATTAAACAGATAAAATATTTAATATACATTGAAGAAGAATTGGAAATAAATTTAAAAGATCCTCTCTCGCGAATACTTTTTAAGGATGTCATTAGACCTCAAGTAAAAAAAGATTGGTTTCTGGGAAAAAAAATAACTGAAAGCCCAAAAAGTTCATTTTGTTTTGAGTTTGGAAAATCTCAATGGGGTACATATTTTGGAGATATTGGAGCAGAACCTCCATTGCCTGATAATATTGGAGAAATTTTGGATAGTCCTTGTGTATTCTGGCCCGATAGAAAGGTAAGAGAGACGCATATACTCGTTCTCATTCCAAATACTATTAATGGAAGTCCTTTTAATCTCAATCGTCTCTCTGAGCTCATTAAGGAGCCAAAAGCAGGATATGAAACTCAATATCAAGCTTACCACGGCGATATAAAAGGAAAGCTGGGAGCAAGAAGTTATCCACCCCATTGGGTTCTTATGACCCGAGATGTGATTCCGAATAGTCAACAGAGATATTACATGGGTATGAAAGTCCTTGTTCAAACACATGAGCAGCAAAATGGAATTCCCTACGAGCAACCCACAACTTTAGAAGCTGCAACTGCAATTTTGATGAAGCATGTTAAAACAGGGGAAAAACTTTATGCAGAAAAGTTTATCTGTTGCGAAGACATGGTAGGGACACGGTCAGCGACCCTTGGGGGCTTTTCCTATAGGGGGCTCATTATCGACTGCACCTGGATCCTCCCTAGCGTTGCATATCTCTGTAGGCTGTAGATTCTTGGGCCCTAGGCAGTGGAGCATTTTGCGCCTATTAGCTAACGCATAGAAAGAGCCGACGGACTGAAAAAAAGTCTTTCGAAACAGAAGAAAAGGTAAAGCCCTCTTAATGTGGCAGAAAAAAAATACCCAGTTGCGAAAGGGGGGACTTGAACCCCCAAGAGGTTTCCCTCACTACCCCCTCAAGATAGCGCGTCTACCAGTTTCGCCACTTCCGCAAAACTACGAAAGATCGTATAGTAAAGGACACTGAATAGCAAGATGAAATTTATTCTCCTTTTCGTTATTTACCTCTATCGCTATACCGTTAGCCCCATGCTAGGCCCGTGCTGCCGATTCTATCCCACATGCTCAGAATATGCGGTTGAAGTAATACGAAAAAGGGGTTGTGTAAAGGGATTTTTTTTAATTTTAAGCCGCCTGGCCAAGTGCGGACCCTGGCACTCTGGGGGATACGATCCGCCTTAAAACTGCATCTGACAACCTGCGCTAGTCCACGACAAGCTCATCGCCTGCCTGAATGAGGTACTCGTGCTTGATGTTATTGCGCTTTTTCAGCTTTGCAACTGTCGTACGGTATTTCTTGGCAATTTTCCACAGGCTATCCCCATACTGGACAACGTAAAGGGAAGAAGGCGGTTTTTTGGGCATTGGCTCAACAGTATCCACTTTTTTGTACCCCGGAACAAACCGCTGGAGGGCAATAGCATGATCGTACGGAGTTGGGCAAGATGCTTTTGCAAAAAAATACAGTTTCTGCGCTGCTTTTTTATGCACCCTATCTGAACGCATGCTCTGTAGAGTGTTTTTTAAAAAAGCATCTGCCCTTTTGGTTTCTTGTATCAGCGCGATCAATCGTACAAGCTCTTCATCTGATAGATCATGTAAAGCAAATTCTGTCTCTAAATCCACAAGCAAATTCGCTGCAAGTACGCACCCTTTGTTCAAATAATCACGTAATACCTCTGCCTTTGTAAGTGAAGAGGCGTCCCACGTAATTTTCTGTAAAAAGGACTGAAAACTATCAAAATCCCCTTCCAATATCATGTGGTACAAAAGATCAGAGGACACCCCCTCCATAACACGCTCAAACGCCCTCAGTACTAAAGAAAATTCTTTGGTTTGCGTCCAGGCAAGTTGCAGGGACGCAGGTGCCGAAACGCCCTGGCGTTTTAATTCATAAAAGAGGCCTTCTGCCGTCAAAGGCCACTTTTCTGCGTTAGCGAATCGCACAAGTGCCTGAAAGTGGTCATCACAAAGACCTGGAAATAAGGGAATAGAAATGCACTCTCCCCCATCCACATGAACAAAAGTCATTTCTCTTTGCGATAAAGCAAAGCCGCCAAGTGCACGCTGCACGGGAAAGTGATGAAAAGCGACAAGGCAAGAGAGCGCCAGATCTCGCATTTTGTATCCATCACGCACCAGAGTAGAGTTGCTTAATTGCAAAACTAAATCTTGAAAACTGTAGGAAAAATAGCGTTGCAGAATAGGCAGATTGCTGGAGTGTAGCAGCACCGGCTTATCTGCAGTTTTAACGCAGAGTCTATCCCCAACAGACGAAGGCGCTCGCAAAGAGAGACAAACCAAACTTGTAACCAAACCGATATTGATAGCAACGCTCCAGATCAAACCATGGAGCAGATATTTGACATTACGTCCCATAAAAAGCGCGCTTTTGTTACACTCTTCCTTACTAACCTACGGTATTTGATTATGCACATTCCCTTGTCTTGGCTCAATGATTACATTCACCTCAGCGAAAGCCCAGAAGAAATTGCCCGTATTCTTACTTTGATGGGATTAGAAGTGGATAGAGTATCCACCACGCCTTTTACCTTTTCTGGCGTCGTTGTCGCTAAAGTGGAAACGGTCGCAGCCCATCCTGACGCAGAAACGCTCAACGTTGCAACGGTCTTTGATGGAACCGATCGCTTTCAAGTGGTTTGCGGCGCAAAAAACTGCAGGAAAGACATGCTTACCGCCTTTGCCAAAATAGGTGCGAAGCTACAGACCGGCGGGGACAAAAAAGTGACCATTAAGAAGGGCATGCTCCGCAAAGTTGCATCGTTTGGCATGCTTTGCTCTGCAAAAGAGCTAAATCTTTCTGAAGAAGACAGCGGAATCTTAGAACTAGATGATAAGACCCCTTTAGGGATGGATCTAACTGACCTGTATAGGGATACGATTTTTGAGGTCTCTCTTACACCGAATTTAGGCTACTGCGCAAGCCTTATTGGCATTGCTAGAGAACTTTCTGCTTACTTACATCGCCCCGTTAGACTCCCCTCCTTTGAGTTAGAAAAGACAGAAGATATCGCAATGCCAGAGGTGCAAATTGAAAACGCGAGCGACTGCTTGCGCTATAGCTTGAGAGTGGTGCGCAATATTAAAAACACCACTTCTCCTCCATGGATGCAAAAGCGCCTTTTGCTTGCAAATGTCCAAAGCAAAAACCTCCTCGTAGACGTTACCAATTACGTCAGACTGGAGTATGGTCAGCCAATGCATGCTTTTGACTTGGCTTATATGCAAGGGTCTAATATTGCCGTGAAAAGAAGTAAAGAAACCTTTCCTTTCACGACGCTTGACGGTGTCAAGCGCACTATTTCCCCAAACACCCTGATGATTTATGCCGAGGATCGTCCAGTGGCAATTGCAGGCATAATGGGAGGAAGCGAAGGAAGCGTAGCCCAAGAGTCGCAAGGAGTTATTTTAGAAGCCGCCACTTTTGCACCAGCGCTTATTCGAAAAACGCAGCGCCAATTAAACTTGCGGACTGATGCATCAGCGCAATTTGAAAAAGGAACGGACCCCAACGCTACCCTCACCGCCTTAAAAAGAGCATGCTATTTATTGCAAAAATATGGACATGGCAGTGTCTCCCTTCAGTCTGTCGATATAAAAAAACAGACCTTTGAAAAAAAGAAAGTTGTTCTCAGAATTGATCGCGCAAATCAAATACTTGGAACAAAATTCTCCATTAAAGCAGCAGCTGAGCTGCTTGAGCGAATAAGTATTTATGCGACTATAGAAGGGGGGAACTTGACATGCTCTATTCCAACAAATAGAAATGATATCTCACAAGAAATTGATCTGATTGAAGAACTTGCGCGAATTTTTGGGCTGAATCGAATTAAAAAATCCAATATGCACCTCCTTCCCTTCCCAGAAAACAGTAGCAAGTTATTTCTCTTTGAACGGGAAATGCGCTCTGCACTGGCTGCAGAAAAACTACAAGAATGGATAACCTGCGATCTCATCAGCCATGATCTTGCAATCCGTTTTCTCCACGCGCCGTTTACAGAAGATGCACTGGTTTGTGTGCTGCACCCAAGCTCGGTTGAGCAGTCTGTCTTGCGCACCTCGCTCTTAAGCAGCATGCTGCTGTCTGTAAAACATAACTTCGACCACCAAAATCGCTCCCTTGCTGTAAGCGAAATTGGACGGATCCACTTTAGAGAAGCAAACGGGTCCTTCCACGAGCGGCTTTGCGCTGGAATTTTACTTACGGGAGCCACCGCCCCCCCTACATGGAAAACAGACAACGCATCTGTGAGCTTTTTTGACTTAAAAGGCATTTTGGAAAACATCTTTGAGAAACTCCATCTACCAACGCCTTACTATAAGACAAGCACGCTTCCTCCCCTTCACCCCCTGCAACAAAGTATTATTGAAATAAATGCCCTTCCAGTAGGATTTATGGGGCAGGTGCACCCACAAACCCTACAGCATTTTGATATCGATCAGCCCCTTTTTTTCGCGCAAATCGACCTACACGATCTGCTACAGTACGTATCCTTGGACAGAAAAATGCGCGCTATCCCACAATTTCCCGGCTCGTTTAGAGACTGGACTATAAAAGTGGACCAATCTACTTCCTACCAGTCCCTACACGCGCTCTTTCATTCTTTCCCGTCGAGCATTATAGAAAATATCACGCTTCACGACGTTTACATACAGGAAAAAGAAACCAAAAATCTCACGTTCCGTTTTTCTTTTCGCCATCCTAAAAAAACACTCCAAAACACCGCTATCGATAAAGAATTTGATCGATTAATCAAATGGGTAGCAAAGACAGAGCCTGACCTTGTGAAAAGCGAATAAAAACCAACTTTCGACAAAAATAGGTAAAATCGAATAGAATCTGATTATTCAGATTTGTACCGTTTTAGGAAGAGTAATGAAAAAAATACTATCGGTTTTTGCCATCTTCGCGCTTATAGCCGGGTGTCAACGACAAAAAAACGCCAATGTGATTTCTGAGCGATATATCCATAAGTATGGGTACGATATCTCTAAAGATGAGTGGGAAAGTTCCCGCTTTCCAGGGCAAGTCATGACAACCCTGCGCAACGGTGTTTGTATCGTTTCTTCTTACGAAGATGGAGTGCTTCATGGGCCTACTACATACACCTATCCGTATAGTAAAACCATTCATACGCTGCAAATGTTTGATAAGGGACGGCTTGTGAAAAAAACCACAAACGATTTATCGGGTATACCTCAGATGGATGAGCTCTATCTTACCCAGGATCGCGTCAAAGTCACCCGCTGGTATAAGTCGGGGACCCCTCTAAGTGTTGAAGAATGGGAAAATGACAAACTCGTCGCAGCAGAGTACTACTCTCCTCTTAATCAAGTGGAATACAGGATAACAGAAGGGCGTGGAGTCAAACTGATAAGGGACGCGCAACAATGCCCTATCGCCAAAGAAACGATAGAGGATGGTGAAATTGTCTTTAGGGAATCGCTGCATCCAAATGGATGCCCCTACCGGCTAACTCCCCTATGTGACGGACTCCTCAATGGCGAAGTGCGCGAGTACGCTCCTAGTGGAGAGCCCGTGCTAATTGAACACTGGTCTTTGGGCGAACAAGAAGGCTTATGCACGTATTTTCAAAACGGCTGCAAATACTTAGAACGAAACTACCGCCAAGGACAACTACACGGAATAGAGCGGCGCTATGTGGACGGAGAAACCTTGATTGAGGAAACAGAGTGGTTAGAGGGACAAAGGCACGGCCCTTCTACTGTCTACTACGACGGAATTGCAACCACGCAGTGGTTCTATAACAACGTGGCCGTCTCTGCAGAAAAGTATAAAACACTGCTGCTGCGAGAGCAAGAAATCATGTCGATGCATGAAAGAAGTAGATCTGTCTCCTATGAATAATCCTTTGCAGCTCCATGTGACTTTTCACGTGAATCAAAGGACAATAGATTACATTCATCTAGGTAAGGCTCCTGCTTTTGGATACTCGGTAGAAGGAGAGAGCAGCGCACTAAACCCTATGATTGAGGCCTGGATCTATGCCTACACCCATGGCCACAATCTTCCTAGGGTCCCGCTGCGCCTGGAACATTTTTCCCCATTTCAGCGCGCTGTTTTCCAGCAAATGCAAAAAATTCCTGTTGGGCAGGTCATGAGCTACCAAGCGCTAGCTGCAGCGGCCGGCCATCCAAAAGCTGCCCGGGCTGTTGGTACGGTCTGTCGACGTAACCCTTATCCCCTCATCGTCCCCTGTCATCGAGTTGTTTGCCAAAATGGTAAACTTGGGGGGTTTGCCTTTGGGTTGATCCTAAAACAGCAACTGCTTGCTTTCGAGGAAAAGACTGCATCCGCCTCGAAAGGTGAGAAAGCAGCATGGGTATCTAGCTCTGCCTTTTCTACCTCAGCCATCTGATCCAACTCTTCCAGGGGAGTTTTTTCCTCTTTCCTCCCACAAGCCCCACATAATAAGCATAAAAAAATAAAATAGCGCATGCTTTTTCCCCCACATAAAAAATAAATCTCTCTGAAAATAAACTACTTATTACCTACCACTACCACATTGGCACGGTTTTTGCATATAGAAGGAAAAAGAGAGAAACCATGAGGCCAATTATGAAATCATATGCCCAGCTTGAAAGAAAAATCGCTAAGCTAGAGAGCTTGTGCGATCAATTGCAATCCGAAATGAATTATGTGGATAAACTCCTAAAAAAAGTAGGATTTGAAGAAGGATTAAAAACCTTGAAAGTGGCTGCAATAGAACTCATTGAAAAAAAACGGAAAGAATAACTTGTAAATCAGATACTTACGTCCAAAAGAGCCCGCGCTAGTGCGGCCTTTTCAGATTTAAGGGATTGTACTTGTTCTTCAATGGTGTCTGCCATAAAGTAACGGCGTACAATCACAGACCCTTTCCTGCCCAAACGGTGGGCACGCGCAATGGCTTGTTCTTCAGCGGCATTATTCCACCAAGGATCTACTATGAAGACATAGTCCGCCCTTGTTAGATTCAAACCCACCCCTCCAGCTTTTAAACTCATCAAAAAAATAGCAGCCCCTTGACATGACTGAAAGCGATCGATAATAGCTTGACGATTTCGCGTCGCCCCACTTAAATAAAACAAGGAAGCAGCTGTAGATGCAAGGTGCTCTTTTAGCAAGTCTAAATACTGCGTAAACTGGCTAAAAATTAACACTGCCCCTCCTTGCAGACAAACTTGCTCTACATCCTCGACAATCTTCATTGTCTTTTCTCCAACGCTTGTGTCCTGAACAAGCCTTGGATCACAGCATGCCTGCCTTAGCCTTAAGATGGCCTCAAAAATATTCTTTCTGTTTTTTTCTTCCCTTCCTACCTGGTTATAGATGGAACGCTGCGCTGGAGAAGCAAAGACCCAGATCTCTTGCACCACTTTTTTGGGAAGGTCCAATAGTACCTCTTCTTTTTTTCTCCGAATCAAAAAAGGAGCCATCTTACAACGTATCCCCTCAACACTTTTTGTAAAAGTCAAAGAAGGATCAAGAAAAGTGAAAAGAGTCACAACATCTTGCAAATCATTCTCCATAGGCGTTCCAGTCACGGCGATACGCATCACGCTTTTTAAATCACATACAGATGTAAATAGCTGAGAATGAGGATTCTTAATGCATTGCGCTTCATCAACCACCACCACCTCCCAGCAAACATCTGAAAAAAGAGATTTTTCTAAACGAAAGAGCGTGTGAGAAGAGAGAACAATGGAAGTTTTCTTTATGTAAGCGCTTGCTCTTTTTGCTCCATAGTGTACATAAAGCGGAGTGTTTGGTAAAAATTGCCGAATTTCCCTTTCCCATTGAGATAGCAAAGAGGCAGGCACTAAAATAAGGTGGGGATGTTTTGTATCAATTTGGGCAAGAAAACTGAGTATTTGCACCGTTTTTCCAAGCCCCATATCATCTGCCAGCAAAGCGGAGAATCCGTGAGAATATAAGTGCTTTAACCGCTCAACGCCGCTTAGCTGGTAGGGATAAAGTGTCCCTTGGAAAGCCCCTTGCATGGGCAGGAACGCTTTCTTTGGAAGCAAATGCTCTAACTTTTCCAATGCAAGCAAACATCCTACATCCCGTTTTTCTACAATAATTGCCCCTTCTTCTACTCGCAAATCCTTAAGCTGTGACCATGTCGTTGGAAAAGCGCTCCAGTCAATAAGCAGTGTTTTGCCACCAGAAAGAGGAAAAAGAGGGGACGTTGCTTGCGTTAACTCCGTAATGCATGTCACACAGCCAGCGCTTTGCACACTCCCTTTTACGGCAAATGTATCCCCCTTTTTTTCTACGCTCCAGTCGACAGACTGTGGCTCTAAAAGGAGACGTCCCTCTTTATCGAAAATGGTAAAACCAAGCCCTAAAACAAGGCGTAAATTGTCAGGCGCTAGATTTACTTCAGAGTAAAAATTACTACTACCAACAACCCCTTTTTTGTAACTCGTATTGGCAAGCAACTCTTGCGTCCATAAATTTTCTTCTTCTAGCTGCCTTGAAAATCCCCCGATAGACTGACGTAAATCACTGTAACTAAACTCGCCTATCCCTTCATAAGAAAATCGCAAATCGATTGTCGCTCCATAAGGGTCCTGTAGATGAACAACCGGTTTGGGCATGATTTGGCATGCGCTATGGCCTTTTACAATCCACTCCTGCATTTCCTCTTTCATAGCGGCAAACTGTGATAAAGTAAATAACGCCTCTTTCCCCTTTTGAAAATGTCTTAACCAATTCCACTCTATATCTTCATCAATTGGCAAGATCGTCTTTTCATATAGCACAAGGGAAGGCATACCGCGGATAAGCAAAAAATCGCCTGCCCTATTTTCATCGAGCAAAAGGGTTACCCGGACTTTGGCATTCTCTACAGTTTGCGCCGAAAACCGTAAATGAGCTTTTTTCCAAGGGTTAACAAAAATTTTCTCTCCACAATAGAGCAAGTTTCCAAAACTACCCACCTCTTGTAAAACTTCCAAGGCGTGGCGAAAAGCAATAGCCACTTTCTCCCCTTCTTTTTTGTACAAAGCAGGGCTAAGAGAAAGACTAGCACCCGAAAGGTAAAAGGCAACCTTTGGATCTTGCGTGGAGGGAAGTAGAGTGATGCTCAAAGCTTTTTCTTCTGATTAAACGGCAATTTACGAAAAGGCTTGGGACACTCCTCATCTTCTAAAGGACGCACGCGCCCTTCGGCGTAACAACTCTCACTACAGCATCCTTTCCATTGAATGAGACAGCCTTTGCAGCAAAAAAACAAATCGTTACAGTCCATATTGGCACAGTTATGGTATGTGTCATTCTCCGTTTGACAATGTAAACATTTACTAATCACTTCAGCAGGCTCTTGGCTAATTGGAACGGTTAATCGATCGTCAAAGACAAACAGTTTTCCCTTCCAGTGCTTCGATCCTACATTTTTACCATACTCCACCACCCCTCCATCGAGTTGGTACACTCGCTTAAATCCTTTCTCTTTCAAAAGAGCCGAAAATAACTCACAACGAATGCCTCCCGTACAGTACATCATCACAGGAGTATCTTCATCAAGCTCCTCCTTCAGCTTTTCTGCGTACTTGGGAAATTCACGAAAACACTGTTGTGTCGGCTGGACCGCCCCCTCAAAATGCCCAGCCTCCCACTCATATTTATTGCGTACATCCAAGACAACAGTATTCCCTTCCTTTTTTTGCAGCATCGCTTCCCATTGATGAGGAGAGAGAGCTTCACCTTGCCTAGACAAATCGACTTCTACATCCATCGCAGCCAGCTGAGAACGGGACTTAATCGTAAGCTTTTCAAAGGCATGCTCATGCCAAAAGTCAATTTTTAATTTTATTCCCTTCCAGTGTTGGCTCGACTCCAGCCACTGCTTTAGATCGGTTAAACGGCTTTCTGGGACGCTCATCTGCGCATTTACTCCATCTTTGGACAAATAAATACGCCCTTTTGCGAAAATAGACGCGCAAAACCGCTTCCACTCGGCCACTTCCAGCTGTGGATTTTCTAAAGAAACAAAATGGTAAAAAGCCACTACATTATAAGACATGCCCTTCTCCGGTTTGGCAACCCGATTTGTCAATGATTATGCAGGCTCTCGAGAAAAAAATCGACCAACAATTTAACGAAAGAGGGTGCCTGGAAAATTTTTTAATCCATCCTACTTTCAGGGAAATAATATGTAAATTTTGACGCACCGTGCAGAGGATACCGCTGAAACTTGCAGGATCTAGGATTGCAGAAACTCTAAAGGGTCAAAATAAATGTAAGGGGGCTGATCTTATTTTTCTTCTTGTATAAAATAAAGCGCTTGCATAGCATGGGTGTACGCAAATTGGTTCAAAGGTTGGTCTTGCGCGCTGTTAGCCTTGCCTCCATTTACTATATATAGCTTGTCGCTCAAGACCTACTTTTGAATCTGCGTGCGTGTAGAGATTTTATCACAAGGAGTTCACCTAATGGTTCGGTACACAGGCCCAAAGAATCGAATAGCGCGCCGTTTTGGAGCAAATATTTTTGGACGCACTCGAAACCCTTTACTCCATAAGCCACATCCACCGGGAATGCACGGAGCAAAGCGCAAAAAAAAATCTGATTATGGGATGCAAATCGAAGAAAAGCAGAAGCTGCGGGCTGTTTATGGGATGTT
>JAUIKQ010000043.1 GCA_030430655.1 Chlamydiia bacterium
TACAAAAGCAAATACAACCAAAGTACACTTTCTCAAGGTCGGGGACTTTAAGAAAAAGCGTATGCCGGTACAGATCTCCTTTTTTAAGTGCACATTTTATAAAATCCATTGGACGTGAGTACAATCCTACCACATACGCTCCATGGGACCGCACGAAAGCTTGGTTGGACGCCGCTTTGATATACTTTTCCGACATATCAAAGAAAAACAGGAGCGCACTCGGAGGAAACAAACCACGTTTGTCCATGGGGTGTAAACCATGAAAAAATCGCTCTACCCTTGATGCGCTTTTATCGCGATCCTTTTGCATTTGGACAAGCAATGCATTTTGCTGGGCTAACATACCTCCATTATAATCACGAAAACTCCCTAAGGCCCGCTCCAAGACCTCAACGACATGGAGCCGAGCACGATACACATCTACTGACTGATCAGGGCGTAAAAAAGAAAAAGCGCTGAAAGAGAGTTCAAATACAGAAACCTGCTTGAGATATTTTTTTCGAACAAACCCCATAATCTTCACTCTATCTTCTGCGTACGACGCGCAGGGAATTTTCTGAAAAAAATTCGAGAGCGGAGTTTCATGCAATACAAGACGGGCAAGTGTCACCTTAAAAACCAATAGATCTTGATCGTATCGATCAAAAACAATCATCGCTTGCGGGAGATCTTTAACGTATTTCAACTGTTGACTCACAGTTAACATGTTGCGTAGCACCTCTTCTTCATTTTGCGGAATGAATAAAGAACGAGTCAGTCGTTGTACACGTCCCTGCAATCGTTCATGTAGCCCATGTTTCAAAGCAGAGATTTGTTTTAAAGATATATCTTTTTCGGGATCTTCCACCTCAAAATAAAGCAAACCACTTTCTTGGTCATTTTGAATGAAGTTAATAGCACCGGTAGGGCGCAATTGAGGATAAACAGCTTGCAAAGCAGGTAAAGCATGAGACCTTGTAAAACGCTCGTTTGCATCCAAGGCGCTGTAAGCAATCAGCACTCCTACCCCCCATTTTTCTTCAAATGGGCAGAGCATAAGACGCCGCACCAGTTTGCATCGCATCCATCTTTTACTTTTATGCTCATTTTCTCGCGTTACCGCTCGCTTCATTCGGTAAAGAGAAGCTATAAGAAAAGTGAGATAACGCTTCGATGTTAAAGACCGAAAAAGACTGGGAACAAACGCGAGGAAGTAGTGCATAAAATTCAAAAGATCAGAATCAAAATACTGCGGAAACCGATCCATATAAAGATGGACCTTCTTATAAATACCAAGAGTCTTGCTATCAATGCAGCTAGCTACATCAAAATTCCTCTCCTGCGGCTCCAGCAGTCTCGCTTGCCAAAATGCCCAATGTAAATTTTTTTTTGGTATACTAAAAATGCACAGCGTAAAAGGGCCATTATCCAACCCTCTAAACTCAAAGTCGCAAAAAAACCGTCTCTTTTGCAGCGCGGCATGTTTTTCAGCGATATAAAAAAAATTTTTTATCTCTTGCTGACCTGCTCTGGCGATCAACAAAAGCCCCATCTCGTCTTCCACGAAAACGTTTTGAAAATAAGGGAGCCGACTCTCGAAATATCCGATGCCACGTCGCTGAATCATGTCCATGACTCTCCACTGCACCAATTTTTCTTCGACAAAATCGCGCAAAGCAGGATCGATGCAAACAACGGTATAATCAACAAGTCCAGGAGTCATCAAATTACGTCCTTCTAAACAGTGGATAAAGCAAGAGAGCGTGTCCATCTGCTGCATCCACATCCTATTAGAAATTTAAATTCCAAGAAAGGAAATTTTCTTATGGATGGATTTCAAGTTGCTTTTATACGAATTCTTTGCTAGTCTCTTCTCTTGATGCCAGCCTACTTAGTAACAGCCTGCAGGCTTTTGTATTGCAAATGCCTTGATTGTCTTCAAAAGCCAGAGTTATTACAATGGCAACATTAGCTTTAACCACGGTCTTGCAAAAGCCACTTTGCTATTAGTAGAGTTTTCAAGTCCGCTATTAACCCTTTAACTCTTCTTAGGAGAAACCCTAACATGTCAAACCAATCAAACTACAACTGGAATGAAAGCAAAGTCATCGATGACATCGAATTCGATCCTGCTGATTATCAAGAATTTCAATCTCTTCTGCATAAACAAGAGGCAGTAAAGGACCAAGGCTCCACAACGCTGATGGAAGTAGGTCAAATTTTGGCAGGGAAAATTGTTGAAATTACGCACGATTTTGTTGTAGTGGATGTTGGCTTGAAATCTGAAGGGCTCATTGCCATTAGTGAATTTGACGATGTCGATCAACTCGTTTTAGACAATGCAACGGAAGTGTATCTTGAAAAAACCGAAGGCGATGATGGCCAGATCGTCTTATCGAGAGAAAGAGCACGCCGCCAAAGGCAGTGGGAATACATCGTCGACCATTGCGACGAGGGATCCGTCGTCTCCGGAAAAGTACTACGGAAAGTAAAAGGGGGGCTGATGGTAGATATTGGCATGGAGGCTTTTCTACCTGGATCTCAAATTGACAATAAACGGATTAAAAATATTGATGATTTTGTAGGGAATAAATACGACTTTAAGATCCTTAAGATCAACAAAGAGCGGAAGAATATTGTTATTTCACGCCGAGAGCTACTAGAAGAAGAGCGGTCGCACAAAAAAGCAGAGCTGCTAGAAAGGATTAAAGAGGGAGAGCTCATCAAGGGAACCGTGAAAAATATCACCGATTTCGGTGTCTTTCTAGACCTCGATGGCATTGATGGACTGCTGCATATCACAGACATGACATGGAAACGGATCAAACACCCCTCTGAAATGGTCCAGCTCGGCGATGAACTAGAAGTAATGATCCTACACATCGACCAGGAAAAGGGACGGATCGCGCTTGGACTAAAACAAAAAGAACCTAATCCTTGGGAAGAAATTGAAAAAAGGTACCCCAATGGTACCAAAGTAAAAGGTAAAATTGTTAATTTGGTCCCTTATGGCGCTTTCATTGAAATCGAGCCTGGCATAGAAGGTCTTATTCACGTTTCTGAAATGTCCTGGGTAGCAAATATTTCCGATCCAAGTGAAGTGGTGAAGAAAGGAGACGAACTAGAGGCCGTTGTCCTCTCGATTCAAAAAGAGGAAGGAAAAATCTCGCTTGGCATCAAGCAAACAGAGCACAACCCTTGGGAAAATATTGAGGAACATTATCCTATAGGGACTCGGGTGAAAACGCGGGTGCGTCGCCTGACCAATTTCGGAGCTTTTGTCGCCCTCAAACCTGGAATTGACGGCCTTATCCATATTTCTGATATGAGCTGGACCAAAAAAATATCCCACCCCTCTGAAATTCTTTCTACGGACGATACCGTAGAGGCAGAAATTCTTTCTATCGATCAAGCAAGCAAAAAAATCACCCTTGGTATTAAGCAGTTGACCCCAAACCCTTGGAAATCCATCAGTCAAACTATGCCAGAAGGTTCAATTGTCAAGGGAACGGTGACACAAATCACGGCTTTTGGTGCTTTTGTGAAGCTGGGCAACGGTATCGATGGTCTTATTCATGTGAACGATTTATCGGATCAGCCCTTTGGAAAAATTGAGGACATTATCAGCGTAGGACAGTCGGTCACAGCGAAAGTCAGCGGGCTTGATCCTGAAAATAAAAAAATATCCTTATCTATAAAAGACTACCTTATGGAACACAATGATGTAGCCGATCGGGACGATATCGTTCTAGAGACGAATAAACCAAAAAAACCATAAAAGAGGAAACGTCTTCTCACGGTGTGTTTAAAGAAAATAATTTTACCTAAAAGGGCTTGATTAAATGAATAAGGAGTTAGTTGCAATTTTTGAGTATCTCGAGAGGGAGAAGGGTATAAAACGAAACATTATTGTTCAAGCCATTGAGGAATCCTTACTTTTAGCTGCAAAAAAAAGTATTAAAAACATTGGATCCAACATAGAGGTCCATATTGATACTAAAACAGGGGATATTTACGTAACTTCGGAGAAGGAAGTGGTAGAAGTCTGCTCGAATCCTAGCAAGGAAATCCCTTTAGAAGAGTCGCAAGAGCTTGGCATCGATTGTGAAGTGGGAGACATTGTCCGTATTCCCATTCCGCCTCATGATTTGGGGCGTATTGCAGCACAAACAGCCAAGCAAGTCATTTCTCAAAAGCTAAGGATGGCAGAAAAGGATGTGATTTACGAAGAGTACCGTCATAGAGTAGGCGAGCTTGTTTCGGGTTCGATCAAGCGTGTTGCAAAAGGCGGCTCACTTATCGTTGATTTAGGAAAAGTTGAGGCCATTTTGCCCGATCGCTTTTTGCCTAAAATGGAGAAATACCATGTAGGAGATCGCATATTAGCGCTCCTTTTGGAGGTGCGCGACACAGACATTGGTGGGGCAGAAGTGGTTCTGTCACGATCACATCCTGAGTTTGTGGTAGAGCTGTTTAAGCAAGAGGTACCAGAGCTACACGATGAGGTTATATCCATAAAAAAAATTGTCCGAGATCCTGGATACCGCACAAAGCTCATGGTTTCTAGCCTCGATCCTAAGATCGACCCCTTAGGTGCTTGCGTAGGCGTGCGAGGAACACGCATAAAAAACATTATTCGAGAAATCAACAACGAAAAGATCGATATTGTCACCTACCAAGAGGACCCTCTAGGCATTTTGCAGGACATTTTAAGCCCTATTGAAATAAAAAAAATTCATACAGACGACGGTTGCATCTCCATTGTAGTTGATGACGACGACTATCCTAAGGTCATTGGAAAACGGGGGACAAACGCCCGTCTAAACGGCGCCCTACTGAACGTAGAATTAGACGTCAAAAAAATGAGTGAGTACCAAAAAGAACTCGCTTTTGAGAAGCAACGGCTTTCTCTGCTCGATGATCCAGAGCTTGATGAAGATATTGACATTGAAGGAATCAGTCCTTTTATCGTGGATTCTCTAAAGGAGGCTGGCTATAACACGCGCAGAAAAGTATTGAACGCCACACCAGAAGAGCTGATGAAAGCCACATCAATCGGTAGGGAAATGATTGATGACATCATCGAAAAAATTCGCAAAAAGACAAAGAGGTAAGTTTTGGCAAAAAACCTAAAAATAAATATAAAGAACACACAGCTCGCCGAAGCGCTTCAGTTAAAGCCTACTTTGAAAAAGAAAACAGCGGAGAAGGCGGGAAAAACTGCTACTAAAAAGCCTGTAAGAAGAGGAGCGGCAGTTGTAAAAAGGGCTGGGAAAAATATCGCTGCCGAAAAAAAACCAGACTCTCCTAAACCAGATACCACTTTGCATCAAAAGGCGCATACCGCTTCTGCTAGTGAAAAAAAAGAAGACCTCCTAGAAGAAGCGATTGTCATCAGAAGGCCTACTCCCGAAAAGACAGAAGCAAAAGCAGCCCCTTCCTCGCCCACTGCTTCTAAAAGCGATAAATCAGCCGCTACCGATAAGCAGTGGACCAAACCCTCTGCTACCAATAAGCCAGAAAAGGGAAAAAAAGAGGCAAAGCCGATAAAGCGGTTTGAAACCTTTCGCCCCTTTGATAGCCGAGACAGACAAGGACTGCGGAATGATGAAGAGCAGGCTTGGAGAAAGCGGCGCTACGGATCTAAAAATAAAGGCTACAAAAAAGTGGAGCAAGAAGTCGTGCGTCCATCTTGCCTAACCATCCGTATCCCTATTACTATCAAAGATTTAGCGCAAGAAATGAAAAGAAAAGCTTCTGAATTGATTGCGATCCTTTTTAAACAAGGCGTTATTGTTACCATCAATGATTACTTGGATGATGAAACGACGATTGAGCTACTTGGCCACGAGCTGGATTGTGCAATCACTCTAGATACTTCTGAAGAAAAGCGACTCCAAATTACTGATAAAACCATCGAAGAGGAGATCAAGGAAACAGACGAAACGCTTCTTACAAGGCGCAGTCCGATTGTGACTTTCATGGGACATGTTGATCACGGCAAGACAAGCTTGATCGATGCTATACGTAAAAGCAGTCTCGCGTCCGCGGAAGCAGGGGCCATCACCCAGCATATTGGCGCCTTTACAGCACAAACCGAGCAGGGAAGTATCACCATTTTAGATACCCCAGGACATGAAGCCTTCACTTTAATGCGCGAAAGGGGCGCAACGATTACGGATATCGTCGTCCTAGTAATTGCTGGAGATGAAGGGATGAAAATGCAAACAGAAGAAGCATTGAGGCTGGCTAAAGAAGCCAAGGTGCCAATTATTGTGGCTATCAATAAATGTGACAAAGAGGGATTCGACGTAGAGCTTGTTTATCGACAGCTTTCGGAGAAAGAACTTTTGCCGGAGGCCTGGGGAGGACAAACGATCACTATCAATTGCTCGGCGGTCACAAAAGAGGGAATAAACCAGCTCCTGGAAATGGTTCTCTTGCAGTCAGATATGCTAGAGCTCAAAGCCAATCCCAAAGCGCGCGCGCGTGGCAGCGTTTTGGAATCCGAGCTCCATAAAGGGCTTGGGGCTACCGCTACTCTCTTGATACAGACAGGTACTTTAAAAAAGGGAGATGCCCTTGTTATTGACAAAACTTATGGGCGTGTGAAAACGATGCACGACGAGCATGGAAAGTTAGTAGAGCAGGCCCTTCCCTCTAGCCCTGTCAAAATCACAGGACTTTCTGCTCCGCCGGAGGCGGGATGTGAATTTGTTGTTGTTGGTAGCGAGAAACAAGCGCGCAAGTTATGTGAAGAAAGGCAAGCTTCTCAGGTGCATCGTTCTATGATGAAATCAGGGCAAAGAGAGGGAATGGAAATGCTCTTGCAGCGCCACTCTGAACAAGCACAAAAAAAGATTGTGAATTTAATCATCCGCGCTGACGTACAAGGGTCTGTTGAAGCCATTAAAAACTCTTTGCTAAAGATACCGAGCAAGAAGGTCGATGTGAATATTGTTTCAGCGGAAGTAGGAGAAATTTCTGAGTCCGACATCGAACTTGCGGCAGCCTCTGACGCCTCTATTGTTGGTTTTCATACACAAGTGGAAAGCCATGCAGCCTCTCTTATCCAGCAAGAAAAAATTCACATTATTCAGCACGATATCATTTATCACATCATTGACGACGTCAAAGCCCTGATGAAAAGTAAACTCGATAAAATTCGTGTTGAGCAAGAAGTTGGCCAGGCGCTCATTCAGCAAGTCTTCAAGGCATCGAAAGTGGGCAGCATAGCAGGCTGCATCGTCACCAAAGGAAACATAAAGCGAAGCCATCTTGTCAAAGTCATGCGAGAAAAGGCAATGCTCTTTTCCGGCAACATCGCCTCCTTAAAGCGAGTCAACGAGGATGTTAAAGAAGTGCAAAAAGATATAGAGTGTGGCATTGTCCTAGAAAAGTTCCAAGACATTCAGCAAGGAGATGTACTGCATGCCTTTGAAGTCACATGGGTAGAACAGGATTTATAGCTATGGCCGTACCACGTACCAAACGCCTTAATTCTTTACTCAAGAAAGTGATTGCTGAGGTAGTCGCAAGTGACGACCTCAAGGATCCTAGAATCTGCAAGCTTGCCGCTATTACCTCTGTTGATATTTCCAAAGATCTACAACACGCAAAAGTGTATGTTAGCGTGATTGATACAAATGTCAGGGAAGAAACACTGCGAGCGCTGAACCAAGCTGCTGGGTTTATTTCTGTTTCAGCATCTAAAAAAGTAGATTTGCGCTATTTCCCCAAATTGGTATTTAAACCCGATCTAACAGCGGAAAAACACATGCACATGGAAATGCTTTTGAAAAAAATTAAGGCGGATAAGCCTCCTGCTAAAGACACGCCAACAAAATAGATGCGTCAAGGAATTTTGCTCATTGATAAACCCCGAAATAAAACCGCTTTTTATCTAGTCCACTGCCTGAGAGCTATTACCAGCATTCGGAAAATTGGGCACTGCGGCACCCTTGATCCTTTTGCGACCGGCGTTATGGTGATGCTGATAGGAAGAGCCTACACCCAGCAGTCAGAAAAGTGGACCGCAGAAAAAAAGAAATATAGAGCGACTATGCGTCTTGGCGTTGCTACAGACACCTATGATCTTGACGGATCTATCACCCATACAAGCAAAAAAATTCCCACCATAGAGAGCATCCACGCTGCATTGCTGCAAGGAGAGCAACAGCAAGTCCCGCCCATGTACAGCGCTAAAAAAGTCGCAGGACAAAAACTCTACCATTTAGCAAGAAAGGGGATAACCATCCCAAGAAAACCTGTGACGATCCACCTTCACACACGACTAGAAAGCTACCATTATCCCCATCTCACCTTGACCATTGAGTGTAGCAAGGGCACCTACATCCGCAGCATTGCAAACAGCATCGGCAACGCCCTTAAGTGCTATGCACACCTCACCGAGCTTGTACGCTTAAGCAGCGGCGCCTTTCATTTAAAAGACTGCGCTTCCTTATCTGACTTAACACCAACAACTTGGGAGTCTTATCTTGCGCCTCTTCCGCTCTCTTGATGAAAACATCCCCCAATTACCACTCCCTACAGCTTTAACTATTGGGAACTTTGACGGGGTCCATTTAGGCCACCAAGCTTTACTAAAGTACCTCACAAACCTTCCTGTAAAAACAAAAGCCCTTCTCACTTTTGCAAATCACCCGCTGCAAGTGCTGCAACCCCACCTGCCGATAATACAGCTCACACCGCTCCCTATCAAACTCCGTCTCTTATCCAAATATATAGACTGCGCTCTTACTCCTATCTTTACCAAGACGATTGCAGAGCAATCGTACATCACTTTTCTACAAAACTTACATAGCCACCTGCCTTTCTCTCATCTCGTCTTGGGAGAAGGGGCCTGCCTTGGAAAAAACAGGGAAGGGACTCCCGCAAACATTGCTTATTTAGGCAAAAGTTTAGGTTTTCAAGCCCACTTCATCAAAAAAGTCACCTATAACGGGGAGATAATCTCAAGTGGCTTAATTCGCAAGTACTACCAAAAAAATGCGATAGATAAAATAGCGCCTCTTTTAGGGAGAAACCATCTGCACCTACCTATTGCGGACTCTGGCCTTTGTTACGATGATACGCTCCCTTAATAGAGGACGCTTGCATAAAACGGGCTTTTTTCAATACAGCCACTCCGGTCTCAATATGGTCTCGCATAAAATGGTCATAGACAAATTGTGATGACTGCTTTGTTTTAATATCCTGGCGATTCAAAGGTAAATCGGAGATAAGGAGCAAAGCGCCCAAAGTAAACTTTCTACGATAGCTTGCCATAAATAGCGTTGCGCATTCAAGCTCAATCGCCTGGGCTTTTGTTGCCTTGAGCCGCTCTACAAAACTATCGTTAAACTCCCAAAAGCGTAAATTTGTCGTAAAAGTGATGCCAATATGATAGAGCGCTTTTTTTTCTTCTAAGACCTCAGTCACTGCCTTCTGCATCAAAAAATTTCCGAGCGCTGGAAGCTCCTTTGGAAAATAAAAATCTGAAGTACCTTCTCCTCTTATACTTGCAACGGGAACCAAATATTCTCCAATCTTGTATCGCCTTCTAAGGCCGCCACACATACCCAGTAAAAGTGCGGCACGAATGGGCAAAAAAGAGCACAAATCAACCACCAAAGCAGCTGCGGGGGATCCAATCTTAAAATCTAAAATCGAGACCTGCTCTTTTTCGCAGTGAGCAACAGAAAACATAGCCCCTTCGTAGACTTGCACTTTTCGCGAAGCTGCATAGCAATGCACATACTGAGGAAAATTTGTAATTAACAAATTAGGCTGAAACGCTCGCGCTGGAGATCCAGCATAGCGCTCAAGTGTATCCCTCGCAAATTGATCTTCTTCTATTTCCTTTGCACTCACAAAGCGTCCCTCCGTTTTTAATCTATAACACGGCGCGGAATAATATACTCCTATTTGTCTACCCAAAACTTCCAAAGCGCAAAATTATTTTGACAAAATGCCTCATCTTGTTATATAAGTTTTGGCAAAAATTTTTCACGAGGATGTTTTGCTATGTCAGTTGGTCCTACGCCTAGAAGTCTGCTTCCTCCCCTCAGCATGGGAGAAAAAATACACCTGTCAGCGCTCAAGTACATAGATAAGCTTGACGGGGTCATTGACAAGCATCCTCTGGTCTCTCTGATCGGAACGATTGCGATTCAAGTCATACTTCTTGTTGCACTTAAGTTTATAATACCTACTTCTTTTCTATGGGAAATTACCTTTATTGCGTTAATGTTGCCTGTGTCCTTAGCCGGAACCCTTGCGGGAAAGCGCTTGACAGAGAAATTTTTCGGTACAGCGGATTTAACGAAAACTTTCGTGGGTAGGCTAACCGCAAACAATTGCCCCCGCTTAGAAAATGGCCATACCGATCGAAAGGCAGGCCACCTCGTTTCTTGTCATAAACTGATTGAAATTCAAACATATAAAGACCAACTTTTTTGATATGATCTCTGGTTGCTTACCAAGGCTAGATTGCCTCTTATCTCTTCCTTCCTGGATAAAAGCCACGCCTCTTGGCAAATGTATCAAGCATTTCCAGATTAACTGGAGGGACGCAATTATGGATCTTGCGACCGTTGTTTCCATCATTGGTTTTGCCGTTACTTTTTTTGCAACCACCCACTTCCTTCTCCCTCTGGCTTTTGGTATCTCTTCTTTAGCCCTGTGCTTTGCCGCGCCTTACGTGTCAAAATATCCCCAATTAGCTTCTCTAGAATCAAGTGCGCGCTCTATAAAAACAACGGATCAGCAACTAATACAAAAAGTAAAGCAGCTAGAAACGAATAACCAAACTTTGCGGGAACAAGTTCACCTGCTTGCGGATAATAACGATGACTTTCAAAAAAAACTAGACCATTTCGATGCTGTGAATCAAGAACTACAGACGATGACAACGCGATTGGAAATAACACAAGAGCAGCTTAAAAAAGTGCAGGAGGATCTTGCGCGTGAGACTGAAAAATTAGGAAAATGTAGGAGCGAAATACATTCGCATGTGGAAAAGCTTGGCGCGCATGTCGGTGCAGTCACAGTCCAATATAATCCGACTCAGCCTTTGCAGTTAATGCAAGAGCCGACTATGATGAAAGGCGACTGATTGATCGTGCTTTTACAACCATGCTTTTAACACGAGGGGTAATTGTGGCATCTGTTGGAATGAATGATTTAAAAAATGGAATGAAAGTTGAGATAGACAAAGATCCGTATGTGGTCGTTGGACTGGATTTTGTTAAGCCGGGCAAGGGCCAAGCCTTCACACGAGCAAAAATTAAGAACCTATTGACAAGTCGTGTCGTAGAAAAAACCTTTAAGTCTAACGATAAAATCGACCTTGCAGACGTGGAAGAATCTAAAATGCGTCTCCTCTATGTTGAAAATGATGGCGCCGTGTTTATGGATGATGAGTCGTTTGAGCAAATTACCGTTGGGTTTGATGTGCTTGGAGATAAAAAGCAGTGGCTAATGGAAGAGCAGCTATACAGCATGACTTTCTTCAAAGGAAACATTATCGACGTTACCCCACCTATCTTTTTGGAAATGACGATTGCAGAAACGGCGCCCGGCTTAAGAGGTGACACATCGGGGCGCGCTTTGAAACCGGCTGTCCTTGAGACAGGCGCTAAAATCCAAATCCCTCTATTTGTAGATGAGGGGGAAAAGATAAAAGTGGACACCCGAACTGGGGAGTATGTCTCCCGCGTTTGATCCCTCCCTTTTAAAAGACCGGGCGTTTTTGTTTCGCGCCCTTCGTCAGTTTTTTCATCAGCGCAACGTTTTAGAAGTGGATTGTCCCGTCTTCAGTCCCTTTGCGTCCATCGATGCCTATATTGATCTTTTCAAAGCGGGACCTTTCTATCTGCATGCTTCCCCGGAGTATGGAATGAAGCAGTTACTCGCAAACGGATCAGGGGACATCTACCAGCTCTCTCACGTATTTCGCAAAGAAGAAAGTAGCCCTTTGCACGCTCCTGAATTCACCATGGTTGAATGGTATCGATGCCATTTCACGCTAGAGCAAATGCAAAAAGAAACCTGTGATCTCATCCAGCTCTTTTTTCCCCATCCCCTTTCCATAAAGGCGCTGACATACGCGCAAGCCTCAAAGCGCTACATCGGAAAAGACATAGGCCCGCTTTCGCATGAAGAGCT
Source organism: Chlamydiia bacterium (assembly GCA_030430655.1). Lineage (GTDB taxonomy): Bacteria > Chlamydiota > Chlamydiia > Chlamydiales > Simkaniaceae > JAUIKQ01. Next base: position 12,148 of record JAUIKQ010000043.1, read on the forward strand.
CATCTTATGCTGCAAACAGCATCGCCTTCCCCTGCCAAATAATAGTAGCGCGCTAGAGCTCACA
>JAUIKQ010000044.1 GCA_030430655.1 Chlamydiia bacterium
TTTGTCAGAGGTGACGACAGTGATTTGGCTTTTATTTGGTGCATGCAGTACCATCTCTACAAGATACTCATCCGCTGTCTGGTTCTTTGGCGAAAAACGTATTTCCACATTATCTTGAAAGGCACTTGAGGGCGCGTCTAGAGCAAAGGGGTCTTTTGCATCAAAAACAAGGGTAAAGCGGTTTTTGCTTTGAAGGCTATGTACATACTGAATTAAACTTTCCCTTCGTTTTTGTAAGGGCTCTTCTTGGTGGGGAAAATAAAATAACAGATTATAGCCGTCGATTATGTAGTGCATTTAGCTGCTGACCGTGTCCAAGGCTTCCAAGAAAGGAAGTAGCTTGTCTATGGCTTTTCTCCTATGAGAAATTTTATTTTTTAGCTCTTCATCTAATTGGGCAAAAGAGCGGCTATAATCGTGCTTCACAAACAAGGGGTCATAACCAAATCCGTTGCTACCCTTTTCTGCCGTTAAAATTGTTCCTTCACAGTAAGCGGTGACGCATTTTTCTTCACCACTTTTTGCAATGAAAGCGAGCGCGCAGGCAAAATATCCAACTCGATCTTCTTCCGAAAGGCGCTCCATTTCTTTAAGTAGTTTAACCCGATTTTCTCTATCAAGAGCATTTTCTCCAGCATACCTTGCGCTATAGATCCCAGGTTCGTTATTAAGGGCTGGAATTACAAGTCCAGAGTCATCTGCTAACACATTACATTTTAGGGCATTATGTGCATGAGAGGCTTTTATATAGGCATTTTCTTCAAAAGTTAAACCTGTTTCTTCCGGGGGCTGGTAATCGGGGTAATCTCTTAAGGAGAAGAGTTCAATAGAGGTAACATCTTTTAGAATGAACCGATATTCACGCACCTTGTGCAAATTACGCGTGGCAATTACAATATCCATAAACTGAAAAATCCATTAACGCTGTTTTGATAAAGCCAGTTGGCAAAGATCAATAAAAAATAGTTAATCAAGTATGTGTTTTTGAATCAAGGTAATTGTCCATGTTTTGCCTTGAATAGAGAATGTTTCTCCTATTTTCTTTCCTTCCATTTCTTTAGCCAGTCTGGACTGGAAGGAGAGGATACCTTGGTCCGGGTTGGCATCCCACGGCCCGAGTATAACAAATTCTTGTGTTTGATCTTGGTCGTTTTTGCACGTGACTTTTGTTCCAATGCCAACGCAGCTGTCATCAATGTCTTGGTTTGTTAAAATCCGCGCGAGCTTGAACTGGTCGGACAAGAACCGCAGTTCTCCCTGTAAACGCTCTCTTCTCTCCAAAGCCGATTTAAATTCAGCATTTTCTCTTAAGTCCCCCAGCGCTCTTGCTTCTTCAATTTCTTTTGCATTTTCTACTGTTTCGACGGTAGCAATTTCCTGAATGCGATTTTTTGTTTTCAAGTACCCTTCTTTCGTCGTCCAAATAACGAGAGGCTCTTCTTGTACATCGGTGTATTTATTGGATAGGCTTTTTAGGGAGGGGTGAACCACTTCTGCTAAAGAGTAGAATATCTTAATATCATGGTCAGAAAGAGAGTGGCATTTTGTGGCGAGCAGCAAAAATTCCCTGACTTCCTCTATTTTGGAGAGTTGCATAATCGCGCGGACATTTTTGTATCGGCCAGCGGACAGGAATTGGTGCATTTTTTTGATGAGGTCTCGTCTTTTTATATTTTCCAAATGGTTTAGCAAGATCAAAAAAGACTCAAACAGCTGTACTTTTCCTGCAGAATCGCTTAGAGGGAGCTGATCATTTTTCATGACTTTTTGAAAATACCAAATCAGGGCCTGCGGGTAATTTTGGGGGTTTGTAATCAGTGTTTCCAAAGCCTGTTTTAATAGGCGGTTTTGGTCACTGCCTAGCAGTTGCGTTAGCACATAATCCCTTAAGAAACTCGTATCTGCTTCTAGAAGCATTTGGGAAAATATTTCTCCCCAGTCCTTGCGCAAGGCATGGATATCGACCAAGAGCCGTTTTTTAAAAGTAGCGATATTAATGTTTTTAACAATTAGGCCAACGTTGGATAAGTTTTGGATGAGTGGCTCAATTCCATCTGCTTGGTTTTCCGGCAGTATGTCCTGCAGAAGAAAATACACTTGTAGTTCTTCTGATTCAGTGGTGGCTTTTTGAGTAAGTAATGTTTTTAAGTGCTGTATCAGCGTCTCTTGCAACGGCGTATTTTTCACACTGTTGGGGAAGTCTCGCAAAAATGTATGCACAAGATGAATGGTGTTTGGAACATCTGCATTTTCTAGGGCAGTCAAGAGGCGATGCTCGTGGGAGATAGTAGATGTAGATAGAGTAAACATTTGTGAAGAGGGGTCAAAGTCAATGCGTGTGTCTTTTTTAATTTTAGCCCGCGTTGTTTGCCACCATCGCTGCCATGTATTTTTGGGAATAACCAGCTCGTACAGCTCTTCTCTCACCTGTGCTGCATGCAGTGGCCCCAGATCTTTTAACATGAGACACATAGTTCCTACAGCATCTTTTTTTGCTTCTTTTTCTAATTGATCTGGGTTACCAAATCTTCTAGCAAGAAAGTGGGTGCTCTTTAGCGGCGCAAGGGTATTGCAAGCATTTTTGAAAGAGAGTTCTTTTAGTCCTGGGACACCTTCAAATTCTAAACTTAGCACCTCTCGAAGAGAAGAGATTGCCATGATTTCTCCAACGCCCCAGCCTCCTGAGTGGAATACAAAATTGCCTACCTGAAAGTGGCAAAGTAGCTCAAAATCTCGAATGCAGCGCTGAAATTTTTTTTTCTCTTTTAGTCCAACAAATCGCAGTTTATTATCAAGATTCTCAAGGCCTTTGAAGTGATTTTGTAAATAGTTGATCGCCAAATCAGCAAGCTGTGGGGCATTTGTTGTTTGGATGTCAAAGATGAGTTTTATAATCTCGTGCTTTTCGGGTGATTCTTTGAGTTTTTCCCAAAGAGGCACTATTTGTTTCACATAACGGCCAAAAGATTGGGAAAGAGAAGAATGCAGAGCAGAAAACAAAATCGCCTTTAACTCCAGAGGGTCTACTTCGTCGCCCAGGCAATACTCCTCCCAAAGAGAGAGAAAAGCAGGCAAATTGGCTTGATGGAGGTGCTTTTGGAACTGGTTTTTGTAACTCATTTGCTCCCTTGGCTTAAATTACAAGAAATTTTGTTGATAACCCGTTTAAAAACAAAATTGCGCCCTATTGCTTAAATCTGCCTATTTGAGGCAAATTCCATCTAGGAGTATAAGAGGAAAAGCCTTTATAGGCAAATAAGACCCTTTGTTTACTTTTGGAGATTTTTGTATGCAAATACACATTCGTAGGGGGCTAAACGTACCGTTTATTGGGCAGCCTTCTGGGCCTATTAAGCCGTTACCTCGTTTTGAGACTCAGGCGCTCGATCTTTCTCAGATCCGAGATGTCAAATGGGTTACTTTAAAAGAAGAGGGAGAGACCGTCAAAATAGGTGAAAGCCTTGTTTATGACAAGCGCTGCGAGCGCCACGGTGTATCTCCGGCTTCTGGAACGATTACCAAGATAGTGCGGGGAGAAAAGCGGCGTCTAGAGTCTATCATCATTGAGCGCGGCAAAGAGGACGTTTTCTATGAGCGTCCAGCGCTTAAACTAGACAAGGAATTGAGCCGTGAAAAGCTCGTGGAGGCACTAAGGCTAAGTGGATTGCTTTTACACATCAAAATGCGTCCGGCAGATATTTTAGCTAATCCCAAAGATATCCCTCGCTCCATTTTTATTCAGGCGGTAGATACCACGCCTTTTTCGCCTCCCATAGAACATCATCTGAGAGACAACAAGAGCGCGTTTTTAAAGGGGATAGAGGTTTTAAAGCGTCTAACCGATGGCAGGGTACATCTTGTTCATGCTCCGTTTGATAGGTCCCTATTTGGAGATATAGATGTTACACGTCATGAAGTGAGTGGTCCTCATCCCGCAGGGTTGCCTTCTTTCCATATTGCGCGTATTGACCCGATCCGCTCTCGCTCTTGTCGTGTGTGGACAGCTTTTATTACTGACGTCATTACTATTGGCCATTTTGTGGAAAGTGGACGTTACCATACGCAAATCGTTGTAGGCGTTGGGGGAGAGGGAGCCAGTCAACCGGGCTATTATTCTACGCTCAAGGGTGCGCCTTTGAGTGCATTTACCGCTTCACTGCCAACAGGCAATCGATTGATCAAGGGAGATCCGCTCACAGGACAACAAGCAGGATTAGACGGGCATTTAGGCTTGCAAGATCGCGTTGTGAGCATACTCAAAGAGAAAGTGGAAGAACGGAAATTACTCTCTTTTTTTCGATGGAGTCTGGGCAAATACAGTTTCACGCGCAACTATTTTTCTTCTGAAAAAGTCTCTTTAGACACAAATCAGCATGGGGAAGAAAGACCTTTTGTGGATGGATCAATTTACGATAAGGTAATGCCTCTACCTATTTCCACAACGCATCTTGTTAAAGCTATTTTATCTGGGGATTTTGAAAGGGCAGAAGCTCTTGGACTGCTAGAAGTGGCTCCAGAAGACTTTGCTTTGCCAAGCTTTGTTTGTCCTTCTAAAATAGACATGATTTCCATCTTAAAAAAGGCATTTTCTCAGTACTCTCAGCAATATTTGTGAATTTAATTGAGAAGTTAATTCTCGTGTGAGAGAATCTCCTTCCCATCTCAAACATAGGAGGAGAAATTTATGATAACCGCTGGTCTTGAACACCCTGAGCCTGACTTTACACTTACTGGACCCTCTGCTTGGCTCACGCCGCGCGCTCCTGAGGCTTACCAAAGAGATGATGGTGTAGTTTTGTACCACGCTCCACCCGTCTCCTCTCCAGCAAAAGATAAGATACTTGCGAGTCAAGATGAGGCTAGCACAAAGACTCCAATTTGGTTTTGTATGTTAGGTATTTGGAAAGCAATAAGAGGTATGCTATGACAACAGACGGAATAGGTAGCTATGGCGCAGGTTATCGCTCTATGTCTCCCGTTTTAACCCTTGATATACTCGCCGACCGGAATCGCCAAAAGTGTCCGCTGTCTCCAGCGGTTTCAGAGCCGTCGCCGACGTTTTCAGAAACAGTCGCTGGGGCGGAGAGTAGGGGCGCTTACAGACGTATACCTTTGCCTGGCTTATCGCCAGCGGCTTTGGCGGCTTCGCCAACATTTTCAGAAGTAGTAGCCGGAGCAGAGAGTAGAGGAAGCTATAAGCGTTTGTCTTTACCTGGCCTATCTTCAGCAACTGCGAAAACTGTGTCAAGCGAGCAAATAGAGGAAAAGAGACAAAGTGCACCTCCTTTGGCAAAGGATAGCAGGAGCACACCCGTTTTTTACTCTTCTGGAGGAGCTAGGTGTATGTTGCAAGCGAAAGCATGGCCTTCTGTAAGAGAGTTATTTGGAAAGCTCATAAGTAAAGTTCGTATCAAGTAAGGCAAGGTAGCCGATTTGTAGAAAGGGTCTTTCTGCATATGCCGATTTTGTTTCGCGTCGGTGTTTGTTGATTTGGCCCATTGTTCAGAAACATGTAAGAGGGTAGGTGCTCGTTATGTCCAGTATTAATTCGGAATTTCATTCCCGTACACGCGGTATTTTCGAATGGCAATTGCAGAGATTACAAAAGACACAATCTTTTGGCGAGAGATTGCTTTTAGTCGCTTCTAGTGTTGGAGCATTTGTCGTGGCTTTTTTTGAAACCGTGTGGTCAAGTGCGGTGCATTTGTTTGCGGTAGCAAAGCATTTGATTACGGCAGACACGGATCTGGCTAAGCAAGAGTCGAAAGTAGTATGGAGCGTAGTCGAATCTGGCAGTCGGGGACTCTTCTCTTCTCTCGCACTGGTTCCTACAATGTTTTTTGATTCAGAGCAGGCATGCAAACACTTGAAATATGTTTTGGAGATTGCGACGGAGGATATGGTGGTTCGCCCGCCGACTGAGGAAGAGAATGTCAGTCCTGTTCCTAGCGCGCCTGGTTTGGTCCTCAGCCCGGAGGTAGTTCTTACTCCGCCTAGAGGAATTGAAGCGACCTCTTCAGCGCTTGTAAGTCCACCTGTGAGCCCACTGTCTTTTCCAAATAGGAAGTGTGCCCTTCCATTTCCAGGTGAAATAGACCAGGTCCGGACAAATATAAGTGGCAATCCGCCTGGAGACCATGAGGATTTTACTGGCTCGTTGGATAGTCAATCTTCAGGCAATGAAGCAGAGGAAATATTGCTTCCGGTAGAGAATGCAGTTGAGAGTAATGAAGCCCAACAAAAAGAAAGCAATGAGACGCCTTTTTTTTTGTCACCTTCAGCAGAGCCTGTTTTGGAGTCCAGTGCTTCCAGCTCGGCTGCTGTTGAAGATGTTAGGGTAGAAGATAGTAACTCGGCTGCGAGCTCTCCGCAAGTCGAAGATCGTTGGAAGGAGTCCCTAGAGGGGGAAAATTGGAAAAAATGCTTAACAAAAAAATTGGTAGCTGCTGTTGAAGATGTTAGGGTAGAAGTTAGTAACTCGGCTGCGAGCTCTCCTCACTTGAAGGATCGTTGGAAGGAGTCCCTAGAGGGGGAAAATTGGAAAAGATGCTTAAAAAAAAATTTGGTAAACGAGATAAATACAGTTGTCGAGACGGAATTTGATGGAGCTCTTGCCTCTCCTACCCAACAGACTAGAACAGTGATGTTGGTCCTAAAAGGATGTGATAACGGAGAGGAAGGGGGTATATGCAGTTGGCAAATTTCTGCTGTTGAAGATAAAAAAGAGAAACAGGTGCTATCACCGTTTTCTTGGCCAAGCGAAAGTAGTGCGTTGAGTTTAGAGGTGACGTCATTAATAGACGGAGAGATAAAAAGAATAGCGCTAAGTGAAAGCGCGCAGGGGTTGCAACCGAGGGATGTTGCTTATCAAATAGACCGCGTGTTAGGAGAATTTTGCTCTCCTTCTTTTGTACAACGGGCCGTAAAATTTTTCTCACCTTCAAAAACTCAAAATCGGAAGAATGGTGGGAATTCTGTGCGGCCAGTCAGCTTGCCCAGGGCAGAGAATTAAGAACGTGCTTTTTTCTTGCGATAAATTCTCGGTTTTTTGATAATCTCTTCCCAAAAAATGAAATTGAGGTGATTAAAGTGATTCACATTAATGGTACCTTGCCTTATTGCGCTGGTGATTTGCTGCAAAAAAGTTATGATTTGTTGAGTGATGAGAGCTTTGCTTATAAACGTTGTTTTGCGCTTGCAAATGCCATTTTAGGTATTGCTATGACTATCTTAGAGACAGCAATTGCGCTGTCTATTCACTTAGGCCTGGGAATTTTGCGTATGGCGCGTAGGCAGTCATTCATAGAGGCTTTTGAGGAGGTCGGTAGTACTTTGGAATCTGCTGCGTTGACTTTGCTTGTAATAGCGAAGGCCAGTGTATTGATGGTTTTATCTATTGACAAAGCAAAAGCCTATTTGTCTGACACTCTTGATACGTCGAAGAAAGAAGGTGGCTCCGTTGCCGAAGAAGAAACCTCATCTCAAGGAAAAGCGCCTAATGCTGCAGGTGCGGTTTTGTCTCAAAGCTTTGAAAGGAGCGCTGACCTGGAATCAATTAGGACCAGTGTTGAACAACATTGTGTGCATGGCTTGGAAGGCCATGTTTCACAAGAAGAGAATGGCTCTATAGTTTCAGATATAGACCTTTCTCCCATTCCGAGAACTGAGAGCGATAGATCGGCAGCTTATTTAGAAACGAATCCTGAGAATTTTTTTTCGCCTATGCAGGGGCGTTCCTGTGAAGAGGGCTCTTTTGATGAAGAAATAGAAGATGAAGACACTCTCAGGAGAATAAGCCATATGCGCAAAATGAACATAATTGACTCTTTGCTAGAATTATCTCAGGTGTGGCCAACTCCAAGCGCTGTGTTAAACAGTCCCTGTATGCCATACTTATTTTGTGATTGTTCTCCTAAAAGGCACTGATCATAGGCAACACGTATTCTGTTGCGTAGGAAAAAATGAAGCGCGCGCCCGCTCGCTTGATGCTTAGGAGCATTTCGTAAAAAACGGCTTCTTTGTCTAACAGGCCCTGGTTTGCAGCGGCCATTACCATGGCGTACTCTCCGCTTACGTGGTAAGCACCGACTGGCAGATGTGTTTGGGCTGCCACTTTTGCTAAGACATCTAAATAAGCAAGGGCGGGCTTGATTAACAAAAGGTCTGCCCCCTCTTCTTCATCTGTTTTTGCTTCTAAGAGAGCTTCAAGCTGGTTTGCAGGGTTGAGCTGATAGCTCTTTTTGTCGCCGAATTGCAATGTTGTTTGGATTGCATCGCGAAAAGGAGCATAGAAGCTCGAGGCAAACTTTGCGGTGTATGAAAGCAGCTTTACGTCTTTAAATCCGTTTTGATCTAAATGCTGGCGCAGTACTAGGGTATGTCCATCCATCATATCGCTCGGTGCTAAAATGTCGCTTCCCGCTTTAGCGTGCGCCAAAGCCTGTTTTTTTAACATATCCAAGGTTTGATCATTATCGACCACTCCTTGGGAATTGACAATGCCATCGTGTCCATGGGAGGTATAGGGATCAAGGGCAATATCAGTAATCAGGCATAGGGAAGGAATTGCTTTTTTTATACAGCGAATCGCTTTCGGTATGAGGCCCTCTTCGTTGTAGCTTTCCTTACCCTCTAATGTGCGGAGAGAAGGAGATATAGAGGGGAAAATAGCAATAGCCTGAATCCCTTTTCTGTGCAGGTCTTCCGCTTTTTTAATGAGGTTATCAATAGAAAGGCGATGATGGGGAGGCATGGATAAAATAGGCTGTTTTTTGTTTTGCCCTTCAATGACAAAAAAAGGGGGCACTAAATCTTGAGGTAGCAAGTGCGTTTCTTGAAGCAAATTGCGCAGGCTTGTTGAACTTCTATTGCGCCTTAACCGTTTAAACATAAGCGAAGGGTAAAACATAAAATTAATATCTACAACTTATATTCTTTCTTGAACCTCGGTCATTTGCTGCTTTATCAAAAGAAGAAAAAGGCATACACTGTGTTTTTGGTTTAGATGCAGGAAAGATGATGTTGGAAGATTATGAAAATTTAAATGAAAGTCAAAAAATGCTGGTTAGCCATTTTGTTACTAATGTTTCTTCTAGCGTTTTTTGCCTGCGCAACCTGCCGGAAGTTATTAAAGGAGCGCTATTTTCCCGTTATTCTCGGTCTACGCTGGGGCTGCGGTCACTCCTATTAAAAGAATTTATATTAAACGAAGAGACCGCTTTTGCTTCGATTGCTGGGCAAAATAAGCCGGCAAAAGAAGAGCAGCTGGTTGCCATCAAGCGAGCACAAAATTTTTATGATCGTATTTTAGATGGTTATGGGGATGACTCTATTGGGGAGCTTGGTGGCGCCCATTTAGCGATTGAAAATGTCTCTATGTTGGGAGCCAAGGTGATTGAAGATGCCCGCATTGGAGGCTCTTTTTTGGAAAAATCTACCCGTTATGTCTACTTTGATCAGAAAATTAAAGGGGAATATCTTTTTTATCGAGAGCCTGTTTTGATGACCTCGGCCTACCGGGACCGCTATGTCGATATGTGTAATGCACTTTTTGATACTTATAGCGCTCTCATTCCCCCTGTCACGGAATTAATGGAAAAAAAGTTCCCCAAGGCAGAGGGGGTTTCTAAGGTTGCGTATACGGCTGCTTTAAGGGCAAAGGTCCTTGACTGTTTGCGGGGACTGTTACCTGTTAGTACTTTCACGAATATGGGAGCGTATGGAAATGGACGGTTTTTCGAAGGGTTATTGCAAAAACTTAATGCCTGCAGTCTGGCAGAGATGCAAGACATTGGTAAAGAGGGATTTAATCAGCTCTCGCAAACTATTCCTTCCTTTATAAGACGGGCCGAAGGGTCTCATAAGTACTGTCAGTCTTTTGTGGAGTTTATAGATAGCACGCAAAGGGAAATGAAAGCGTTAGCGCAGCAGACAAAAATAGGCGCTGACTTGGAGCCAGGGGTGAAGCTTGTCAATTATGATCCAGATAGCCTTGCCAAGCTAGCAGCGGCTTTGTTGTTTTCCTCCTCGGGCTGTAGCTTAGAAAAGCTACAAAACCACTGCCGTGAACTTCCAAAAGAAGAGCTGGTAAGGATTTTGGAGTCTGCAAGCGCTTTTAGAGAAAATCGGCGACACAAGTCGCCAAGGTCCTTGGAGTGTGGCAATTTAACTTTCGAAATTGTTGCTGATTTTGGCGTTTATCGGGATTTGCAACGCCATCGCATCCTAACGCAAGAAAGGCAGGGAATCACATGTAATTTGGGATACTATGTGCCAAAAGAGATACAAGATACTGATTTGGAGGAGCGGTATTGCAGTATTTTGGATAAAGCCAAAGAAGTTTACGACACAATTGCAACGCAGCTGCCTGAAGAAGCGCAGTATGTGGTGCCCATGGCATATAATATGCACTGGTATTTCCATTTGAATTTTAGGGCTCTACAGTGGGTTTGTGAACTAAGAAGTGGCGCTGCAGGGCATCCTTCTTATCGCTATATTGCTCAGGCAATGGCAAAAGAGACATTGAAGATATTTCCTGAAATGGAAGGATGTTTAAAGTTTGTAGATTATGAAGGGTACGACATAGGACGTTTAGATCAAGAAGTTCGCATTGTGAAAAAGGCAAGAAACTAGAATGGAAAAAGAGGGAAATGTCATTGGGGCCGCTCTTTTAATAGCAGGAAGCTGTATTGGGGCGGGTATGCTTGCTTTGCCTATTTTAACAGGGTTTGCAGGCTTTATCCCGACTCTTTTCATGCTAGTGCTTGCAGGTGCTTTTATGACTTCTACAGCTCTTTTGCTTGTTGAGACAAGTGGGTGGTTCACCCACCGGGTGCATCTCATTTCCATGGTAAGCCATACCCTTGGCCGTAAAGGGCGTTTGCTTTGTTGGATTTTGTATTTGTTTTTGTTTTACTCTCTGCTGGTTGCCTATATGGCAGGTAGTGGCATCCATACAGCCTCTTTAGTCCAGCAGATGGAAAAGGTGCAGTTGCCTAATTGGGCGGGTACACTATTTTTTGTCGCTATTTTTGGGGGGGTGGTTTATCTAGGCACCAAGTACGTCGATTTGCTCAATCGCTGGTTGATGGTGGGCAAAATTGGTGCGTACATAGGCTTAGTTGGACTTGGATTTGTTTATGTAAAGCCCGCTTTTTTGCTCTACTTTGATTTAAAGTATGTCTTGTTCTCTCTTCCGATTTTGGTGATTTCGTTTGGATTTCACAATATGATCCCTACTTTAGTCCACTATTTGGGAGGAGATACTAGGCGAGCAAAACAGGCGATTATTGGAGGAGCGGCCTTTGCTTTTGTGGTCTATTTGCTGTGGGAGATTATTGGCCTTGGTATCTTGCCTTTGCAGGGGAGGTACGGGATTGAGCAGAGTTTTCGTAAGAGTGTGGACGCAGCAGGAGCGATTCGTCATTTTTTGGGTTTGGGAGCGGTAGGTATTTTTGCGCAGCTGCTTGCATTTTTTGCGATACTCACGTCGTTTTTGGCGCAGTCTCTTAGCCTTGTCCATTTTTTGCGCGATGGCCTAAAAATGCCATATAAGTTTGGGCGAGAATCTATTTGGCTTTGTGGCTTTGCTCTGTTGCCGCCCTTGGTGGTCTCTGTTTTGTATCCACAAATCTTTTATAAGGCGCTTAATTTTGCTGGGGGAATATGTGCAGTTGTCTTGTTTGGTATTTTCCCCGTGCTCATGGTATGGAAAGGACGGTACCATAAAAAAGAGAGTGGTAGCTACCGTTTTCAAGGAGGCAAGGGAGCGCTTGTTTTGATTTTTTTCTTTGCGCTTTTGATTTTTATCTACCAAGCTTTTCAAATGCTCCATATTGAGTTAGCACCAAAGCCTTGAAGCTTTTTAATAACAGGATTTTTTATGAATGGGCGCTTTGTAGGAGGCGTACTTTTAGTTTCCGGCACTACTATTGGAGC
>JAUIKQ010000045.1 GCA_030430655.1 Chlamydiia bacterium
ATTATGGAGATATTTGACCTTGAGATTCCAACCTAGTTACATTTTTCGGGAATTGAGGTCTAAAAAGCCCGAAGAGTTAGTTCGACATGAAGTAGCTAATTTGCGAAAAGAAGATTTGCTAACTCCTGACCTCGTCTTTCGCGATCCCTATGTTTTAGAATTTTTAGACTTAAATGACTGCTACTTAGAAAAAGACCTTGAAGATGCCATTATGCGAGAGCTAGAGCAGTTTCTCCTTGAGCTCGGTATTGGCTTTTGCTTTCTTGCTCGCCAAAAAAGAATCATTATAGATAATAATGACTTTCGTATTGATCTTCTCTTTTTTCATAGAAAACTGAAGAGATTGGTTGCCATAGAGCTTAAATTAGGTGATTTTAAACCCGAATACAAAGGACAAATGGAACTTTACCTTCGCTGGCTCGATAAAAATGAGAGGCAAGCTGACGAATATGCTCCTTTGGGGTTAATTCTCTGCACAGGCAAACAAACAGAACAGATTGAACTCCTTGAACTTGATCAAGCTGGTATCCATGTTGCGGAATATCTTACTGAACTTCCCTCCAAGAAAATTCTCCAGGAGAAACTGATCAAAGCTGTCAAACGTGCACGAAAACGCTTAGACGATGAATCATCGACGAAAGTTTTGTCAAACAGAGGAAGGTAAGTGGAATGTTATCGGTCGCTTGGTCAATAGAAGACCGGGGAGATCCTTCAACAGGATTAAAGCTTGCTTCTCTGATTAGTGATTAACCGCTTGTTTGCGTTCGTGGTGCGCTGCATAACATATTTTTTCAACATCAATCAGCAAAAACCGGTAGACTTTTCAAGTTGTCTCTTTTACAATCAGGACCATTAAGATCGGGTGTTACTGGTTAATGAGGAAATCCTGCTCCTTTAAGGAGAGGGTCGTTGGTTCGAGCCCAACAAGCCTCATCTTTTCAGCGTCTTCTTTTGATATTTAAAGGGACGGGCTATGAAACTATTTTCTCTTTTACTTTGCCTTCTGGCTTATTTCTCCTTTTGTTTTGGAGATGGATTTGAAAATAAAAGCGATTATTGGAATGTGCAGCGCAAAGGAGCGAACTACTTTAATCACTCTCCTTCAGAAGAGTGGTTTGCAGCTGCAAAAGAAATTGGCATACAGTTTGTCCGATTGGCGCCAGACAAATGGCAATGTGAAAAAAGAGATTTTTTAATTGGTGATGCGGATTTATTTATAGAAATTCCTCAAAGTGATTTAACCACTTTAAAAAACACCTTAGATCAAGCAGAGCGGAGTGGTATTAAAGTTGTTATTACTCTTCTCTCTTTACCTGGTTCGCGATGGAGGCAAAATAATCACGGCAAAGATGACTTAAGAATTTGGAAGTATAAAAACTACCACGCTCAAGCTGCTTGTTTTTGGAAAACCTTAGCAAAGGAATTAAAAAGCCACCCTGCTGTTGTTGGATATAACCTTTTGAACGAGCCTCATCCTGAGTGTTTGTTTGACATGCATAATTATAGTAAAATAGATTTTGCAAAATGGAATGATGCTGTTAAAGGCTCAGCAGCTGATCTTAATGGTTTTTACAAAGAAGTTGTCAGCGCTATTCGTGAAGTAGACCCTTTTACACCTATAATCATTGAGACGGGTCTGTATGCAACGCCAGCAGCTATTGGCTATCTCATGCCTCTAGGTGAGGATAATATTCTCTACTCTTTTCATATGTATGAGCCTTATGCGTATACCACAAGAAAGATCAATAAAAAGAGATTCTTCTATCCGGGACATGTTCCTCTAGCTTATGATCACGATTCGTTTCATGATGAGGTTTATTGGGATTTGGCCGCTTTGGAGCAGTTCTTTACACCTATCCTTCTATGGCAAATGCAGTTTAATATTCCCTCATTCAGAATTTTGGTGGGGGAGTTTGGCTGTGATCGCACAGCAATTGGAGTGGATAAATACCTTTTGCATTTAACGCATATTTTCAATCGCCATAACTGGCATTGGGCATTTTATGCTTTCAGAGAAGATCGCTGGGATAGCATGGACTATGAGCTGGGAGGGGGGCAGCTTCACTCGAAGTACTGGGATGCAGTTGAGAATAACAAGAGTCTTGACCCATTTCGGACGGACAACTCAACTTTTCGTATCATCAAACAAGCGCTAAAAGAGCCCACGGTGCCATGTTCCGACGCTGTTTTGCCTAGTACGGATTAGGATGGTGTCACTACGCGGAATTTTTTTTGATCTAATCTGTGCCGTTGAGTGACTATTTCTCAAAAGCGCCCGTTGGCGAATTGACTTCTACTAGCGCTCCCGAAAATTTCCGCTGTTTGAGGATCATCACGGCTTTTTCTGCAACATCTAGGGGAGATAGCAAGGTTGATCTGTTCTCCTCGGGGAAGTTCTTCGTGCGCATCGAGGTGTTGGTCCGCTCAGGGAGCAGAGCATTGATCTGTAGATGTTCCCACTCTTGCGCTAGTCCTTGTGTGAAATTCACAAGTGCCGCTTTACTTGCTGAATAGATGGCATAGTTTTTACGCCCAAGGTTAAACGAAGAAGATCCTAAGTTGAGAATATGCCCGCCTGATACGATTTGCGCGTACTTGCAGCAATGCACAATGCTTGTGAAATTGGTTGTAAGTTGGTTGTTTATTTCTTGCATATTTAATTGCTGGAAAGGTTTTACTTGCAAAAATCCGACGCAGTTAATAAGGCCATCGCAAAGACCATGCTGTTTGTGTAGTTGATGAAACGTTTTTTTTACGTAGGAAGCGTATTTCAAGTCACATGGCAATTGCGTTGTCCTGGAAAGAGGAATGACGACAGCCTCCTCTTGACGAAGAAGCTTTTCGATGGCAGAGCCAATGCCTCCGGTAGCTCCCGTGATAATGTATTTTTTCCCTTTTAGTTGGCTTTTTGCGTCAGGAGTTTGAGGGCTTTTGTACTGCAGATACTGTTTAAAGAAAAGTAAATCTTTTCTAGATGTAATTTTGAGATTTATTTCCTCTCCCTCCACAATCGCAATAGGATGATGGTTTTGAACAAGCGAGCAATCGCAAGAGGCATCCTGTCTTGTGGCCTGTTGATGCGCTTTAACGATAAGAGAGTAGGCAAAACTCTGTGGCGTTTGCCCTCTCATGAAATGTTCACGCTTGGGAATAGAATGGATATACATTTGATCACGCGATTGAACCAACGTATCCGACGAGGGAATGCATGTATTGACAGCTTCATATTTTGGCGTTACTTGTAAATGGTCAAGAATAACTTTTTTAGAAACAAGTGGACGTACTCCATCGTGAATGACCACAATTTCTGTGTCTTTGGGACAACTTTGTAGTCCTAAGTAAGAAGAGAGCTGCCTTGTGCTGCCTCCTTCGACAACTTTAACACGGGGCAAATGGCTTGTTTGGCGCCTCACCATAGAAAGGTAGCTCGAAGCTACTACTAAGATGATAGAACGTATCTGCGCTATTTCCAAGAAGGGTTGTAGGGTGTACATGTAAAGAGGCTTGCCATACACCAGATGAAACTGTTTGGGCAGCGCGTGGTTAAATCGCCGTCCCAAGCCGCCAAGTAGAAGGATAGCAGAAACTTTTAGCCCCACGTCTTTTGCCTTTAAAGCTTGGGTAGTCATCCCATACATTTGCAATATAAATCTATATCGACTATACCGAAATGTGGAATTTATCCTTATAGGTATTCTATTATGCGAAATTTTATTTGTCTCTGTATAACCCTTTTTGGTTTTGTGCAACTAGTAGCGCACCCGAATCCTGCTTCTGAGTGCCAACGCTTAACTCAGCAAGAGCAAGATTTTGCTGAGAAGTTAAGCCACTTGCATCGAGCTTTGTTTTGTAAGCACTTTTCCCTTACCCAACGCGTTGCTGCCATGACTCTTGCTGAAACAAGTGCGCATGTCACGCCCGACGAAGCTGTGGAAAATGTCTTGCAAGAATCGAGCAGACACACTGATCATAAAAAAAGCCCTTCAGGTCAAGTGCCTCCAGCGCCCTGCTTAAAATAAAGACAAAAGAGGAAAAGTGCTTATTTGTTAATAAGAACTGGGTAAGTAAAAAAAAGAATATGTATTAAGTTGACGCAAAAATGAGCAATGGCAGAGGCTTCTATCGATTTGGTAAAGTGATAGATCGTTCCGTAACACAAGCTGGCTACCCACACTACCAATATATACTCTTTTATCGGAATGAAGAGAAGGTGAGAGAGAGCAAAGACCGTGCTTACTAAAAAAAGGCTTAGTAAAGGGGCAAAGGGACGTCGAATAAGGTGTTGCAATTGCGCTTGAAAAAAACCTCTGAAAAACGCTTCCTCTGTCAAGGCAACAAAAAAGAGATTGGCGATGATCCACAAAGGTAAAAAACAGACGAGTTTATAGTCAAAAGCTATAAGTTTTAACTTATAGCTTAAAAACAGCAAGAGGGCTGCTGTGAGGAGCGTTAGAGGAAGGGCACGTAGGCTTACCCGAGCCAGTTTTGCCCTTGAATCAATTAAGGGATGGTTGATTGCCAGGACAAAAAATCCAACAAAGGGTTTGTCGTAGTTAAAATACAGCGTATACGCTCCTACATGGGAATGCGCTGCTTGATGAAAAATTTTCCAGTTGTTAAAGCCGGGAATCTGATGCAAGAGTAAGAGGAAGGATAAGGCAATGATAGCAAGAAACAGCGCCCATTTGTAAAAGGTTTGTAAAAAACAGCGTCGATAGCCAATGTGGAGTAGGAGTAAGCCGATTAAAAAGACAAGGCTGATGGGCTCTATGGTTTGACTTAAGGTGGCAAAAAGCGCGGACAGAGAAAGAAAAGTTCCCCATATCCAAAAACAAGAATACATCCACAAACTGGTAAAAGCCGCAATCAAGAATAAAAACGTAAGGACGTGGAAGGGAGAATGAAGAATGGATGTGTACATAAGCTTTAACCAAAAAAGGGATGAATCGTAGCATATAATTGTATTTTTGTATCACAATATTACCATGCTTAATGGTAAACGTGTGGTCTGTGTTATTCCAGCAAGGTTGATGTCGAAACGTTTTCCCAAAAAAGTTTTGCAGTACCTTGCGGGTAAGCCTATCTTGCAGTGGATATGGGAAAGCGCCTCTTCTATTTCATTGTTTGACGAGGTGGTTTTTGCTGTTGATGCTCCGCAAACGGCAGAGCTTATTTGTCAATTCAACGGCAAGCACATCATGACGAGCGCGCTTTGTCATAGCGGAACAGACCGTTTAGTTGAGCTTTGCTGCCAGGAGAAAGTGAAAGGGGACCTCTTCGTTTGTTGGCAAGGAGATGAGCCTGGAATCACTCATGCCATGATAAAAACTTTATTACAAAATACTTGTGTCGGCGATATATGGACGCTTAAGAAGCGTATGCGTTGTAAAGAGGAGATCCATAATCCCAATGCGGTCAAAGTGGTTTGCGGAAAAGAGGGCCGAGCCCTTTACTTTTCTCGCAGCCCCATCCCTTATGTCCGCGACGTAGAAAGGGGAGAGTGGTTTCAGCACGTGGGGCTCTACGCCTATACGCAAAAAACCTTAGAGCGTCTCCGTTCCTTACTTCCCTCACCTTTAGAAGAAGCAGAAAAATTAGAACAGCTGCGTTTTCTAGAAAATAATATGGATGTTCGCGTTTTTGAAACTACTTTTGTGTGCCGCGGCATCGACACAAAAGACGATTTATTGGCTTTGGAGCCTTTGTTTGCCAAACATGACAGTCTAAAATTGACAATACATGCAAACAAGAGATAAAATGTGTGCCTAACTACAAAGTTTTTGTTTCCGAAGTTGGCAAAATACTGGGGATTTTAGGTTGTTATGTCTACAAAAGAATTTACTTCGCAGTCGGAGTATAAGTATGGTTTTCGCACAGATATTGAGATGGAGTGCATTCCTAAAGGATTAACGGAAGGCACCATCCGCACCATTGCCAAAAAGCGGAGTGAGCCGGCTTTTTTACTCGACTTTCGCTTAAAAGCCTATGCCATTTGGCAAAAGCTAGAGCCACCACAGTGGGGACATTTGGATATTGGGCCTATTGACTTGCAGGATTTATCCTACCATTCACAGCCCAAAAAAAAACAACAGCTCAGTAGTCTAGACGAGGTGGATCCGGAGCTTTTAAGAACGTTAAATAGACTGGGTATTCCTTTGGAGGAACAAAAAAGATTAACAAACGTTGCTGTGGATGTTGTTTTTGATTCTGTTTCTTTGGGTACAACTTTTCAAAAAACTTTGACCGAGGCAGGTGTGGTGCTGTGTTCTATGCAAGAAGCGGCCTTGAAGTACCCAGATATCGTAGAAAAATATTTAGGCACTGTCGTTCCTAAAAAAGATAATTTCTACGCAGCGCTCAACTCCGCGGTTTTTTCTGATGGGTCTTTTGTTTATGTGCCTAAGGGGGTGAAGTGCCCTATTGAGCTTTCTACCTATTTTCGTATTAATGATCGCGAGAGTGGGCAATTTGAGAGAACATTGATTGTGGCAGAAGAAGGTTCCTCGGTAAGTTACTTGGAGGGATGCACCGCTCCCGCTTTTGATACCCACCAGCTCCATGCGGCTGTTGTAGAGCTTGTTGCCTTGGATGACGCAGAAATCAAGTATTCGACTGTGCAAAATTGGTATGCCGGTGATCCTACTACAGGCAAGGGAGGGGTTTATAATTTTGTTACGAAGCGAGGAAAATGTTTGGGTAGACGCTCTAAAATTTGTTGGACGCAGGTGGAGGCGGGTTCTGCTATCACATGGAAGTATCCGAGCTGCTTGCTGCAAGGAGAGGGATCTGTTGGGGAGTTTTACTCTGTCGCTTTGACCAATGGGAGGATGCAGGCAGATACAGGGACAAAAATGATCCACCTTGGGAAAGACACTAAATCGACGATTATCTCCAAGGGGATTTCAGCGGACCAATCTCGTAACACGTACCGTGGCCTTGTCTATATGGGTCCTAAAGCTGTGAATGCTAAAAATTATACGCAGTGTGATTCTATGCTGGTAGGAGATCGGTCTTCTGCTAACACGTTTCCTGTGATTGAGTCACATCAAAAGCAAAGTAGCATAGAGCACGAGGCATCGACTTCACGTATTAGTGAGGAGCAGTTATTTTATTTGCAGTCACGTGGAATCGAGGCGGAGGATGCGATTAATTTAATGGTTAATGGGTTTTGTAAGAAAGTAATCAACGAATTGCCACTGGAATTTGCGGCGGAAGCGCAAAAACTTTTGGCATTAAAACTTGAAGGATCGGTGGGCTAGGATGTTAGAAATTATTGATTTACATGTGCGTGTTGGCGATAGCGTTGTCTTAAAAGGATTTAGTCTGGTTATAGAGCGGGGCCAGGTGCATGCCATCATGGGGCCAAATGGAGCCGGTAAGTCTACTTTAGCAAGAGTTTTATCCGGAGACTCAAGTTATGAAGTCATTTCTGGGCAAGTGCGCTTTGATGGCAAGGACATTTTGTCTTTAGACACTGACGAAAGAGCGCGTCTTGGTATTTTTATGGGATTTCAATACCCGATAGAAATTCCTGGAGTGACAAATCTACAACTGCTGTTGGCTGCTTATAGAGCAAGGCAGCGTGATCGAAAGGAGGAAGCGATAACGCAAGACGCCTTTATGGAAATAGTGCGTGGGCACTTGCGCGCCATGAACATGGAAGAGACAGTACTTGCAAGGGAAGTGAACGTGGGATTTTCTGGGGGAGAAAAAAAACGGAATGAAATTTTACAAATGTTGCTGTTACGTCCTGCGCTTTCTGTGTTAGATGAGACCGATTCGGGGTTGGATATTGACGCTATTCGTGTGGTCGCTGAAGGGATTAACCGGTTCAGATCACCTGAAAATAGTCTACTTCTTATCACCCACTATCAGCGCTTGCTAGACTACATTCGCCCAGATTATGTTCATGTAGCGATGGATGGCAAGATTGTGCATTCAGGAGGAGCTGAGGTTGCTTTACGTTTAGAAGAAAAGGGATACGATTGGGTAGAAGAGGAGCTGAAATGTTCACTGAGCTAGTGCAAACATGGCCTTGTTCGAAAGGAGGAACACTTGGTGGCTTTCGAGAGCAGGCCTACCGAGCGTTTTGTAAAGATCTCCTTAAAAAGGAGGGCGTTTATCGGTATTTACCCCTCTCAAGACTCAATCAAGAAGCCTATGTTCCTTCCGATGTTGTTGATGCTATCCCTCATACGAACTCAGATATTGTTTTCGTCAATGGCCATTTTCTCGAAAGCACAGGCAAGCAACTGAGAAAAAAAGGGGTTTTGGAGCCTTTGCCGAAAGCGATGCTATCTTATGAGGGGTTTTTAAGGCGCGCTTTTGATGCAAAGCGTTTAGAGGATACTTTTGTCCGCTTAAATGCAGCATTTCACCAGCAGGGCGCTTTTTTGTACCTGCCCCCTAATACCCGTTTGGATGTGCCTATTAAGGTGACTTATGTGATGGATCATACCCAGGGCTACATTGCACCCCGTTTGCATGTCCTGCTTGGAAAGCAGTCAAAAGCCTGTATTTGTATTAACCGAGTAATAAATTCTTTAAATTACTTGGAAAACAGCTATCTAGATATTACGCTGGAGGAAGGGGCGCAGCTAACGATGCAAACGGATATGCGGACTTTGCCTTCTAGCTGGACATTTGATCGTTGTCATGCTCTTTTGAAAAGGGGAGCGCAGTTGAGCATAGCGTCGATAACAGAGGGCAGTTTATCTGTAAATAGTTCGACTGTTGTGGTTTTAGATGGAGAGAATAGCAGCGTTGATTTGCAAGGGCTGTACCACTTGAAAGGAGACTGTGAATCGCACTATTCTTTGCTGGTCCACCATCGCAAGCCTTCTTGCTCTTCCAATCAGTATTTTAAAGGGGTTTTAGAAGACAAGTCCCGTGCGAGTTTTTCTGGAAAAATTTTGGTAGATCCGGTGGCGCAGCGTACACAGGCATATCAGCTAAATCGCAACTTAATGCTGTCAAGCGAGGCAAAGGCTTACACTTTGCCGCAGCTAGAAATTTTTGCTGATGATGTGAGAGCATCGCACGGCGCTACCATTAGTGAGCTTGACAAAAGCATGCTTTTCTATCTGCGCTCCAGAGGCATTTCTGAAGCGCTTGCAAAAACAATGCTTGTTGACGGGTTTAAACAAGATATTTGTAGGAGTGCCGATTGGAATGTGGTGTAATTGCCAAAAATAGGCTTGATAGTAATGACATAAAAAGGCGCCGTTTTGATTTTCCGATGTTGCAGTCTAAGATGCATGGAAAGAATCTTGTCTACCTAGATACAGCGGCGACAGCACAAAAGCCCTTTGCGGTTATTGATACGATCACAAACTTTTATAAAGAGGGATATGCAACTGTACATAGAGCTGTCTATCCCATTGCCGCTCACTCATCGGAGCGTTATGCTGAGGTAAGAAAACGGGCGCAAAGGTTTATAGGGGCGGAGCATTGGGAAGAGATTATATTCACTAAAGGCACTACAGAATCGCTAAACTTAGTCGCTATGACATACGGAGAGATGGTTTTAGAAAAAGGGGATGAGGTCATCGTTTCTGTTATGGAGCATCACTCCAATTTGGTTCCGTGGCAAATGCTAGCCCAGAAAAAAGGAGCGGTTTTACGTTTTATTCCCATGAATAAAGAGGGTGAGCTCGATTTATCCGTATATGAAAGTCTTTTATCGGAAAAGGTGAAATTGGTGTGTGTTGGGCACGTATCTAATGTTACGGGGACGATACACCCTATAAAAGAGATCGCTACGTTAGCGCATCAGTACAGAGCCAAAGTCGTTGTCGATGGAGCGCAAGCAGCGGGCCACTTGTCCATCAGTGTGGTAGATTTAGACGCAGACTTTTATGCCTTTTCCAGCCATAAAATGTATGGGCCAACAGGTGTTGGTATTCTTTATGGCAAAAAGGCGTTGCTAGAAGCGATGCCGCCTTATCAGGGAGGGGGAGATATGATTGAGCACGTTGATCTAGAAGGGACCACTTATCAATCTCCTCCTGCGAAATTTGAGGCGGGCACTCCTTCGATTGCACAGGTGTTGGGATTTGGCGCTGCGATTAGTTACATAGAGGAAGTGGGTTTATCGGCCATTTATTCTTGGGAAAATAAACTTTTTACGTATGCGCTGAAGAAAATACAAAGCGTGGTAGGATTAACCGTTCTTGGCAGCCCAAAGCAGAGGAGCGCTATTCTCTCTTTTGTAGTGGAAGGTGCCCACTCGCTTGATCTAGGCACTATGCTAAGCTTAAAGGGGATCGCTATTCGTACAGGACATTTGTGTGCGCAGCCCCTTTTGAAAGAGTTTAGCCAAACGGCTGTCTCCCGTCTTTCCCTTGGTCTCTATAATTCCTTTGAAGAAGTGGACTATTTCGTCCACTGTCTGCAAGAAGCGGTCTTTCTTCTGCGCCCAGAAATTTCCTACTGATAGCGTTTAAAAGATTCCATTATTTAGCAAAGCGAACCTATCGCCTCTTTTTGTTGTGCGATATTTTTATTGAAGGTTTCTACTGCTTCTTTACTAGGTTTAAACCTGGTAGCTAGGTCTTTTAGCTGTTTCCATTTATCGATTTTGCTAGGGCCTTCTAAAAAATAAGCCTTTCTTATTTTGTTGACTTCATCCATTCTTAGCATACCTTTGGCCTCAATGTTAACGGTTTTGTGGCGTTCATGGTCTATGAACTTTTTCGTTAACCTTCGAGGCCTTTTTCGTTTGAGCGGACTCTCACTTTTAGTATGCGCAATACACGGCATGAGCTCTCTCGATTCTTGGGGTGTATCGGGAATTTATAGGTTGTAAGCTCTTTTTGGACCCCAGAAATGATAGGGTCCCCTTCTAAGCCTGGACAGGTTATAATGAAGACTTAAGGCTGAAAAATAATTCTTCAAAGTAAATCTTTTTCTCCATAAAATCTATCTCTTTCTCTTTAAATTAACTTCCTATGGGAGGCATCTATGGCTGTCAGAATACAACTAAGTCGAAGTCAACAAGAGATTGATCCCAATCAAGAGAATTGGGAGCTCATGGAAAGATTTGCAGATCTTTTTCGTTACACTGTTAACAAAAGCTCTTTTTCAGGAGCATGCGAACAGGCATTTGAATTTGCTTTAGAGGCTTGTAAACAGAAAAAATGGACGATACTTTCTCGAGAAGAAGTAAAAGACGACCTTGCAAGGCTTGCTGTGTATTTTAAAAGTTCTTTAGTTGATTATGCAATTTCCCAAAATGCACCATGGACTTCTGAATTGATCAACCAACGTATTGACATCCATTCACTAGATTTTCAGGGGAATTCTGCATTGCATACAGCAGCAAGAGAAGGAGCGTATCATCTTATTCCACTTTTAACGACGCATATTAATATTAATCAGGAAAATTATAAAAAACAAACTCCATTGGAAATTGCAATTCAATTTGGGCAGGACCGAGTTGTTTTAGAATTGATTAAAAAAGGGGCCAACATTAATCGTTTGATTTCTGTGGGTGAAGGTCAGGCTATTTCTCTAAGAGGAATTGGTTTTGCAGTGATGAGAGGAGAAGTTCGTTGTATTGAAAAATTAATAGCGGAAGAAAACGCGTCATTAAAAGATCAGCACGGAGGAATTGGGAATTTACTTCACGTAGCTATCTATTTCCATCAATTCGAAGCGCTCTCTTACTTATTAAAGCAACAAAAAGATGAGGTTAGTGAACTTATTAATCAAAAAAATCACTCTGGACTAACGCCTTTGATTTTAGCTGTTTCTTTAAGTCAGCAAGATTCTGTCCAATTGCTTCACGAGGCAGGAGCTTCTCTTGAATGTGAAGACAATCAAAAACGAAGACCAATGCATTATGCAGCTGCTGGATTGCATTTTGATACCATTCAACTTCTTGC
>JAUIKQ010000116.1 GCA_030430655.1 Chlamydiia bacterium
TATAATTTTTTTTAATTTTGAAATTTCCCAAAAGTGCATTAGCAGCACTCTCTCACGTCGCTCGTCGTGGTTATGCAAGTTGCCATGACTGTAGGGAGCAATAGAGGCTCCTTTTAACAGGAGTGTGGTGTTTTGTATGACGAGGTAGGCCTCTTGCAAGCTTGCCGCATGGGCGCGTAGCGACTTCACTTCGGTTCCTTGTAAAACAATGCCTGCCTCATACGTTTCCAATATAGAGTAATTGTGAAAGACTTTTTTGTTTGAAACTAAATCGGACGGACTTTTCTTTGCCATAATATGCTACTGGGTATGCTACTGGGTATGCTACTGGAACATCATACTGCCTAAATCAGTAATGCGTACACATTCCTCATTTTGATAAATGCCTTTGTCTATCATCCCCGCTTCAAATAACCATTCGATAGCAAGTTCAATAAGTCGCAACTCTTGCGTGCTGTACTTTGGATACACATAGCACCAATGCTTTCCTGTTTTCTTGAGACGGACATGCTTTTTTTTATTTAAGGCAATAGAATACCCTTCCTTCACTCCCTTCAACACCCTCCACTGATTCCCTATCAAATGCATTATATTTTTTTGGATTTCTTTTACCGTCCTGTCTGAGGATTCCTCTTTTTTGAAATCATAGTTTTCAAAGGTGAACTTATCTACGCGAAGCGTTCGGTTTTCCAGAGATAAACTAAGCCATTTTTGGTATCCTTCTGCCGTAATGAGCTGTGCTTTATTGACCTTGGCAATTTTGATAAAGAGCAGTTTATTGACCGTATGAGTAACGAGCTTTTGAAACCAAGGGAGGTGATCTGCAAACAGCGGATTTTGATAGCTATCTAAAATACGAGAGCAAGTTTGTCTATTTACGGACCACATTTCATTTTCATCTAAGATTAGGTCCAGGGGCGTTGCTGCAGTAAGCTGTAGAAGCTGACTTGCAAACCTTGTAAAAGCATAAGGGCCTTGCAAGGGCTGTTTGACCTTGTGGGTTTGAGAAATCGTGTGGGGGCTGAGGCGTTTACAGCGATACAAATGCTCTTTCCATTCCTTGAAGAGGGTAATAACACCTTTCCAATTGTCGCCCGCTTTTTCATAACTACCACAGCAGACAAAACAGAACTCGAGGTGGAGCAAAACTATTTCGATTTCTTCCCGACTTAAGTTGTATTTTTCTTGGGTAGCTTGCATGTCAACTTGATAATTAGGCGATGCAAACACGTCTTCTACGATGTGGGAGCACACCGGATCTTCGAAAGAAAGGTCAGATAAATATTGCTCAAATTTGCAGGGCTCTTCCAGGTAATCTTCAATGAGCGAGTAGAAAATATTATCAGAGGTTTTAGGGATACAGTACCATTCCATTAGGACGTCTATCGGCAGTTTTTTAAGCAAGGAGCATAAGAATTCTATTCCGGGCACAAATCCTTTTTCGAACTGGACAATTTGGCTTTCAAAGTATTTACGCACCTCTTTGTTTACAAGAATATGGTCAGTATTTACCTTGAAGAGCTGTGAGGAGGATAATTTTTCTAAAGAGCGGACGATATGCTCTGCGCTGTAATGGGGGATGTTTTGAAACAGCGTTTTCATAGGGATTTTCAAAGGATTGTAGAGAATCTCTTCTAAAACACAAAAGTCCACCCCACTTAAACTGGAAAGTAAAATGCGGTTACGCACATCGCTTTTGTAGTCATAGTCGCTAAGTATAATTTTGTGTTTTGTACACAAGCTAGTCGATGTCATAAGAAACCTACACCTGATGCTTACCAGAATAATAAGAACCCTCCTTAAAATCTATACAAAATCTCATTATCCCGTATTTGCTAGATGCGCATTTCCTTGAAACTGACAATAAGCTGGAGGACAACTTTAGATTAGATCGAAGAAAATTTAAAATTTTCATTCTCTTTTTAGTGAGCGATCCATTTTTACTTGCCTCACTCTCGAGTGAAAATAGAGGTTTTATTTATGTGCTAACTTGCTACACTCTCTAAAAAAACGGGTCACTTAACACAATCGATGGAAAAGATAAAAACATACAACCATGCAGCCATAGAGAAAAAGTGGCAAAAGCGATGGGAGGCTTTACGCCTTTTTTCTACAAAAGTAGATCGGAGTAAAAAAAAGTACTATATTCTGGATATGTTTCCTTACCCTTCAGGAGAGGGGCTACATGTTGGCCA
>JAUIKQ010000117.1 GCA_030430655.1 Chlamydiia bacterium
CTGCAGCAGCTCTAACTGCTGCGTCAACCGACGCATTTCCTCGTCAGCCGTAAGGAAAGGCTTAATAGAAAAATCGGGAATTTTTGCTTGAATTTTCTTTTCAACTGAGCGGGGATTTTCTCTAACTATCTTCAAGTTTAGCATGCAAGGCTCTTAGTAGAAGGCTCTGAATCTCTTGGGCCATTTTAAAGAGAAAGGCCGCATTAATCAACCCGAAATTTTTAGTAAAGGGGGACCATTAGGCCATCATAAGCAAGTCGAAAACTACACTCTATGTCACATTCTTTTAGAATGTCTCTATGCAACTGTGTTTTAAGTTGTAAGTCATAGTCAGTATGCTGAGGATCGTGGTGGGTGGCAATCCATTCTTGAGGACGAAGGTGCATGGGTAAAACAGCAGCATTTGCAATAGAGGAATGTCCCCAGCCTACTTTTTTATGGTATTCCACAGGGAAATATTGGGCCTCATGCACTAAAACGTCGCAGTCACGCAGTGCTTCAATGAGGGGAAGGTGGGGAACCAAAAGAGGGTGGTCGAGGGTGATATCTTTTGGATGTCCATGGTATCCGAGCAACATCTCATTGTCAGTAATATAGCCCACCGTTTTTGTTGGCGTTTGGATTTTGAATCCAAGTGTGGGGCCTGGATGAAAGGTGTAAATAGGAGATATAGTAATTTCACCTATTGTTATAGGAGTTTGGTCCCTTAAGTTATGAAATTGGATGTGCGCTTGCATTTCATCCAGTCTCACTGGAAAAAATGAATGCGCTAAAATATTATCAAACAGGCTTTTTGTCCCCCCTTCAAAACTTACGGGAGCATAGACATCTACTTTCGCTTCTGGATGATAAAGAGGAGCAAAGAAAGGAAAGGCGGTGATGTGGTCCCAGTGTGTGTGACTGATAAACAGGTGGATATTTAAGCTACTCTCTCGGACAATGAGATCTTCTCCAAGAGCCCGAATTCCCGTCCCGGCATCTATGATGACTAAGGAGTTATTATACTTAATTTCTAAACAAGAGGTATTGCCCCCATAACGCAGATACTCGGGTCCGGACACGGGGATAGATCCCCTCGTCCCTCCAAAGCGGATGTACGCGTGGTATATCGAGGGAACAGGGGTATAGCAAGCCGTTAATTCATCCATATGCTCCGGAAGAGAAAGGGAAGTTTGCTTCAAACTTCCTCTAAAGTATTGCCGCACTTTCTCCACCAACTGCTCTATAGAGAAAGGTTTTAGCAAGTAATAAACAGCGCCTGATTGTGTAGATGCATGGTAGTTTTGTGTCATTGGGAGGTAAGAAGTGATAATATAACCGCGCCTGCCGTATTTTTTCCCCCTATGGAGGAGCTCAATAGCATGCATTTTGGGAAGCTGTAGCTCTAGTATTACAAGATGTGGTTGGTGAATTTTTATCTTTTCTAAGCACTCAGGTCCAGATTGCGCTGTAATAAGCCGATAGTTTTTAGCCAGCTCTGTATTCAAACAGCTTTCTAGAAAAGAAAAACAAGGATCTGCGATTAAAATTGTTTTTTTATCCATCAAAATAAAAAAAGTTCTCCTAATTTATATATAAACAATTGTTTATATATACAGTAAGCTTAAACTTAATATATAATATAATACATCTATTTTAATTAATGAAAAAATATTATCATGCATCCAATTTCTAGCCATCAAACCTGTCTTGCTCGAGAGCAGGCAAGTGCTTCTACAGGAAATAGCAGCTTTTCTTCTGCTGTGGATTCCATATTCCTAAAAAACCCTTCTCGAATCCAAGCGTTGATGGCAGTGATGTGTCTTTGTCTGATGGTTTATGGATTTGCTCAATATACAATCAGATCAACCTTGGAAAAAGCAAAGGAAACTCTTCCCAACCAAAATTGGACAAAGAGACACAAAATCCTTCCATGCAGTGGGTCTACCGCTTGTTCCATGGCGTTCACGTACTGAAGATTGAAACCAAAGAGCTGTCTCAGGAACTGGTCATCAATATGAATCCGTTACAATATGAATCCTTTATTGGAGAGAATAGTGGCGATGTTTGGGACTCGTGCTATGGAGATATATGACCTCGTGGCCTAAAGAATGCGAAAAATTGAGTTTGGAGGCAAAAAACCGGGAAAAGGTCTTCAGCCAGGACGACTGAATGCCGAAAACCAGAACAAATCATTCGGCTAGCCGG
>JAUIKQ010000046.1 GCA_030430655.1 Chlamydiia bacterium
AATAATACTCTCTGAGCTAAACTTTCTGATTCAGAGCTCCCCTTCTCTTTGGAAACATCATTCTCAAAATCACGATGAAAATGAGGTTCTTTAACTGGATCAACAATAACAGACATTATAATTTACCTTATTTAAGCAAATAGGCATTATAAATTAACGATTGATTTACTAAAATAATTAAAATCCATATTGAATAGATAAAAAAGGTATACGTTTAGTTAGAGGGTGACAAAAAAAGTTTGGGTCTAAAATTCTTCGATTATGGAACCAAGTTACGAAGAACTTTTCGAAAGCGTAAGGCTTTTAACCGAGGCACACTTTAAGCTCCAAGGGGACAAGAAGCGTTTGCAAAAAAAGTCGAAGAGCTAAGAGAAAAAGGTCCATCAACTAGATACGTTTTAATACAAAACCCACCCAATCTGAGTGGGCCATCTCCAGTTACTGGTCACACTTCGAACTTTTGATTGGGTTGGATTTTCTCAGGAATGCGCAACCATTTCAAAATTAATAGCTTAAAATTGACTTGAAAATAACGTATCCTTCAGGATACAATGAGGGTTACATGGAAGAGATCGAGATTGTAATCTACGAAGCTGCGACCGGGAAGCGCCCCTTTGAGAATTGGATCAAGGGAATTAAAGAAATCCATACAAGAGCTAAAATTTTACCAGGCTCGACCGCTTAAAGCTTGGGAATTTTGGAGACTGCAAAACCTTGCAGGAAGGTGTTGTGAGCTTCGGATTCACTATGGTCCGGGAATTAGAGTTTATTACGGGAAGGTTGGAAATAAAGTCATTTTACTCCTTTGTGGTGGCGATAAGAGTTCTCAGAGTCGAGACATTGCAAAAGCAAAGGAATATTTAAAGGACTACCAATCTAAGGAGATGAGTTATGGCAAGAAATAAGAAATATCAAGATTTTCTTGTAGAGCACCTCAAAGATCATGATGAGGCGGTTGCTTACTTAAATGCGGCTTTGGAAGAAAGTCTTAAAGGCGATGAAGAGTCTCAACAAGTCTTCTTGATTGCTCTCCGTAATGTAGCTGAAGCGCAAGGAGGTATTGGTGCTCTGGCCAAAAAGGCTCATGTCGGCCGTGAAAGCCTTTATAAAACCCTGTCAGGTACCGGTAATCCAAAATGGCATACCCTCGTTTCATTGGTTATTGCCCTTGGATTGAACTTAAGATTGAGTTAGGAACTAAGCGGCATCAAATCAATGGGCTTTTTGCTACTCTTGATGGTTTTTTCCCTTGTAGGCACTCAATAGTTTGAGTAAATCGATCATCATTTAATACTTTCTGCATATCAAGTGTTCTGGAAGTTGCATTAAGCACAAGAGCATGATCAATTCCTTCTTGAAATTAGATGGCGAAAAGCCGTCTGTAACACTGCGTGAGCCGTTTTCAACGATCCTTGCAGTGTCACATCAACCAGCAAATCTCCGGATGCAAGATTCGAACTTGCGACCAATGGATTAACAGTCCACTGCTCTACCGCTGAGCTAATCCGGAATAACAAAAACAACTACAAGAAAAACTCCCCTAAGGCAACATTTTAGAAGGGATATCTATTTAATGCAAACGAATTTATAATCGACTATTATGGAAAAAATTTGTGGCGAAATCGAGCATATTGTCTTTGAAAGCGAAAAAACAGGCTTCGTTGTTGCTAAAGTACTTTATAAAAACAGCATTATCACTATCACGGGTGTCCTACCAAAACTCTCCCCCGGAGAGCAGGTGTCATGTACCGGCAAATGGCAACAGCATAGCCTGTATGGCCAGCAGTTTGCAGTAGAGCATATCCACATCCAAGCGCCGTGCACTATCGAAGGTGTGCAACGCTATCTGGAGTCTGGCCTGGTCAAAGGGATTGGTCCTATCTACGCTCAACGTATTGTGCGGGCCTTTGGAGAAAAAACCTTAGAGATTATCGACAATCATCCAGCTAAATTACTCAACGTAGAAGGTATTGGCCATAAACGATTAGAAATAATAAAAAAGTATTGGTCAGAGCAGCAATCTATCCGTAGCTTAATGCTTTTTTTGCAATCGCATGCAATTAAAACTTCTATTGCCCATAAAATCTACAAAACATACGGCGCACAAAGCATAGAAAAAATCCGCTCAAACCCTTTTGCACTTGCGAAAAATATTTTTGGCATAGGGTTCAAATCAGCCGATGAACTAGCACAAAAACTGGGCCATTCTTTGGATAGTCATCAGCGCATTAGCTCCGCTGTTGAGTATGTGCTTTTCGAATGCACCCGTTCTGGCCATGTCTGCTATCCTAAAAGCGCCTTAATTGACAAAGTCGTGGCACTTCTTTGCCTGGCACCAGAACGTATCACACTCTCAATCAGTAAAATGCTCGAGCAAGACGAGCTGCTAGAAACACATTTGCCCATCAAAGGGACACCTACCCCCTTGCTTTGGTTGCGTCCTCTCTACTTTGCTGAAATGACAATAGCACAAGAAATCAAACGTCTTTTGCAAACAAAAATCCTACAACAAATCGATGTAGAAACCGATATTAAAGTGTTGGAGCGACACCTAAACATCTTACTTGCCGAAGAACAAACGCTTGCGATTCAAAATACTTTTAAAAATCCCGTGCACATCATTACGGGAGGGCCTGGAACGGGAAAAAGCACCTTGACAAAGGTCATCACTTTGCTTTGTAAAAATTTAAAGAAAAGAGTGCTGCTCGCTGCCCCTACAGGGAGGGCTGCAAAACGCCTTTCTGAAATTACACGAAAAAAAGCAAGTACCATCCATAGCTTATTAGAGTATGACTTTACTGTAGGAAGCTTTAGACGCAATCAACAAAACCCATTGCACTGTGATCTTTTGATTGTCGACGAAGCGTCCATGATTGATACTTATCTAATGGCCTGCCTCCTTAAGGCAGTGCCGCTATGCTGCACGCTTTTATTTATTGGAGATGTTGACCAACTACCCAGCGTAGGGCCCGGCAATGTGTTGAAAGAGCTCATCGAATCTCAGCAACTGCCCTGCACTTTCCTTAAGTCTATCTTCCGACAGAAACAGCGCTCTCGTATTGTTATCAATGCCCATAAAATCAAGGAGGGAATCTTCCCAGACCTTTCTTATCAAGCAGGGAGCGACTTTGTTTTTTGGGAGGGAGAGTCCCCAGAAGACATTGCACAAAAAATTGTCCACCTAGTCGCAACAGTTATTCCTAGTCGCTTTCATTTTAATCCAGTTGAAGATATTCAAGTTTTATCCCCTATGAAAAAAGGCTTGCTTGGAACAGAACACCTCAACTACCTATTGCAAGAAAAACTCAATCCAAACGCAGTCACTCTATCTAGAAACACATTCCAATTCCGCGTGAAGGATAAGGTGATGCAAATCGCAAACAATTACTCCAAGGGCGTGTTTAATGGCGATATTGGCACCATCGTAGCAATCGACCTCGACGAACAAGAAGTGCATATCCGTTTTGATACGAGCGATGTGTTTTATGACTTTTCTGAGTTGGACGAAGTGATGTTAGCCTATGCCTGTTCTATCCATAAGTACCAGGGCAGCGAATGCCGCTGCATTGTGATGCCAATACACATCAGTCACTTTAAACTGCTGTTTCGCAACCTCTTTTATACGGGAGTTACCCGGGGAAAACAGCTCGTTGTTGTTGTGGGAAGTAAAAAAGCGATCGGAATGTCGGTGGCAACAGACGATGCCAATAAACGCTATACGGCACTTGGCTTTGCATTGCAACAAATGCTATGCGCCTGCCCCTGACACTAGCTTCGCTTTTTGCAGCGCAATTACCTCGTCCTCTACTTTGGCGAATAAAATTTTTGGCTCTTGCAAACTTTGTCCTTCTTTAAAGGGCTGCTCAAATAGCTCTCTCCAAGTTTGGTCTTCCAGCTTCTCTTTAAAGCCCAACATCGCCCATAGCGCTTCTGCTGTATTTGGAATAATTGGATAGGAAACAAGACTTAAGTATTTGAGAGATTCCAGGCAACAGTAAAGAGTTTGCTGCAGCTTCAATTTGAGTTGCAAATCTTTTGCGGCTTGCCAAGGTTTTTGCGCATCAAAATAGGTGTTCGCTACATGCGCTAGCTCCATTATGCATTGACAAGCGCGTCTGAGAGAGTATGTGCTATAACACTCATGTATTTGCTTGGTTATTTGTCGCACTTGGTCCAAAAAAGCAAGATCTTGCGTCTCAAAATGCTCCGGCTTGATAGCAAAAGAGCCTAAAATTTTGTGGTGAAATACGAGCACACGATTCACTAGGTTGCCATACTTACCTAAAAGCTCACGATTACAACGCATCTGAAAATCGTCCCAAGTAAATTCGCTATCTTGTGTCTCTGGGGCGTTAGCAGCAATGGTATACCGAATTTGATCCACGCTAAATTGGCGTAAAAAAAGATCTAAATCAATGGTCCACCCACTAGATTTGCTGAATTGCTTTCCCTCCAGGTTATAAAATTCATTCGCTGCTACAACATCTACGAGCTTATAAGGCGTGTTTTGTCCCATGATCATGGCAGGAAAGAAAATCGCATGAAACGGAATATTATCCTTTCCTAAAAAATGGACAAGCTCTGTCCTAGCATCACACCAGTAATCGCGCCAGCGGGTCTTATCCTCCACCTTTTCTGCCCACTCTTTTGCAGCAGAGATATAACCAATGGGTGCATCAAACCAGACATAAAACACTTTGTCTTCATACCCTTGGATCGGTAGTGGAACCCCCCAATCACAATCTCTTGTAATAGCGCGAGGCCGCAATTCCTCCACATAGGGCTTTACAAAGTTTGTTACGTTACTTTTCCACGTCTTTGTCGAGAGCCACTCCTGCAGCCGCTCTTTGAATTGATCAAAATGAAGAAAGAAATGCTCCGTCTCTTTTAGCTCCAAGGGCGCATTTGTAAGCTTTGATTTTGGATGTAACAGGTCTGTTGCTTCAAAATTCCCTCCACACTTAGGACACTCATCCCCCCTGGCCTGCTCAAAATGGCACTTAGGGCACTGCCCAATAACATACCTATCCGCTAAAAATCGCTTTTCTAGCTCCGAGTAGAGTTGTAAACACTGGTGTTTTTTGATATACCCATTTGCAAGCAAATCTTTAAAAAATTCTTGTGTTGTTTGCACATGCCCTTCCCAGGTTGTCCGAGAGTAGTGATCGAAGGAAATATGGAGTTGGGCGAAAAAACTGCTATTTACCTTATGAAAGTGATCTACATGTTCTTGAGGCGTTCTTCCACACGCCTCTGCTGTCAATGTAATAGCTACCCCATGCTCATCTGAACCACACAGGAACAAGACATCTGCCCCCGTTAACCGAGAAAACCGCGCAAAGCAATCTGCCGGAAGATACGCCCCAGCTATGTGACCCAAATGGAGTGGACCATTCGCATAAGGCAAGGCAGCCGTAATTAAGACTTTTCTTTGCATGCGGCACCAGCGGAGCCCCGTTTCCCCATCTCACTCAACAATTTTCTTACGTCTACTTCCTTCCCATGAGCAATTTTTTGCTGCGCTTGAGCAATAGCCTCCAGCGTCAGATCAAAATCATTGTCAAATAATTTCGCCAAATGTCCCTTAGTCCGTAACTCTTCTCGCACTTACTTTCCCCCTGCGATTTTTATGTTCCTCTGCAATAACGATGCTTTTTAACGCCAACAGCGCGCTGTCAAGATCGTCGTTGACAATATGATAATCGTAATGCTTTGCGCACACCAGCTCTTTTTTAGCTAAATTTAATCTTTTTGCCTGTCCCCCTGCGCACTCACTTTGTCGAAAATAAAGTCTTTTTTTTAATTCTTCCATGGAAGGAGGAAGTAAAAAAATCAATACCACATCCATGTGCTCTTGGAGCTTTAGGGCTCCTTGAGTATCAATCACAAGAAAAGCATGTTTCAAAGTGGTATGGATACGCTCTATTTCTTTCCCGAGTGTGCCGTAAGCGTGACCAAAGAGACGCACTACTTCAATAAATGCTCCTTCTTTCTCTAACTTTTCAAACTGTCTTTTCTCTAAAAAATAGTAATCTTTTCCGTCCACTTCTCCGGGCCGTTTAGCGCGTGTAGTACAAGAAATAGTTTTACAAATTTTTTCCCCACAAGCATCAAGCATTTTGTGTATCAACGTGGTTTTCCCAGTGCCTGCTGGAGCGCTTAGGACAAAAAGAAGGGGCAGGGCTTTGCAGAACAATGCCTCATTCAACATTGTGCACTTGCTCTTTGATGGTCGATAGCGCGTTTTTTACTTGCAAACATAGATGGGACAATTTGAAAGATCGCGTCTTAACGCTAATGGTGCTTGTCTCACGTATCATCTCTTGCAACATAAAGTCCAGCATTTTACCTACGGCAAGGTGATCACTTTTTAAATGAGCGCGAAATTGCACTAAATGAGAATGTAATCTTGTGATTTCTTCTGTAACATCTACTCGATCCGCATACAAAAGCACCTCTCTTTCAATGCGATCTGCATGGCTTTCATCGAGAGCCGAAATATCCTTTAGTTGCGCTATAAGATGCTCGCGATACTCCCCTATTGCATCAGGCGCAATAGCTTTAATCTCTGCCAAAAGCTTTTCAATAAAGACAAGATGGGAATAAATGTCGACCAACAACATCTTACCCTCTTCTTCTCGCACGGCAAGCAGTTCAACTAGAGCTTGCTCTACTGCCTGAATTACGATAGGTTCGCATCCCGTTTCCTGGCTATGCTGCGGCATTTCTTGTAGCTGCTCTAAAAGAAAATTCAGTGTGATCTCTTTTTTACTAAATCCCAGCTTTTCTGCGATTTCTTCCCAGTATTTTTTCAAAGGCTTTAAGGACTCTGGAGAAGCGACTCTCTCCTCTTGAAGAAGCCTTGTGATGCGTACAGTGATTTGCCCCCGCTTGACTTGTTGCGCAATTGTCTTGCGTATCAAAATGTCGTAGGGCAAAAAAGGAGGCAAAAGATGCGTGGTGATATCTAGTACTTTACGATTTACAGAATGCAGCTCCAATAGATAAGAACCACATTTAGCAGTAAAGTGGGCACGCGCATAGGCGGTCATACTTCGCATAATTCTAAAAAGCAGATGTGAGTTACGATACTTCTTCCCCTAGGATATGGCAAATGCTACGACAAGTCAATCACCGAACCTAACTTAAGCAAGGTACAGAATAAAAGCCATCTATCATACAGGTCTTTAATAGGGTGAAGGATCTTCGGGCTTGCCACCTCCTTAAAAGCAAAGCACACCTTCTAACATGCATTTGGCAATGTCCCATGCCGCGCGCGTGAATTAAAATTCCTTTTTGCGAGGCAAGTAAGGCGCAATCATCGACTTGCGCGAATTGAGAATCCCAGCATCAAAACGCATCACGATAATAGGAAGCGCTTCCTCCTTCACCGTCAAAGAGCATTTTAAGAAATTATCTTTAACCATTTTCGCTAATGCTTTGTGATTTTTCCCCAATAGTTCCACTGACAAATGCTTGGCATGAGTCAAGGGAAGACAGACCTTAAATCTGGACAAGAATCCTCGCAAACTTCCCTCCAAACTTGGCGTCCATATCCACAGCTCATCTTGATGCTTATATTGGCCTTCTTCTCCTTTAAATACTTCTTCTGCACTCTTGATGGTAGAAATCATGTGCATGTAAAGATCCGCCTCTGCATGCGTTTTGTGGTGTGCGCTCACTTGCTCATACCATTGCTTGCGCATTTTTGGCGCTATTGTCAAAAAAGTGGAGATATTTTTGGGGAAAAGCTTGGTCTGTCCCACGCGCGATTGCTCATAAAGGGTTTTTGTGTCTAAAAACAGCGTACTCTCTTCAGAACAGCGCTCTAACTCCTTATCTAAATACGCCTCTTTTGCTTTGTACACTTTGTCATATAGGGAATAGAAGTCTTTGTTTTGAAGCAACCGCGCAGATCCATTTTTCACAAGGCTCCCTTCTTCCTCTCCTTCCAGGTCCTCAAACGTAACAACTTCCACTTCCTTTCCTAAACTGATGGATTTCAAGCGATTTAAGAGGTTAGCCACACAAACAATATCCCGACGAGAAACTTTTGAAAGCAGATCTGTATCATCCAGTATCGCATAAACATAATGGAGATACTCGACAAATTCCCTCAATGGATGTACATACACGTCTTTTTTTTGTGCGTTTATTTTTCTCTGTAACAAACGCCGCTGCACTGACAAAGAGGCAGCACTCTTCAGCTGTGTATCTATCGCCTCTTGGTTAAGACCGCCTGTGCTATAGCGGTCGTTAATGCTAAAACAGAGCTCTGCAACCAAACAGTTCGCAGACTGCGTGTCACACACCATGGCCATAGGAGGAGAAAGCGTGGATAAAGTAGAGGCATGGTGGTCAATAACACTGATCACTTCCAAATAGGGGGGTATACCCATCTCTTTTCGGTTACAAAAATCGCGCAGTGTGACGGTACCGAGCGTTTCTTTTTGTAGCAAAGCCGCTGGCAAAATACCCACAGGAATAAGATCCCCCTCTTGATTTGAACGATTCACGGTAAGGTGTGAATAGGATTCCATCTTGGATCGAATTTCTTCGATTTCGTCATGATGCATTAAATATTTAGGCTGCAAACCAAAAATATCGGACTTCACCTGTAGGGCCACGTCTAGAGTTTCGAGCCTTGTGAGCAGCGTGTGGACACCATCGGTAAGGCGAGAAAAAAGGACATGTATGCTGGAAAATATCGCCTGAACGTCTGGCAACTTCCCCCTTACATCTTCACCTGTCGTTTCAAAATGCAACTTCTGCGGAAACTGATGCAATAACTCAACAAAGGAGGCAAATTTCTCCATCTTTTGCGCTGCTAATTGCTCCGCAAACTCTCCTAAAGTGGTCTGTAGCCCTTTCGGCATTTTTAATACCACTTTGAAAAACTTCTCAAGTGCGCTCTTTTGGCGCAACGTACACTCATCTAAAGCTTTAGAGTCAACAAAGGCAAGCCCAACAACCTTTTCCACAAAAGACTCTACATCTGCCCGGCTTATCTGTTTTTGCGCAAAAAGCGCAACCAAGTCAGCAAATAACAACCGCTCTAGCCAATGGAGCGTCGACTGAAGTAAAGAAATGACTTGTCGAACTCCCTCTACATCCACGCTTCTCCAATCGCCCAAGTAATACCCTTCTTCATTTACCAAAATGACAGCATTTGTATGCCGCTCATGATCAAAGCTTAATGCTACATCATGCGGACGTTTGTACTTCAACCCCTCCTGGGTCATCAAATCCAGTGTATTCACTGTCAATGCCAAACGGTCTTTTGCTAAAATGGAAAATACCTCTTGCCCAAAAAGGTCATAAAACAGCATATCGATCTCTAAAACAGATGAAGGAGGACCTCCAGGCAAATTCCAAATATGAAGGCGATCTCCTACTTTGGCAGAAAAAGCGTCCACAAATCCCCAAAAAGAAGCAACGGTCGTGTCCAAATCAGGAGATTGGTGTGCTGTTACAAAATGGGAGCCGAAAAATACCTTACCCATTCCTATTGGAAAAAGCTTTTGAT
Source organism: Chlamydiia bacterium (assembly GCA_030430655.1). Classification (GTDB taxonomy): domain Bacteria; phylum Chlamydiota; class Chlamydiia; order Chlamydiales; family Simkaniaceae; genus JAUIKQ01. The sequence goes on from JAUIKQ010000046.1 coordinate 9,527, forward strand.
AGATTTCCCTTGGCACCTTTCGACCCATGATTTTGCTACGCACCTCCAACTGCTCTTCAAATGAGCAGTGGGAAAACTGATTTAGCCATGTCTCAAAATCATGAATAGAGTAGCGAGGCAAGATTTCTTTTTTTACGACAAAGCTTGCAAATTCCACGAAAGCCCGAAGCAAAAAAGTAGGAGCGGGAGTCGCTTTGATAAGTTTGAATAAAAGAGCGCTGACAAGCTTATACTTTTCCTCCTCATTGCTACTCTTGAAATGAGAAGTCAATAAGGCATCAAAGGCGCGGTCCAAGTGATCAAATGTGGGCAAGGCATAGCAAAAATCCCCGAGCAGTTTTTCTGACATAGCACATTCTCAAAGTAACCGAAAACGGATTGAGCAGGACTCGAACCTGCGACCGTCCGCTTAGAAGGCGGATGCTCTATCCAGCTGAGCTATCAATCCTCATCAAAAATTTGCAAATCACGCGGCAAGATTCCCGAGTTTAACCAAAAAAAGCTAGAATTGCAACCTCCCATCGTGCATAAATACTTTTGTTCCCAATTACTAACGCCTATAGGCAAGCTAAAAACTATGGAAAAAAGAAAATCGCTCGTTTGGTTCAGACAAGACTTAAGACTGTCCGATAATCCCGCGATAGCCAGTGCTGCAAGCGCTGGCAGTGTCCTGCCCATTTATGTATTTGATGACCTCGCTCCCAGCCCTTTCAAAATAGGAAGTGCTAGCAAAATATGGCTCCACTGCTCGCTGGAAAAACTCAATAAATCACTCAATAACACCCTCCACATTTATGTCGGGAAAGCCGAAAAAATTATCCAAACTTTAATCCTGCGACATAAAATCGATGCTGTGTTCTTTAACGCCTGCTATGAACCTTGGCACGCTGGCCAAGCAAAAGGCGTCGAAATGATTTGTGCTAAGCACAACGTTAATTGCAACGTATTTAATGGCAATTACTTATGGAAACCTGAAGAAATTTTAAAAAGCAACGGAGATTACTATAAGGTTTTTACAGCCTATAAAAATAAATCCCGCGACGTTAGCCCGCGCAAAGTTATAAAAAAAAGCAGCAAAATTTCCTTGCTCAAAGACGCAAAAAATACAACCACTTTATCGAGCTTAAAACTTCTCCCCAAAAAACAATGGCCTAAAAAAATTCTCTCGCTATGGGACATAGGGGAACTTGCAGCAAAAAGGAAGCTAGACCAGTTTATAAAAAACAAATTATCTGGTTACAAAACTTGCCGAGACTATCCAGCAAAAAACGCTACTGCTCTTTTATCCCCTCATCTGCATTTTGGAGAAATATCGGCTGCACAAATTTGGGAGTCTATCAAAAACCAAGGACAAGTTTATGCCAGCCGTTTGGATATAGAGCACTTTCTGTCTGAAATAATTTGGCGTGAATTTTCCACCTACTTGCTGTTTCACTTTAAGCACCTACATGACCACTGCTTCAACCATAAATTTGACAAGCTCCCAAGTCAATCTAACATGGCCCATCTAAAAGCGTGGACTGGCGGCAAAACAGGCTATCCCACCATCGATGCAGGGATGCGAGAACTTTGGCAAACCGGATATATGCACAACCGAGTCAGGATGCTTGTTGGGTCATTTTTGGTAAAAAATTTGCAACTCTGTTGGCGTAAAGGGCGAGATTGGTTTTGGGACTGCCTAGTTGATGCAGACCTTGCAAACAATAGCGTAAATTGGCAGTGGGTAGCTGGATGTGGCATCGATCCGGCGCCCTACTTTAGAATTTTCAACCCCGTTACTCAGGGTGAAAAATTTGATAAGAATGGAGAGTACACAAGAAAATTTGTCCCTGAACTGAAAAATCTGCCAGACAAGTATTTATTCCAACCTTGGAAAGCACCGAAACAGGTCCTCGAGTCTGCTGGCATTATCTTAGGAAAAACCTATCCAAATCCCATTGTAGATCTAGCAGCCTCA
>JAUIKQ010000047.1 GCA_030430655.1 Chlamydiia bacterium
TAGTGTCACGATCGAGTCGCCCGACGGAAAAAAGGCGGAAAGGGCTCTTTTCAAAAAGGTCATAAATACGGCGCTTGCTTTTATAGTGCTGATGCGAGCACATGTACCCTTTCGGCTTATTCAGGATATAGTACACTTTCGTGTCTTCTTTAAAAATATTCTTTTGATTTACGCGGATGGCATCCTTGCCCCAAACCACTCTTGTCTGCGGCGCTCTAACGCACTTATCATTTACAAACACTTTGCCAGCAAAAATCAGTGCTTCGCAGGCCCTTCTTGACCCAACACCCGCCGCTGCAAGGGCTTTGCTCAGCCTTTTTTCTTCTTCCATCTCTACCTATCTTTGAAAGCGCCTCTATTCTACGCTACCGGCTCTCTCAAAAACAATGTGAAATTTATTGTTGGTTGCACTAGAGCGCAATTGCTGTAGGCTATTAAACGCATACTATCTCCTTTTAAGCATTTAGGAAAGCAGGATGGCGGTTAATATCATTAGTGAAAATTTAAATACAATCGCCTTGGGGGGTTTATGCGCGTTTAAGGCAAAGCAGGATAGCAATAAAGGGAAAGTTTATATAGAATGGAAATGTAACCTTCAAAATTTATGCTCGTGTCAGTGGGAGTAAAGCGTGAGAAAGAGTATTTTGATTTTAATGCGTCATGGTAAATCTTTGTGGAATCAAAAAAATATTTTCACTGGATGGGTAGATGTCCCTTTAGCGGACAAGGGGGTTGAAGAGGCGTTGTCTGCAGGCAAACGTATGAGTAATATTCCTATAGATTGTATTTACACTTCAACGCTTGTGCGTGCACAAACTACGGCTTTTCTGGCGATGAGTCAGCATAGCGAAGGAAAGACGCCTGTTGTGAAGCACAGTGGAAAGAAGCATGAGGTTTTTGATGCGTCTGTTTTAGTAGATACCACTCCCGTGATGTTTGCCCAGGAGCTCAACGAAAGACACTACGGTGAACTGCAAGGGCATAATAAAGACGCTATGCGAGAAAAATATGGCAAAGAGCAAGTGCATATCTGGAGAAGAAGTTTTGACGTGGCTCCGCCTCAGGGAGAGAGCTTAAAAATGACAGCGGATCGCACTCTTCCTTACTTTACTAAAAATATTTTGCCCCGAGTGCAAAAAGGGGAGAATGTTTTGGTAGCAGCGCACGGAAATTCTCTGCGCTCCATTGTCATGCATATAGAGAAGCTAACACAAGATCAGGTCGTGAATCTCGAGATTCCCACAGGAGAGCCCCTTTGTTTTGCTTTTGCCAATGGAGATTTTCAAAGAGAGGACGTCAAGCAAGTGCAGATGCAATGCAGCCATGGAAAGTAAATTCTTTTTAGATCACCATATCAGGAGCCCTTCTCGCGATGTACAGCAGGAGATGGCCCTTTTCATGAAGCGGCACTGCCGTGCACCAAGCAGCCCCTATCTGTTAGAAAAAGAGCCTTTTGCATCGCACAAACGGGCGGTAGCGAGCATGCAAACCCTTGTTGGGGCCACGCGAAAAGACCGAATTTATGCTAATGCTTCGGCGTTGCAAATGCAGCATATGCTGTTTGAGGAAATCTATAAGGAAATGGAAATGGAAGGGAAAAACCATGTTCTCTTCTGTGGAACCTATGCAAAAGAGCTGTTTAATAGCCGATGCTTAGTAGAACCTTTGCCTCTATGCAAAGGGCAAATAGATTTGGAGATTTTGGAAAAAAGCATTAATCCCAAAACAGCCCTGATTTCCCTTAGCTGGGCAGAATCGTCTGTAGGCGTATTGCAGCCGGTTTGGGACTTGGCCAGTTTTTGCCAGGAGAAAGGGATTTTGTTGCACGTGGACATTAGCGCCGTCATAGGAAAAATCTATTTCCAGTGGAGGGATTTGCCAATTGATTTTCTCACCTTAGATGGGGGTTTGATTGGCGCAGAAGGGGCCGCGGCACTTTTTGTAAAAGAAGAGGTTGCCCTCCCCTTTTCTTTGATGGAGAAAACGGCAGCTTGTTTTTTTAACAAGGCGGTGGCCCTTGGAATGGCAGCAGCAGAGACTGAGCAGTCCCTTGATTACTTTGCAACAGAAGGGGTGAGGCTGCGCAATAATTGTGCAGCTGCTTTGGAAAAAAGTGGAATAAAAGTACTTTTTCCAAGCCAAGCGCGCCTTCCGAATCAACTTTTACTTTCTTTTCCAGGTGTGCACTATGAGCTATTAAGCTTTGCTTTAGCAGACAAAAATATATACACCTCTTTTTATACAGATGCTAGAGGCAAGGAGCGTTTGTGTGACCGTTTGCAGGAAATAGGGGTGGAGGCGCATTTAGCTTACACCGCACTCCCTATCACTTTTCCCAAAAATTGCTTGGCAGAATCGATGGCGACGCTTCAAGGGCACATCGTGGATACCTATCTCCACTGCCAGCGCTATGCAAAGGAGCTATGATGCAATTTTATTGGAGCGAGTATAGCAACAAATTGCGCGAGCACATCCTGTCTCCCAGAAATTTGGGGGTTTTTGATGGCGCGGCGGCAGCAAGGCAACACATGCATTTGGCAATAGGGCGGCTCTGCCAGGCAAGCGCCCAGGTCAAGATTTCCTTTCTTGTTGACCTAGAAGATGGTCTTGTTGCTGACGCAAAGTTTCAAGCTTTTGGAGAAGGGTGTCTTATTGGTATTTGTGACACCATTTGTGATTTAAGTGTGCGCAAGAGCCATATGCAGGTGCGCCGCATATCGGCGTCTTTGATTGATCACCACGTGCGAGATTTTTCGGACAAAGCGGCATTTCCAGCTCACGCTGATACACTTTTCAACCAAGTCTTAGATGTTGTCGATTCCGCAATGGACAGCTGCCAAGATATCCCCATTTTAGACCCAGCGCTGGCGTCTCCACCAGTGGATTTAGAAGCAGGAGCAGCGAGTCCTTATCCTGGATTTGAGCTTCTCAGTAGCGCTGAAAAATTGCAGGTCATCCGCAATGTGGTGGAAAAAGAGATTCAGCCTTATGTCGCCCTGGATGATGGGGGGGTACAGATTCTAGAGCTGAAAAACCAAACAGAAGTGGTTGTTTCGTACACCGGCGCTTGCACCTCTTGTTTCGCGGCTATTGGATCCACTTTAGAAGCGATTGGACACACCTTGCGTCTGCATGTGCACCCGTCTTTGACTGTTTCTCCCGACATGGCTTCTTTACAGTTAAAATAGATTGTAGTAGGACATAATTTCTTGCCAATTCCAGCGCGGCATCGTCCACTTTTTGGTGATATCCCGAGCTGATAGATACAGTATTCTAAGCAGGGCATCATCTGAGGGAAACACCGATCTATTTTTATTCACCTTCCTAAACTGCCTGTGCAGCGACTTTTGAAGGATCCTCTTTTTTTACCTCATCTCTTTTTGTAAAAAAATCAGAGCGTATAATGGGTCTTTTGCTAGCCTATTTCCATAGCTCAGAGAAATTTGCGAGGATATCTTCAAAAAACTGGTGTAACCGACATTGAGCAGTTTTCTAAATTGGTTTTTTGATTTAACTTAGTCCCTTTGAAATTTAGATGGATAAGAGCGCTTGAATAAAATTCTTGATTTTTGGACAATTCCTCAATATATTTGAGGATATATGCAAAAGAGATCGCAAGTTCCTGAAAACAAATTGTTTGAGATTGCAGAATTTCAGCATGGATATTTTAAAGCGACTTCTCAGTGAGCAATCTGTTCAATCTTCTCCTATTTTATTCTCTCTTAAAAGGTTTCGATTAGTTTTTCATGCAATCGCTCTGTTGAAGGGTGTTTCTTCTATAAATTAAAAGGAGGGCTTATGTCACAATTCTGGAAAAGTATTCTCTTTCTGTTCTGTACTTGTTACTTTTGCTCTTCTGCAAAGGCTGATGATTTAGATCCTGCTTCACATGCTTATCTATCGGATAGTAAATATGCAAAAAATATCGGGGTTAAAGCATATTTAGTAACAAAAGATCAAGTTGCAAAATTATTTAGTGATGAAAGCGGAGAAGTTACTCAAAAAACAAATAAAGAGCTCTATGGTCGCGAAATATTTCTTTTAGTGCGTTGCAAAAACGTTGGCGATTACAGGTCTTTTGGCACTATCAACTGCAGGGTTTCAAATCGAGGTGACCCCATATCAATTGAGATAGCAATGATGCCTGGTTACATGAAATCGTTTTACGATTCTGTGCTTCCCATGTACGGTGGCAGCATTCCTAATGACAATAAGACCCCTGTTATCACCTGTGAGTGGAAGAGCTTATATACGATGTAGTGTAGAATGAAAATTTTTTTCTTATTTTTGCCTCCTTTTATCGAATCTTTGCTCATTAGAGATTGTGCGGAAAAAACATTAGCATATGATGCAAATGGAAATGTTTCGAGATGTACCCGTCATTCCGCGGCAAAAAAAATATTTCCGATTTTTGACCTGATATGAGAGCATGTTTTGCTATGGACGAGCTGACTACAGGAAATTTAGACAACCTGGGCTTAGTGGCTGGGATGTGCAAGGAAGCTAGACATTGCTGAAGTAGTGACAACTTCTGGGATAGGAGGCGTCAGGTAAGCAGTGTCGCGTCGGTCAAGTCTTGACTTTTACACTCGCAAAAGCGGCTAAATCACTATTAAACGTCTGTATAAGCTCCTTTAGAATCGCCTTTGGATCAAATTTTTTATTATATTCTATAAAAAGAGAAGTTGCTTTTTGTTCAACGCTGCTTAATGACTGTTTTGACATGTTCACATTAAACCCGATACTTAGAGCGCATCCCTTTAAATCCTTGTCATAATCAAAAACATGACATAGAATGCCGCCAATTTTCTGCTGATTTAACAAAAGATCGTTTGGCCATTTTATAGTACATGAAATATTGCGCTGCTTCATGACTTTTATTGCAGAAGAGGCGAGTAAGTGCGTCAGCTTTGAAAAGTCTGTTTGTTTTGCTGAAAGGGTGAAGAAAAAGGTCGCATAAATATTTCCCTCGTCTGGAGACACCCAGGTTCGTTTGAACTGCCCTTGCCCAGCGGATTGGCTGTCTGACGAAAAACAGCTCAGTTTTTGCGGTGGCAGCTCCCGATAGTGGTTTTTAGTCCACACGAGAGTGGAGTCCACACTTTTTACATGAATATGAACGATATCTTTTGTATCCTTTGGCATGAGGCTCGAGATTATAGCATCTGCAGACAATGAGGGATATGTATTTAGAGATTTTACGTATTAGAAAGATAGACTGGCGCGCTATTTTCCCTGTGATAGGGCTGATGATTATTAGCTTGCTTGTGATTTCAAGTGCAACGAATGATCCCTATCGCATTGGAGAAGAGGTGTTTATGACGCCTTGCGTAAAAGTGCAACTCCAGTGGTATGCGATTGGATGGCTTGCTTATTTTCTTTTTGCAAGTTTTGATTACAAGCGGATTCGCAATTTAAGCTTTGCAGTCTATTTGGTGATGGTTGTGTGCCTTGTTGGTCTCTTTTTTACTACTCCTATTCAAGGCGTGCGTCGTTGGTACCGTATTCCAGGCGTTATGGGTTTCCAACCTTCGGAAATGGCAAAACTTGTGGTCATTGTACAGTTAAGTTTTCTATTGGAAAAATACAAATCGATTGCCCATCGATTTTGGCCTACTGTTTTGTGCTGCGTCATCTCTTTTATTCCCTTTGCACTAGTGCTAAAGCAGCCAGACCTGGGTTCAGCGCTTATCTTGCTCCCTCAGACCCTCGTGATGCTCTACTATGGCTCTGCCAACCGATGGATAATAAGAACCTTAACCACCATTGCCTGTCTTGTATTAAGCATTAGCAGCCTGATGCTGCTGGGAGTCTTGTCTCATGAAAAATTACGTCCCTTTGCCACCACGATACTAAAGAGCTATCAATACGAACGATTAAATCCTCAAAGCTACCATCAAGACGCTGCGCAAACAGCCATTGGCCTTGGAGGAGTTGTCGGAAGTGGATGGCAAAAAAGTGAATTTACGCTGCGCCATTTTTTGCCCTACGGGCATACAGACTCGGTGTTTCCCGCCTTTGTAGAAGAGTTCGGGCTCCTTGGAGGAATCTTAGTGCTCGTTTTATTTTTCCTTTTGATATACCGTTGCTTTCAAGTGAGTGCAATAGCAAAAGAGGACTTTGGGCGGCTTTTATCAGCAGGAATTACCACGTACCTCGCCGTGCACATTCTGATGAATATTGGGATGATGTGTGGCATTTTGCCAATTACAGGGGTGCCGCTGATACTGGTATCCTATGGAGGCACATCGCTATTGTTCACAATGGTGGCTTTAGGAATATTGCAAAGCGTTTATGCTGAGAGGTTAATGTGATTGTAAAACATCAGTTTGTTCTACAACCTGGGAAATGGTTGGGAGAGGGGGAAATCTCTCTCAACATGCTAGAGGAGCCGTTACCCTTTTCTACCCGTTGGACGACGTTGCCAATGCAAGAAGATGGGACGATTGCCTCTGTACAAGAGATAGAGATTCATCAGGTCGCTGAAAAAATGGTCAACGAGTTTGTATTTTCTGAATTTACAGATAAGTCCTTCGTAGTCTCTTTGGAGAATCAGGAGCTAGGTCAAGTAGTTGGCAAAGGGATCATTACGGAGGAAAAATTTGCTTGGGAATTTCGTTTAAGTCATTTAGGATTTGAAGGGTTTGAGTTTTATGAACTGGGGAATGATCAAACGTACCAATTTCACGCAGAATATGGCACGCCCGATGATTTTCGCACAGTCATTCATGGAAAAATCTGGGTTGCCAAGGAGAAAGAACCATCATGAAACTTCTCTTTTTGGCTGTGTGCAGTAGTCTCTTTTTGGGTGGCTGCATGGCAAGACAGCCTGTCATGACGCGGCATGACTTTGCAGAGCTTCGTACAGGAACGACGGTAGAGGAGCTGGTCAACAGATATGGCTCTCCGATGCGCATTCACTCTAAAGGCTACCAAACAGAAGTCTATGAGTACATAGAGCGACTGGCCTTGGGACGGCAAGTAGTAGAGCAGCGTCGCTACTTTTTTGAAATATCTCAAGGCAAAGTTATCGGCAAGTACATGAAATACTCTAACCCCTCTCCTTTGAGGTCTTTCTATTCTGACGACCCCTTTCCCAATTACTAATCTCCTGGAATAAAAAATATTTTTTTACTATACGGAAGACAAAGTCTAGCTCCGAGGAAAGAGTATGCATAAAATCTATGTCTGTCCCATGCATCCTGAAGTCAATGAAGCACAGCCTGGACAGTGTCCCAAATGTGGTATGGCTTTGGAAGAAACGATTTCTTCCAAACCACAAGAGGCAAATTACACCTGTCCCATGCATCCAAAAGTGCAGGAGAAAAGTCCAGGACAGTGCCCTGAGTGTGGCATGGCGCTAGAGGCCACAAAGCCCACGAAGCATCCGGAAAAAAATCCAGAGCTTACGGACTTTAAAAAGCGGTTTTTTATCGGACTTCTTTTTGCCTTTCCGGTGACTTTTTTGGCGATGAGCGAGCATTTCGGCTTGACCTTTTCGTTTCTATCCGACTCCGTTTCTGCGTGGGTGCAGTTTATCCTCTCCCTCCCTGTAGTTTTGTGGTCTGGATTGCCCTTTTTTGTCCGGGCCTGGACGGCGTTAAAAAATAAAACATTGAACATGTTTTCCTTGATTGCTATGGGAGTGTCTGTTGCTTTTGTCTACAGCGTGATTGCACTTTTATTCCCAACGCTATTTCCCTCTTCTTTTCGCAATCTAGATGGCACGGTTCCTGTGTATTTTGAATCAGCGGCAGTCATCATTGTCCTTGTCTTATTAGGGCAAATTTTAGAATTAAAGGCGCGAGACAGAACAAACAGCGTCATTAAGTCGTTGTTGAATTTAACGCCCTTGATTGTCCATCGCCTCTTAGAAGGAAAAGAAGAGGATGTACCTATCGAGACAGTAGTGGTGGGAGATCAGATCCGTATTAAGCCTGGAGAAAAAGTGCCCGTTGATGGAGATGTGATAGAAGGGGAGAGTTACGTAGATGAATCCATGATTACCGGGGAGTCGGTGCCTGTCCTGAAAAAGGAAAAAAGTCGCGTTGTAGCGGGAACGCTGAACAAACAAGGCGTTTTGGTAATAAAAGCCAAGAAAGTAGGCGCTGATACCCAGCTCTCGCACATCATTGAAGTGGTTGCCAAAGCGCAGCGTAGTCGCGCTTCTATTCAGCGATTTGTCGACGTTGTGGCTGCGTATTTCACTCCCATAGTTTTGGTAGCCGCTTTGCTCACCTTTTTTGGATGGGGTATTTTCCGCGACAATCAAGGCTGGATCTACGGGCTAATTGCAGCGGTAAGTGTCCTCGTAATCGCTTGTCCGTGTGCTCTTGGTCTGGCGACTCCCGTTTCGATTATGGTAGGGATTGGTCGCGGTGCTAAGCGGGGTATTTTAATCAAAGACGCGGCTGGATTAGAAATCTTAGAGCAAGTCAATATGCTAATCCTGGATAAGACGGGAACCTTAACAGAAGGATCGCCTAAAGTTGTTGAAATACAAAGCTTTAACACTTCCGAAGCAGAAGTGCTGCAATTAGCAGCAAGTTTGGAACAAAATAGCGAGCATCCCTTAGCTGTTGCCATTGTAGACGCTGCAAAAGAAAGAAAAATTGAGCTGCACGCTACGTCTGAATTTCATGCAATTACAGGCAAAGGGATAACAGGCCGCCTTGGAGATAAAAAAGTGGGCGTTGGGAGCAAGGCTTTTGTGAAAGAGCTAAAGATTGAGCCTAGCGATCCCACTCGCCCCATTAGCAACGATCACACAACGGTTTTTGTTGTATGCGATAATCAAATCGTGGGAATGCTTGGAATAAAAGATCCTATTAAAGCGTCCACCCCATCTGCAATAAAAAAATTACGCCAGCTAAAAATAGACATTGCGATGCTCACGGGAGATGACATAGGCGTAGCAACAAGTGTAGCAAAGGCGCTTGGCATTGAGCATGTCTTTGCGAACGTTTCTCCTATCGATAAGCATGCAGTAGTAGAAGGATTTCAAAAAAAGGGACGCATAGTGGCTATGGCAGGAGATGGGATTAATGATGCCCCTGCGCTCGCTAAAAGCCATGTGGGGATTGCGATGGGAAGTGGCGCCGACGTAGCTATCGAAAGCGCGGAAATCACCCTGATGAAAGGAGACTTAGAGCACCTAGTAGACAGCTTTGCTCTTTCTCGCGCTGTTATGCGCAACATTCGGCAAAACTTAGGGCTTGCTTTTGTTTATAATGCTGCCTGTATTCCTGTTGCCGCTGGCGCGCTATACCCCTTATTTGGTGTTCTACTCTCTCCAATGCTTGCGGCTTTAGCCATGTCTTTAAGCTCACTTAGCGTTATTGGAAATGCATTGCGATTAAAAACTGTTTTTCGCAAATAGCTTAGACGAGTTGAGAAAGGAAGGTTTTGGCAGGGACAATAATTGGCTGGTGCTCAGCAAAGCAGTTTGCATCCACGTAAGGGAGGTCAAAAGTCACCTGGAAGGCATGTTGGGCTTTTGTTATTTTTTGGAAGTAGCCCAGGCTTTTAGAAAGGCCACTTGGCCCCGTTTTCACTTCCACCAAAAACCAAGGTTTTCCTTCTCTTACGACAAGAAAATCGACCTCTTTTTTTTCTTTTGTGCGAAGGTAGTATAGCCCATACTCACCGAATCCTCGGTCGTTCCATAAATGAACCGCTTTGAGAAGATGGCTTGCGACAAAGTTCTCGTTTCGCTGGCCTCTGTTCTCCACGAGGGACCAGTCCCACAAATAGAGCTTAGGTTCTTTGATCAGAGACCGACTAATATTTTTTGACCATGGTTGGATGGCAAAGCAGAAGTAGAAAGATTTTAGCACCTCAATCCATCTTCTTACTGTGTCCGCTGAAATCCTGACTTTTTTTGACAGAGATTGATAATCCAAGGATTGGGCAGCCTGATTTTGCAAAAGCTCTGCAAGCATTTCCATTTGAGCAATTTCTTGTATGCGTGTGCTGTCTCGAATGTCCTCGTAAAACAGTTGGTCTCTTCGCATTTTTTTGAGACGAGTAGAGAAGTTTTTAGACCTTTGTACAAAAGGCTCGGGAAAGCCGCCAAACAGCAAAAGTGCCTCCCAATCCGCGTCCGTAATAGGTTTTGGTAAGGCGCGAATTTCTGTATCTATCAAGGTGGGGCTAGTAATCTCTGCAACAGAAAGAGGATGGACTCTATAGTAGAAATAGCGACCCATTAAACTATCTCCCCCTCGACTGTACAGATTAAGGCGAGCGCTTCCTGTTACGATAAGCTTTACTTGGTTTTCGTACTTATCAAAAAACCCCTTTAAAAAGTTTTTCCACTTTCCAAATTTATGAATTTCATCAAAAACGAGCACAGGCCTACTGCTTGAGATCGTCTCAAGGCCTAATTGAGCAGCAATTGCGTTGGGGCCCTCAATAAAGAGAAGCCTTTCAGCGGGATTGTCCCAACTTAGATAGAAATGCTTTGGGAATTTTTCTGATACTTTCCCTTCAAGTGTTGTTTTGCCAACTTGCCTTGGCCCCATCAAAAAAGCCATTTGACGAAGCGCTTTTAGATGGGTTAAAACGAGTTCTTCATATATGCGTTTCATATTGACCATTCTACGCTATATCGTCTTTTGGTCAAGACCAAAATAAGACACACCTTATTTTGGTCGAATTTTGATTTAATTTACTGATAATCAGTTAATTGAGAGTTCTCAATCACAGGCGAAAAAGTGCAGGTTTTATTTAAGCGATCAACTGGTCAGAGGGCCATGCCTTTTCCCGCTATTTGCCATGAGAAGGTTTTTTGCTCACTCTTTTAGAAAATGATTGTTTTTTTGTTTGCAAAAAATAGAAAGGGGCTGCTATCGTTTTGGTTTCTTGCTGAGATGGTTTGGCAAGAAGATGAAGCCTTAAGAGTTTTATCAAAAGCGTTTTCTTGACAGTAGAAGTGAAGTGATAATGATAGTTTGACAACATGAGAGTGTTGAATTTGCTTAGGTGAATTCAACAGCTTCTGTTAATTTTTTTTTAAGTTTAATTTTTTCTGAGAATTTGATCTTGGTTCAGATTGAATGCTGACGGCGTGGATGAGGCATG
>JAUIKQ010000048.1 GCA_030430655.1 Chlamydiia bacterium
GCGACGCATCTTAGGATAATAGCTGTTGATCAAAAAGCTATGAGGGATGGTCCTGAGCTAACAGCGTGTAGCTTTCAATGCGCTGCGTAATCTCTTTTATCATCTGCTTATGGGCAAAACCCAAAGGGGTGATAGGGAAAATAGTTCTTTTCCAATGACTTTCATCCCACATGTTAGGCAACGAAAGGCGAGGTATAGAATGGGATTTGTGCACCAGCTCCTGCAAAATGACCGTGGGTTGGTTTCTCAAATCGACAACCCGCAAACGTACTGTCATATCTAGCTGACAATCTGGCGTTAATTTGTCAATGACCCGGCGCTTTGACTCTTTGTCATGCAGCGCATGCTCTACAATTTCAGCGAAAACAACAAAGTCTGCGCGATGAAAACGCTTTTTCATCCAGTCTATATCTTGTTGAAAAGGGGATGTTTCTAAGGCCTTTTCCTGCGTATCAACATTCAAGACAAGGCGGTGGTTTTTCTGAAACCGTTCCTGTAAGAAGGTCGTAAACTCTTCTTCTAAACTCCACGGAAAAGCTTGCTCTGTGCTATCAATGACGGGAAATAAGATAGCATGGGATTTGGGCGGTATAGCCATAGCACTCATTTGTGTATCCCGGTTTTGGTAACAAGCAGGCAGGGATAAAAAAAGGGGTAAAAAAAACACAAACAAAAGAAACTTTCGCATAAACACCACCGCTCAGCTTTCCATTGCAAGAGGAAAAAGCCGTTTTTGTAGATAAGATTTGCTCCGCATTATGCCGAATTGCCTTATATCTTTCCAAGAGATTTTCATTGCAAGGAATTATGGTATGAAAAAAACAAAACTTTGGATACAATGGCTTTAAAACTTTAAGGAGGCCACGCACATGTCGTTCGAAAACGCAAAAGAAAATCTACGAGAATTTGGCAAGGAACTGAACCTAGACGGGCTCTCGTTTGATGAGAATCATACCTGTATTCTTGGCATTGATAATACTTTTTCGCTTCACTTGACTTATGAACCCAATTCAGGTCGTTTGTACCTATATGCGCCTGTACTGGATGGCTTGCCACAGGATAGTCAAACGAAGTTGCGCCTTTACGAAGCCTTACTGGAAGGATCCATGCTAGGCGGACAAATGGCAGGCGGGGGCGTTGGAGTGGCTGTAAAAGAAGAGCTTATTTTGATGCACTGTGTTTTGGAGATGGGTCATGGAGCAGATCCTGCGTCTTTGCGTCGCTTTGCACCCCTTTTCGTAGAGGCTGTTGAAAAGTGGAGAGCGAGGGCAAAAGCGATTATTGAGGGGAGAGATGAGCCACCAGCGCCCCCAATGTCAGGCCCGATACCAGGAAATCCAGGCGATCGCTTTATGAAGATATAAAAGCAGTTTTTCGGTTTTTTTGGTGCTTGGCTTTTCTTCTTGCATGCCCTTCTTGCATGCAGGGGGTGCTCTATTCGTGTTCTCAAGACGGCCTGTGTGGATGGCTGATTTCAGGGGGTGGGCGAGCGATTTGCCTTGGCAATTAAGGCCGTTTGCGATGTCCATAGTCATCTGCGTTTTGTATTTCTAAAAGTATTTTTCTTCCTTGGCTTTAGGAGACTTAAGATCGGTGCAGAGCTAGCTGCTATCGAAGCTAAGCGCGCGGTGAGGATGTTTTTCCATTGCCCTTTTTTAGTTGAAAGAGCAGGGTCCACAACAAGAGAAAAGCCGAAAAATGCTAAAAATAACAAAGAGCAGTGCGTAAAAGTTGCTTTTGTGAAATTATATGGGCTGACCTCAATCGGGTAAAGTATATTGGTATGATTGTCATTAAACTCGGCGGCTCTGTCTTACAAGACGCAGTATCTATTCAGCAATTAATGCAAATAGTGCTGCAAAAACAGAATATCAGCCTTGTCGTCTCAGCACTTAGCACAGTCACCGATCTACTAGAAAGCGTTAGCAAGCAGGCGACTGCAGGGAAGAGCGCTAATATCGCACCCATTATTCAGTTACACACAGATATTGCTAAGTATTTTGGATGTAGGGAAACAATTTTTGATGCGCTGTTTGAAGACCTAAGCCAAGCGCTTGCAATGGAAAAACAATTTGGTGATGGGCGCTTTTGTTCGGCAATTTTAAGTTTTGGCGAACGGCTTTCTAGCCAGCTCATAGCCGCTGTTTTATCAAAGCTTGGGAGAAGCGCTCAAGCACTAAATAGCTGGGACATCGGACTTGTTACGACAAAAGAGGAAAGCAGTGCCAAGATTCTTCCTTCCTCTTACATAAATGTTAAACGTTACTTTAAAAATTTTTCTACCCTTGCTGTTATAACGGGTTTTATAGGTAAAAGTGTCGATGGCCAGATCACTACGCTCGGAAGGGGAGGAAGTGATTTAACAGCAACTTTTTTGGGAGCAGCGCTTGAGGCGGAAAGAATAGAATTATGGAAAAATGTAGATGGAGTATTTTTTGCAGATCCAAAATGGGTAGAGCACCAAACGCCTTTGCAGGAAATGACGTTTGCAGAGGCTTTTTCTTACGGCTGGCACAGCAAGCAGTTGTTTCATCCTCCCTCTTTTTTTCCCATTTGGAAAAAAGATATTCCGCTGTATGTGCGTAATCCTTGCAGCTTATGTAAAGGGACGAAAATTGTGCGAAGTAGCCAAGCCGTTTTGCAAGACCCATACCGCCTTGTCAGTCATCGTTTGGTCAGTATGCTGCTGCGTTTGCCAAAGCAGAAAGCGATTTATCTTCGCTCCATTCGCTCTTTTCTTTCTTCAGAAGACAGCGCTATTTTCACACTTAATGGGTCTTTTGTCGTTGCTCTTTTTTCTAATCGTTATGAAGAAATATTAGCGCCACTGTTGGCTAAAGTGGCTTTTGAACAATTCAATAATTATGCTATTTTAAAAGTCATTGGAGATGTAACGAAAGCCATTAGAGAGATGACGCAGTACCCGTATGAGCTTATTGTGGCGGAAGATGGGCAACAGCTCCTTTTAGTGCGAGACGTTGATTTAAAAGAGATATTACATACTTTGCACACAAAGCTCATGCTATGTTGCGAAAAGACGTAGGGGATTATATGAATCTAACAGATTTTCCGAGGGTGACGACGGCTCTGATTACCCCTTTTATAGGAGATAACTTAGATTTAGCAGGTTTTAGAAGCAATATCCAGTATCAGATCGAGGGGGGCGCTGAGGCTTTATTGGCGCTTGGTACTACGGGAGAAGCTCCTACGATGACGCTAAAGGAAAAAGAGGCACTTTTAGAAACTCTGGCAGATACTATCGAAGGAAAAGTACCATTTATCGTAAATACAGGGTGTTTTTGCACGAAAAGCACTTGCCAAAGAACGCTTTGGGCAAAGCAAATAGGAGCAAGTAGTGCGCTTGTTTTAGCGCCTTACTACAGCTGTCCAAATCAAGAAGGTGTGTATCGGCACTTTGCCGCGATCTGCGAGAGCACGGACCTGCCCATTCTTATTTATCATCATCCGAAAAGAACGGGCGTTACGATCACCCTAGATACCTTCATTCGCTTGAGCCATCTACCAAATATTATCGGTGTGAAAGAGTGCACACCGGTAGCGCAAATGGATGGGCTGATAGACATTGCTCAGAGAGCAAACTGGGTAGTTCTCGCTGGGGATGACCGCGCAATAGTGCCAGCCATGTCTATTGGAGCGCATGGGGTTGTTTCTGTGCTTTCCAATGCATTCCCAAGAGAAATAATGGAGCTTGTTAGAGCAATGCAGTCCGGCCAAATTGCTTTAGCAAGGGAGATCCATCGTAGATTGTATTCATTATTGTCTTTTATGGAGAAAGATACAAATCCCATTCCTATAAAAGCGGTAATGCAAATGCAAAGCCTTTTTGCAGGAGATCCAAGATTACCTTTGACCCCTTTGTCAAGACAGAGTGCGCTGCAGCTAGAAGAGCTGTTAAAGGGAATGGAAAAGGTGTATGATTGATGTGGGTGTTTTAGGGGCTACAGGGCTGGTGGGCGAGCAGTATCTTGCGCTACTGGAAAATCACCCCTATTTTCGCTTGACGTTTCTCGCTGCGTCTAATCCGAGCCAACATCTATCCGATGTTTGTAAAAACGCGCCACGTTCCTTTGCGCACCTTCCCGTATTTTCTGTCGAAGAATGCGAAAAAGCGCGCAACTGTCTAATTATTTTTTCTGCTTTGCCAAGCCAAGTGGCTAAGACATACGATTGGTTATATGCCCAATGCGGCTGCTTTGTTATTTCTAGCAGTTCTTTGCATCGGATGGAAGAGGATGTACCACTGATTATTCCGGAAGTCAATTTAGCGCATCTACAGCTTTTAGAATATCAGCGTAAAAAGCGAAAATTGCATCAAGGAGGGGTGATAGCAAAACCGAACTGTTCTTTGCAAAGTTATGTTTTGCCTTTAACGCCACTGCATCAGCTTGTTGGTATAGAAGCAATTGTAGTCAATACATACCAAGCAGTGAGCGGCGCTGGGCGAAATGGTATAGGGGCGCTGGATATGATCGATAATTTAGTTCCCTGGATTAAAGACGAGGAACAAAAATCAAGCACAGAACCACAAAAAATTTGGGGAGAATTTTTGGATGGCAGAGTGGCTTTCGCAGATATTCCTATTTCTACGCAATGTTCAAGGGCACCGCTAGTGGATGGACATATGGCCTTTGTTGGAGTTCGCTTGAAAAAACCTTTAGATAATGCCGCTATCGTGGAAATTTGGGAGCGCTATAGGCCTATTGATTTTCCCTCCTCCCCAAGGCCTTTGCTCCAGTACTTTTCTGCTCCGGACCGTCCACAACCCCGTTTGGACCGCAGTCTTGGTAAAGGCATGGCAATTAGCATTGGTCGTTTGCAAAAATGCCCTGTTTTGGGACATAAATTTGTAGCGCTTTCGCACAACCGTATTCGAGGCGCTGCCGGTGGGGGCGTACTCATTGCAGAAGCCATTAAATCGGTACTTGCTTTACAATAAAGGGGCGCACTTTAAGTTTCTTTTCCAAAGCCCATTTCAGGATTTGATATGCTTGCCAGACAAAAGACCTTTTTACAGCTCCAAAAGCCTTCCATTTTCTCGCTTGTTACAAAATATAAGCAGGATTTTTTGCAGCAAAATCCTAAAGCGGAATTGCTGAATTTGTCTATTGGAGATACTACACAGCCACTCTCTGCCTTCGTTACAGCAGCGATACAAAGCGCAGCGGCTCGGTTAGGAACAAAAGAGGGTTATGTTGGGTATGGCTGTGAGAGTGGTCAAAGCGAACTCAAGGAGAAAATAGCAGAGCGTATTTATCAGGGAAAAATTCGGTGGGATGAGATAACCATTTCTGACGGCGCAAAAGGGGATATTGCAAGATTGCAAACTTTTTTTGGGCCGCGTGTTTCGATTGCCGTAGAAAATCCTACCTATCCTTCCTATATCGATGGGAGCATTGCTGTGGGTGTACGCAACATTACCATTTTGCCGAATAAAGAAGGGCTTAGCGATTTTACAAAAGCCCCTAATGCGGATCTGTTTTATTTGTGTATGCCAAATAATCCTACAGGGAAAGTATGGCAGCGCCAAGATTTATGCAATTTGGTCGATTTTGCCAGGGAAAACCGGATCATTATCATTTATGATGCGGCATATAGCCAGTTTATTCGAGATAGCCTTGTTCCCAAAACGATTTATGCTATTGAAGGCGCGGACAGGGTTGCTATTGAGGTCCAGTCGTTTTCAAAAATAGCAGGGTTTACGGGGCTGCGCCTTGGCTGGTGTGTAATTCCTCACGCTTTAAAATATAGAGATGGCGTGCCCATTTCTGCGGACTGGCATCGCCTGCTTTCAGCGCATTTTAATGGAGCTTCCAATGTTGTCCAAGCAGGAGGCATAGCAGCCCTTTCCGATCAAGGCTGGAAGGAGGTGCACTCTGACATAGATTTTTATCTAAAAAACAGTGCAATACTAAAAAAAGCTTTACAGGATGTTGGATTTGAAGTCCACGGGGGAGAAAATGCTCCTTATTTGTGGGTGAATTCGAAAGCAGCAAGCAGCTGGCCGCTTTTCCACAAACTGCTGCAAAAGGCGCATATTTTGACCATCCCAGGGGAAGGATTTGGCTCAGGGGGTAGCGGTTTTCTAAGATTTAGCGCTTTTAGCAAACGGTCATCTATTGAGATGGCGGCAGAGCGGTTGCAGCGTCTCTGTTAGCAGTGCGCCGTTTGCGCCGTTTTTTTTGCTTTTTCTTTTTAGCCTCCTTTTTTTCTTTCAAAGTGGGTTTTCCCAGCACTTTTTCTATAAATAATTCGCACAGCTTTCTCCTTGCAAAAAAGCGATTTTCTTCTCTTAGACGACTTGCGTGGGCGGTAACGGAGAGCTTTGTAGGCAGGTGCTGTAGGTGGACGCAGCTGTGTGTCTTATGCAGTTTTTGGCCGCCACGGCCCGATCCTATCTTGAAGGTTTCTACGAGGTCTTTTTCATCAATTTCTAGCCTCTGCATCTCTTGTTGCAAGAGCGCTTTCTTTTTATCAGAAATAGGCACGTTATCCTCGGTAGTTATGCTGTATAGATCAGAAGATAGATCGAAGGAAAAACTTTTATAGCCTCTCCAGTTTTGGGAGGTTTTTTGGGCTAATGCCTCGATCGATCTTTAATTGCCTGCCAGACCTTTGGCCAGCCAGTCTTCCTGCGGCGCAGCCCTTTGTATTCACATAGCAGCTTTGTAAGCGAGGATAGGCCATAGCTATGTTTTTTTCTATTGCGTTTTTACAGATCAAAGCGCTTGCGCTAGCACTTGTTTTTTTTAGCTTTCCGCAAAACCCTTCAAAGCATCCTAAAAAGAAGGCATTTTTACTCCTCAGCCCCTTAAGGCGGTGCTCATTACGCGCTTTTTCCCACAGTTGATCTAGCTTGTGATTGAGAAAATGGGCGACATACTCCGCAATGATGACGTGATGGCGCATTCCAAATATTTCATAGTATGAAAATTGATGACCTCTGTTGTAAACCGTACGTACACCAAAGGTGTCCAAAATGCCTGCAATCGCTCTCCACTTGGGGGTTTTTCTCAAGGCCTTAAAAACACGCACAACTAACATATCCTCTTTTTCTGCCATAGCATGAGGGTATTTGTTCAATAGCGCTTGCGCTTTGAGCGTTGCCTCTGTTGCCTCGTTGATATTATTGCTGGAGCTTAGCGCGAGCAATTTTTCTACTTTCCTATGAATTTCTGCGGTTTTTACATGCATTTTAGGCATAGTTATTTTAGCGCGGCTCACTTCTTTTGGCCAACCATGCTGCTCACAAATCCGTCTGAACTCTTTTCCATGAGCAGCGCAAGTAGGCCCGTACATTATGTGTGTCAAAAAATGGGCAAGTTCATGGCGAAGTAAGTTTTTTAAGCTTAGCTCTGGCACATCAAATAAAAAAATCTTATTCACTCCAATTTCAAAAAGATCGGGGTCAAAAAAACCCAGTTTTTTAGGGCACTGAAAAGTCACAAAACTTAAGGAGTAGGTATGGGATCGAAAACGTATGGAGTTTCGATGAATAGAAAGAGGGGTTTCTTCGCGCAAAATGGCGTAAGCTAGTGCTTTTGTCGTTTGTAAGAACTGACACAGCGCTTTGGAATAGTGCAGATACATGGCTACTCATTCTACAGAAAACAATACAGTATTGTCAGAAACTCCAAAAAATGCTACAAAATTGCTTAACTTGTCACTTACATAAAGTTGAGGAGACCTAATGTCAAAATTATTACTTTTTGCAGTGCTTTCTGCTTTAGGAAGTGTTCTTCCTTTGCAAGCATCTGAAACTGAGCCCCGTAGTGCCCAGCAGGGAGATGTGGACGCCATTTTCGAAAAAGCAAAACAAAAAGCCATTGCTGATTTATCGGCGGAAGATGAGTTGACGCAAGTCGTCAATGACGATGCTGAAGAAAGCGAATAGTTTCGTTGGTAGCAGGCAGCTGTGCTAAGATTAGGGGTAGTTTTTGGAGGCCCTTCTCAAGAGCATGCCATTTCTGTTTGTTCAGCGGTCAGTTGTTTGCCAGCCCTGTCTCGGCTCCCCTACGACATTGTGCCGGTATACGTTAGTATAAGCGGCGAGTGGTCTACCTTTCCTTTGCAGTCCGTTTTGCATCTTGTGGAAAAAGAGGGAGTAGCTACCTTTAGAGGAGTAGAAGAACTGGGAGAGCCTTTTTCCTTGAGGCGCTGGAAAGATCGGGTAGACTGTCTATTCTCTCTGATGCACGGCTTTTTTGGCGAGGATGGAACATTTCAGGGGATGGCCAAAGGATTTGGGGTTCCTTTTGTAGGAGCTTCAGTTTTGGGATCTGCCCTTGGAATGGACAAGCTTGTGCAAAAGCAACTTTTGTCTTCGGTGGGCCTCCCGGTCACCCGATTCACTTATTTGCTTGAAGAAAACAGCGGGTCTATTGAAGAAATAGTCCGGGGTTTTTCCTTTCCCCTGTTTGTGAAGCCTTCTAATGCGGGTTCTTCTCTTGGTATTTCCAAAGTTACAGACGTTAAAGACTTGTCCAGTGCCGCTCAGCAGGCTTTCTTATACGATGACAAAGTAATCATTGAAGAAGGGATAGAAGGAAGGGAGTTTGAGTGTGCTTTGCTTGGCAATACAGACGTTAAAACTTCATGTATTGGGGAAATACGGCCAAGCCATCCTTTTTATAGCTATGAAGCCAAATATCTAGACCCCAAGGGAGCTGAGTGTATTGTTCCGGCAGCGCTGCCAAAAAATAGAGTTTTCGCTATGCAAGCGCTTGCTAAGAGAGCGTATAAAGCGCTTTGCTGTGAAGGGATGGCAAGGGTCGACTTTCTCATGGATAAAAAAGGCGCCCTTTACATCAATGAAATCAATACGATCCCAGGATTTACTCCGATTAGCCTTTATCCGAGGTTATGGGAGGCAAGTGGATTGCCCTTTCCAAAGCTTATTGATGCGCTAATAGAGCTTGCGCTGCAACGGTATGAAAAGCAACAAGCTTGGAAAAGTGTACTTCCCTCTTTGCTAAAAACCCAAAAAGTCTAAAACTTTTCCTCCCACGTTTTGTGCTTCGCCTGAGAAGGGAAAAGCGTGGATAGAGAGGGAAGGGTTATAGTTCATTTCGATGATAGCATACTTGTTTTCCTGTAGATCAGGGATGATCATATCTACTCCACAAATCGCTACATTTAGCTCTTGTGCTGCCTTTTCTGCAATCGCACAAAACCTTTTTGGCATGCTCTTTGTTACATCAATGGCATCTCCCCCTGTAGCAATGTTGGAATTTTTTCTAAGGTATACCTTATGATCCTTTGCGGGAACAGAGCATGGTTGTAAGTTTTGTTGCAATAAAAACTCTTTTTCTCTTTTGGTCATACGAATATGGTCTACAGGATGTTTGTACGTATTTTTTGCTTCAATAAGTTGGGAAATCGTGTGGACTGCATCTCCTATCACGTTCGCAGGATCTCTGTACAAGATAGCTACGCATTTTCCCCCGATTGTCAAAAATCGGTACTCTTGTCCTGGACAAAAAGCTTCTATCCGAAGGGTTTTATCCCATTTAAAAGCGTAGTTAATAGCCTTGCAGAGCATTGAAGGCTCTTCTACAACTGTGATACCCACCCCACAATTTGTCTTTTCTGGTTTAACAACAAAAGGAGCGGTGAACATCTGAGCCGAGGCAAGCGCCTGTTTTTTATTACTACATTGCACACCAAAAGGTGTGCAAAACCCTTTTCTATCGAGTAGACGCTGCGTTGCAGTTTTGTTTTTTAAGAGGCTATAGGTAAGGTAGCTGTCTTTGTCCGTTATATTGGCCTGCTGCAGCACAACTTCTACATTTTTTCTCAGCGCAATTAAATTACTCGGGCGGTCCAATACTTCTACCATGATAGAGCGTTTATAAGCTTCCCGAATGAGCACTTGAGTAGAAATTTCCATGTCTTCATAGCCACTTAGCACGAAAGCATCTTGCTTTTCAAAATGCTCTAACTTAATTCTGGACTCTTGGGATGCTTTTATGAATTTTTTCTTTCTATGCTGCGGTATTGAGCAATTTGAGGAAAATTTTCGCGCTAGTGTCAAGCACTCTTTTTTGAAGGATGTTTTCCAACCGATCAGCTGCGCTGAAGGCGTTTTAGAAGCATCAAGCAGTTTTTCTTGCTCCCTTGCCACAATTTTTATCCAAGCCGTATTTTGGAGCTTTTTGGCGATCATTGCCATTTCACTTAGGATACTTTGTCCCCATTGGGTTAAAGAGCAGCTTTTACCTTGGAGAGTTTGGAGCTGTAGATTGGGTTTTCTGCCTTCAAAAGCAACAAGCGTTTGGTTACGGCGAGTGCATTGCAAAAAAGTAGCATCATTTTCTATAAAAACGCCCTTTTTTACTAAGGCATTTATCAAAAAAAGGTGGGCAAAGTGTAGATGATCTTCTTCTAATCCTATGGGATGAAAAGGATTAAGGTCAAAGTAGCGCAGCTCTAAGTAATCAATGCGTCCTTCAGTTTTTGTCTTTGGACGGATGGGCAGATAGAGCTCTTCTTTTCTTTGCAAAATATTTGGACTGAGCTGATCTTTGAGCGTTTTGAATTGAGGATGGGGAGTGAAGAGAGCTTGCTCCACTGACGCGGTGTAGTGGGCCTGAGAGAGAAAAGAAAGGGCTATTGGTTGCTCTGGCAGATAGCCGATAGGGCTCATACGCAGTGAGGTTGCATACTTTTTTGAAAGTGGTTTCGTTTTTGCAGTATGCTCCAAATAGGATGGATCATAGCAAGGGGAAGCACCAAAAAGGTAGGAAAATAGCCACCCTTCGTACAGTACGTTGCGCACTATATGCATATAGTTTTCGTTGATAAAGGTGGTCAAATCACACTCTGGGTTTACAAGGTGGTATAAAGAGTGCCAAACTTTAATGGGAAAAGAAAAATTCATATGAATACCACAAATGAGCTGCATAGCGCTGCCATAGCGGTGGAGTAGTCCCTGTCTATAGCGGTTTTTTTCATGGGCTTGGCAAGATGCGCCAAAGTGGGCAAAAGCCGGCATTTTACCTGCTCTTAATTGTGGTGGCATGCTGGAAGGCCAC
>JAUIKQ010000049.1 GCA_030430655.1 Chlamydiia bacterium
CATGGAGCATAATAGCAAAATCTCTATCGGGCCGTTTGTCTACATCTGTCTCCCGTTTATGCACCAAAATCATTCCAGTGAGCCCCATTCCCTCCTGCGTCATCCCATCAAAATGGGGATGATACATAAAAGTCCCACTATCGGGAAAAATAAATTCATATAAAAATGTTTCTCCCGCAGGGATTGCTGGCTGGGTAAGTCCTGCAATCCCATCCATACCGCAAGGCAACAAAACACCGTGCCAGTGAACTGTAGTGGCTGCGGGCAACTTATTGGTCACATAAATTCTTACCCGATCTCCCTCAGCAAGCTCAATCATGGGTCCTGGAACAGAGCCATTGTATCCCCAAGTATGGACGACAAATCCCGGCGCTACTTCCCACGAAATGGGCTCTGCAACCAAATGAAATACCTTCACTCCATCCACAATCTTATATTGGGCTGTGCCCCCGTTTGGCATAACCGCAGGAGTATAATCCTTATGTGGTACTCCCGGAGGCAGCGCTTCTTTCATCGCATTGGCCCATGGCCTGGAAGGAATATCTTGCTTTGCAAAAAGCGAACAGTAAAACAGTAAAAAAACAACCGTAAAAATTTTCATGGCATCGATGTGTTGTATCCGTTTTCCCCTAACATATGCCCATACAAAAGCGTTTGCAACGTTATTTTAGCGCGCCAATATTCCTGTTGCATTTGAAGACACCGAATCTTTTTTTCTATTTCTTCACGCTTGGCTGTTAACAATTCAAAAATACCCATTTGCATAGCATTATGTTGTAACAAAACCGCCTGCGTCATACGCTCCGATAAAGGCACTACCACCTCTTCTAAATAACGCATCTGCCGAAAAGTGTTGAGTAGAGAAAATCTTGCGGTGCGCGCTTTAGAACGAACAGCAACTGCAAGCGCTGTGTACTGGTTCCATGCCTGCGTTATCATGGCCCGCGCCTTTGCGCGACTTGCCTTTCCCACATCAAACAAAGGCAGAGCAATGTTAAGCGATGGCCCGACATACCATATGCCTTCTTCTCTTTCACTGTCTACGCCAAGGTCAAACTGGGGAAACACTAGTCTACTCGTGTCTAGCCCAAGCTGCGCTCCCATGGACCGTAGCCTATCTTGCGCTACTGCTAAATCCACGCTGTTTAAAATAGCCGTATTCTCAATATCACTAAAGTTCCCTTCTTTGTCAGGCACCTTAGGTAAAACCGAAACCGTTTTCCATCCAATCTGGCGCCCCCACAGTCCCATTAAGGTACTCAGCTTTTCTCGAGCCTCTAAAATCACAATTTCTTGAGAAGCAATGTCAAGCCGCATCTCATCATAAAGAGATTGATTTTCAAGAACTTGCAGCTCTACCACATTGCCAGCAGCGCGCAGTTTTTGGCAAGCTTCAAAAGAGAGCTCATGCGCTAAGAGTAATTGCTTTTTCAATTCATTGATCGCTAACGCAACCTGCAATTCAGAAAAAGCTATCTTCGCTTGCGCTATGATTTCCAATACCTGAGCAATCACTTTGTTTTTTGTAGCTGCTAAATCTGCTTGCGCCATACGCTTTTTTAGAGGAACGAGCAAAATGTCTAGAAAATTCTGCATCAAACCCATATCAATTAGGTCTCCTAAAGCGGCTTTTGTGGCAAACTTGTAGGAAAAAGAAAAAATAGGATTTTTCCAAAGTCCTGCTTGGGTGAGCTGCGATGTTGCAACTCCTAGGCTCTCATACAGCGCCTGAAGGTTTTTGTTATTTAAAAGAACAATCTGTACCACATCCTCTTCATCAAGCGCTTTTGTTGAGAGAGTCTCCAAAGAAATCGGCTCAACAATTCCGTCTAAATGTGCATCCCAGTAGATAGTGTGCTGAGTCTTTTGCATGACCTCCTTTTGGACTTGGGAGAAAACAGCATCCGTGCTTGTTTTCTGGCATCCCCATAATCCTAGAAAGAAGAGAGCAAACAGCGCAAGCTTAGTCATTGTCTTTGCACCCGCAATTTTTCTGTGGAATATCCAGTATTGGAGACAAGGAAATTTGCGTGACTTCTTCGTTTACGCAAGCTGGATGGTTTTTGGTCTCAAGAGGCACTTTATAGCTAGAGCAGCCAAGAGCAAAAATCGTGATTATAAAAACACATCCTCTCGTCAGCAAAGAGACACCTCACATACCGATCTAATATATTAAAAAGAACTAACAAAGTAACAAATACTTTATATGCGTTAAAAAGGCAATGAAATGCACGATTTATTTGAAAAAAAAAGCATAAAATCCACCAGCATGATACATCTCAAGTAAGGGGGAAGCCTATGCGTGCGCTATCGATGCGACAAGACAAACACTTACAGCAAAAGCTCTTGATTTCCAAAGGGATGCAACTAGCATTCAAAGCGCTGCAACTGCCAGCGCTCGAACTATCCGCTTTCCTCATGGAAGAAATCACCAATAACCCGCTTCTTGAAATGCCAAACGCACCTCCCTTTCCGCTTCTCATGCACGGTATACCACAAATAAAGGAGCCCGACTTCTTATTGATGGATTTACGACGCAGCATGCAGTCTGACAACGAAAAAGTCCTTTGCAGCTGGATAATGCATAATTTAGACAACCGAGGTTTTTGCCCTCTGAGCATAACAGATATTGCTCGCCATACAGGCTGCTGCCCCTTGCTTGTTAATACCGTAGTGCAAAAAATTCAATCCTTTGAGGGCAAGGCAATTGCAGCAAGAAATCCCCAACACGCCCTTCTTTTGCAACTCAAAATCAACGGAAAACAAAATAGACTCGCCTTTACAATTATTGAGCAGCATTTTGAGCTGTTTTTACATTTTAAAATTCATGCTCTTGCAAAAAAAACACGCACCTCTATACAAGTGATCCAAAAAGAAATCCAAGAGCACATCCAGCCTTTGAATCCCTATCCGCTGCCATGCTCTCACGCAGAGCCCATTCAGACCATCTACCCAGATATTTCCATTACAGAAAAACAGGAATCTTTGCATATCGATATTCACAACTATTGCTTGCCTTCTATTGTCTTCACCAAAGAATGCGAGGAATATAATGGACAGCACCTAAGAAAGTTTATTGCAAATGCCAAGTGGCTGCAAAGGGTTGTAAGTCGAAGGGCCTCTCTTCTTCTTACTATCGCTTCTTACATTGCTGAAAAAAACGCCCCTTTCTTCTCTGGAAAAACTTCTACTATCTGCTTTACTACCACAAGTCAACTGGCAAAGGATCTACACTTGTCCATTTCTACAATTCGACGCGCTGTCCAAGAAAAGTGGATAGCTACGGACTATGGACTTTTTGCTTTTTCTGCTTTTTTAAGCAAAGCAGATGATGTAGCGTCGTCGAAAAAAGCGATCCAGAACTATTTACTGCAGTGGATAGAGAAGGAAGATAAAAAAAAGCCCCTCACCGATGCAGAGCTCGCGCTTGAACTAAAAAACTTAGGGAAAAAGTGTTCGAGGCGAACCGTGACAAAGTATCGCAAAGAGCTCAGTCTACACGCAAGTCATCTGAGAAAACAGCATATGGAAGGGACAAAATAGATGGAAGGCTTGCCATAGCTCAGCAAGCTCAAAAAAAGCTCCTCCATATCATGAATGGGCTTTTGCGACTTTGCAACAAAATGCAGCGCCTCTGCACAATAGGTTTTGAGCGGCGCTGCCACCCACGACTCTTTGTTAAATGTTCTCATGGCCTTTTCTCTCTCCACGTTGCTCACCGCTGCAGGCCATGAATACGTAAAAAAAGCCTCTTTATTTTGATAGAAATGGTTAAGGTTTGCAACTGCGTCCACATCAGACAGATAGCTATTCTCCCCTACATGCACGATAATGTCTTCTGGCTCACAAAAGTTGGTAATGTAGTCTAGGTAAGCCAAAACAAAATCTTCAGAGCGCAAGATAGGAACTTTTTCTACGCTGTTTGCTTCTTCATCTAAAAACCGCTTTAGCCCGATGTAGACAATCCGATAGTTACCATAGGACTGAGCAACGCAAGAGTGCTTTATTTTCTCATCAGGGGCTTGAGTAATACAAGGGACCACAACAACAAACCGATTTTCTACCTCTTCTACCTCGATCGAAGGAAAAATAGAGCGTTTTTTTGCCTTTAAAACAGGGTATTCTTTCCACAAAAACCAAGGTATGACAGCAAGACATAATAAAATAAAACCGACACGAAACATCTCTCCCTCCGGGCTTTCTAGCCAAACCCTAAGTCAATAGGAAATAATTTAGTTCATAGCACATAAAGTATTGCAGTGCAACTAAAGGCTCTTTAGTGGATATCTTGCTAAAATCTGCTGCCAACGCAATGAGTTTTTCCAGTGCAAAATCAGAGCATCAATCTCCCTCACATCCGCCGTTGCAAAAGTATCAATTTCTAAGTCTGTTAGATGTATAGCAACAAAAAGTGGATTAATAGATGGAGAGAAAAAAAAAGCGATTTTTTTTAAAGCCAAAGCAAATTTCCGCTGCAGA
This sequence comes from Chlamydiia bacterium, assembly GCA_030430655.1. GTDB lineage: Bacteria > Chlamydiota > Chlamydiia > Chlamydiales > Simkaniaceae > JAUIKQ01. The sequence goes on from JAUIKQ010000049.1 coordinate 4,480, forward strand.
CGAAAAACCCTATAGAAAAGAAAGCCTAGCCAAAGCATGAAGCCAACGCTAAGCCAGGGGAAAAATAAAACAAAGGCTCCGAGTAATAACGTCATTACGCTTATTTTTGTCGAGTAAAACATGGGCCCTAAGTAAGATTTCCAATGCCGCTTTGTCGTCTTATAGGCGAGTATTTCTTCATACTTCTGTTCATCAAAACTACAGCGCGCTGCATGCACCAGTTCGTGCGCTAACACCTCCTTTTCAATAGCGCACCATTTTAACCACTTTGGCACCGAGACGATAGGCCACACGATTTGTCGGCTATCTTCGTAAATGGTCGTTTCCCCGCCCTGCCAAAAAAGCCACGTATTTTTTCTTTTGATATGCACCCAGGAAGGTTGGATCCTGTATAGATGAGAAAGGCTGTCTAGAAAGGCCAGACGCTTATTGCACATTCTCGCCTTTGCCATCTTGGCTCTTACAAAAAACTGACGATGCGTCTCGTCAGGGCCTACGAGCAATCCCAGGTCCCCGCACCGCTTTAAAAAGTTTCTTTCAGAGTCGCGCATAAAGTTAATGTCATAAAAAAACAAGCAACTGTATAATTGTAGCCCTACAAACTAATAAAACCAGAAAAAGGTGAAAATGAAAGCGTATATTTTTAGTCTTTTAAGTATTTTATCAATTACACTCTCCGCGACAGCTAAGGACGAAGGGGGCACCTCAAGCCAGCGACATCAAGTTGGATTTTTCCCAGAAATCTTTGTCATGGAAGAGAGCGCGCCTGATATTGACGTGCATTCTCCTCTCTTGCTACAAGGATGGGGATGGGAATATAAATACCTAAATAAACATGTGTACTTTGATTTGTCTATGGCAGCTGCTATAGATTTTCAATCTATAACATTGCGACAAGGTTCTCTCTCTATAGGAAGTCCTATTAAGGTAGGGAATTTACAATGGATTCCTTTCTGGGAAATAGGGGGCTATTTTTTAGATGATGATTTTGAAGACGCCTTCAGCACCAATTTTCATACCTCTCTGGGGCTTCAAATCCAGTATGACGTAACGGAAAACTTCCAGCTAGGTCCAAAGCTATCCTTGATAAGAACACTAGGCGCCACTTTGGGCAGCGCTTACCAACAGATCGGTGGGAAAATAGCCTTTCCACTGTCTTGGCGGCTGGGCGATTTAGGAAAGGGTTACTTTACTTTTAGTCCCTATTACATGGCTACAAGTTTCCATCCTATACAAAAAACTATTATGTACGGAGCGCAGTTGACTTTTGACTTTCGCTTTTAATCTGCTTTATACCGCTTAGAAAATCGCCATCCAAGCACCAAGAGCGGGGTGGCGAGTAAAAAATAGACGAGCCAGTCTCCCTCATCCCATTGCAGAGTTAATTTTCCTTTTTCTGCGAATAAAAAAATCATTGCCCCCACTACGAACAAGTAGCTACCTAACATCAAACAAACAGTAGGCCAAATATGTCCTGCTGCCTCCTGCGCGTTTGTTGCCTTTGCTTTAGGCTCAAGATTTGGCAAGCCTTCCGGTTCAACCGAAGGTTGTGATAGAAAATCTGTTGATGGCTTTGCAAAATAAGGCGGTGTATAGAGAGACGCTACATCTTCTTCCGGTAAGCCCTCCCCGTCTGTTACTGCAGACTTGGTTAAAAGGTCTGTGCCACAAAAAGGGCAATATGTCGCTTCCAGCCCTACGCGCGCCTCGCAACTCCAACAAATCTTTTTACTCTCTTTTGTCATTTTCCCACCCTCCTGACTACTTAGGCTCCACTACCCCCTCATTCTAACGAGATTCTACGTTTTAACTCACCGAATATAAGAGAAACTACCAAAAAAAGCCGCCTATCTCTTTAGGGAAAAAACCTTTCTACTAAGGATAAAAAAGAAAATCCATAGCAGGTTTTCCCAAAATCCCTTATGATGCAGCTTTAACCTCTCTTTAGATGGGTTGGTCGCTGTACAAAAAACCAGATCTGATTTGGTCTTTGAGGCAATGGAGCTGTTGTTACATGGAAAAGATAAAAAAGTTTGATCTCGTCGTCATTGGAGCAGGTCCCGGCGGCTATGTAGCAGCCATTAAAGCAGCGCAGATGGGGAAAAAAGTAGGTTTGATCGAAAAAAATCTGCTTGGCGGCACATGTCTGAATGTAGGTTGCATTCCTACCAAAACACTCCTTGCAAATGCAGAGATACTGCATAAAATTAGACAAGCCGATGCGTTTGGCATCACTATTAAAGGATTGTCCTTTGATTACGGAGCCATGAAAGAGCGCAAAGACCTTGTGATAGAAAAAATTCGCAGTAGCTTACAAGGTTTGCTCCAAAGCAACAAAATTGAAATTTTACAAGGGCATGCAAAGTACGTATCCAAAGAAGAGATAAAAATAAAAGGAAAGGAGCCCTACCTCTGCCATACAAAAGCCAGTATCATCGCCACAGGATCAAGCCCTATGGATGTACCGGCATTTTTATGCGATCACGATATCATTTGTAATTCCACCTCCATTTTAGAGATAACCACTCTGCCTAAACACCTCGCTATTATTGGTGGAGGCTATATTGGCTGTGAATTTGCTTCTTTGTTCGCCGAGCTTGATGTTAAGGTCACCATCATTGAGGCACTCCCTTCAATCGTAGCAACGCAGGGAGCGGATATTGCAAAAACACTCACTGCAGCGTTCGAAAAAAAAGGGATTGAAATACGCACCAACACCAAAGTTGCCTCTATCCAAACGAAAAACAATAAAGCGACCCTCCAGTTTGTAGAAGGACAAGACCTAAGCGTGGATAAGGTGCTTGTTGCTGTTGGCAGAAAGACGGTGGTTGACGATTTGGGGCTTGAGCGGATCGGTCTTCATTTAGAAAAAAACAATGCAATTGCCGTCAATAGCCGGTTAGAAACCGCGATCCCAAATATCTACGCCATTGGAGATGTGACGGGAAAAAATATGTTAGCGCACGTAGCCTCTCATCAAGGGATAGTTGCGGCACACAACGCTTGCGGTGGCAATCAAAGAATGCATTACCATGCAATTCCAGCCGTCATTTTTACCACGCCAGAAATTGCTACCGTTGGGATGACGCTCGAAGAAGCCAAAAAAGCCAAATATGATGCTGTGGTAGGCAAGTTCCCTTTTCAGGCTTTAGGAAAAGCCCAGGCCGCTTTAGATACAAGTGGCTTTGCGCAGGTAGTGGTCCACAAAGACACCGGGCAAATTTTGGGAGCGCAAGTTGTGGGGCATGATGCGGGCAACCTCATCGCACAAATGGCACTTGCTATCAATAATGAACTCACCCTTGAGTGCATCACAGAAACAGTGCATGCCCATCCAACACTTGCAGAATCGTGGCTAGAAGCTGCACTTATTGCGAATAATACACCCATACATTTCCCTCCTAAGGCAAAACCATAATGGGAGAAAAAAAACGCCCCCTCCATGTCCTTCCTCAAAGTGGAGAAAACACCAGGCTCACTTCCCAAGGCAGATTTCCAGAACACCTACATCGCTCCCTACCTAAGGGAGGAACATTGCTCAAAACTGGGCAAATTGTAAAAAAATATGGTTTAAATACTGTTTGCGAAGAAGCAAAATGCCCAAATCGCCTAGAATGCTACTCTAAGAAAACCGCTACCTTCTTAGCCCTTGGCAATGCATGCACGCGCGCCTGCGGATTTTGCGAAATTGATTTTTCGAAAACCCCGATGCCCCCTCAGAAAGACGAGCCTCTGCGCATCGCTTTGTCTGCAAAAGAACTGGGACTAAAACATATTGTCATCACCATGGTGGCCCGCGATGATTTAGAAGATGGAGGCGCGTGCCATATAGCAAGCATTATTCGCTCCATACGCGCGCACATTATGGAAGCCACTGTAGAAGTCCTCACCTCTGATTTTGTAAATCGCCGAGCGAGTATCGATGCTGTGCTGGCAGAAAAGCCAGAAATTTTCAATCATAATTTAGAAACAGTAGAGCGACTTACTCCCAAAGTACGACACAAAGCAACCTATAGACGGTCTTTAGACGTCCTGCGTTACGTGAAAACACAAGACAAATGCCATTTTGTCAAGTCAGGAATTATGGTAGGCCTTGGAGAAACGGCAGAGGAAGTAGAAACCGCACTTTTTGATTTGTACCGCGCGGGCTGCGACATGGTGACTATAGGACAGTATTTACAGCCAAGCCGCCGCAAACTCACCGTGAAATCCTTTGTTGCAGAAAAACAATTTGCCCTTTACGCTCAGATAGGAAAGCGGCTTGGCATCAAGCATGTCTACTCTGGCCCCTTTGTGCGATCAAGCTATAATGCTGGAATAAGTCTTAAAAATTTAGCAGGAACCTGCCATGGACAAAGCCCTTCCCCTTCTTAATGCAATTGACTTAGAGATCCTAATGCATCGAGATAGTCACTTTGGTGGGAAGTTTTCCATCATGCTGGACTACTATAGTGGCAAAGGCGTAGGAATAATGCCAGATTTTGAGGTAGAGTCTATTGAAAAACTGCAGGCTATAGAAGAAGAGCTTGGCACTGACCTTGCACACAAGCTACTCCCCCCATCTGCAAAAGACACCGTGGAGGCCGCAAAAAAGCTCTATCTAAAACTCCGCTCTGTTTACGAAAAGAAAAAACAAAATACAAAGGCCACTCTTATCAGCGATCTTATTTTGTCAGAAAGTGAAGACCCTCAAAAAGAAATTGCCGCCATAGTAAAAGCGGGAACAAAAATGGTACAACCGCTAATCGATTTGCTTGCGCTTCCAGACCTCTACGATCCTCTCTACCCAGGTTATGGGCGCTCTCCTATTTTAATTGCGCAGTGTTTAGAGCAGCTACAAGATGAGCGCGCAATTGAGCCGCTCTTTAATGCGCTTGGACACGAAAATTTCTTTACAGACGAAGCACTTTTAAAAGCGCTTAGCGCTTTTCAAGAAAAAGCCACCCCTTTTCTCTTAAAAATACTCCAGAGCAAACCCCTATCTAAGGATAATGAGCATGCCGCTATTGCTCTCAGCTCCTTTCCCCACGATAAGGCTATTGCGCAAACGTGCTTAAAAATGTTGCAAGAGGAGGACGTCTTGCAGCGTCCCTCTTTAGCTATCTACCTAATTTTTAGCTGTCATGCCCTGTCTAGTCCAGAAGATCAGGAGCAATTCAGTGCCCTCTTAGAAAAGGAAGCCGTCCAGGTTCCCTTAAAAGAAGAAATAACCGCTATTTTAAAATCGTGGAATTTTGAAATAAAACAAAAACAAACTTGACCCAAAGAAAATAAACTTATATTTATTAAATTTATTAATTAATTAGTTTATTTTAGTTAAGTGGATGCGTTTATAAAAAAAACTACCTGGTGCCATAGCCATGTTTCTGCTGCTATCCTAGCTGGCGGAAAAGGCACCCGTCTATTCCCTCTTACCAAGTACAGATGTAAACCCGCTGTAAATTTTGGAGGACACTACCGTTTGATCGACGTCCCGATATCGAACGCACTCAACAGTCACATCCATCGCATTCACATCATCTCTCAGCACTTTTCTCAGCATCTTCACTACTACCTACAGACCAACTATAGCGCTAACCAGTTTCAAGGAGGCCAATTAAATCTACTTTCTCCATACAAAGGACAAACGTACAAAGGGACAGCAGACGCGATTCGCCAAAACATTTCTTCTATTTGCACCCCTCCTACCGAGTACATTTTTATTCTCTCTGGAGATCAGCTTTACAACATGGACTTAAATGCCATGCTAGATGAAGCACAAGAAAAAGAAAGCGATCTTATGATTGCCACATTAAACGTCACGGAGAAAGAAGCCACACGGATGGGGATTTTAGAGGTTGATGAAGACAAGTGCGTCCGGTCCTTTATAGAAAAGCCCACGATGGCCAAGCTACACGAGCTACGTTTTGGATCTTCTTCCTTAAGTCAAGAGAAGGCTCTACCACAAATTTTTGTCTTTTCTGATGAAGTAAAAGAGCGTAGCCGCTCTCTTCAGAAAGGAGTAAATAGAAGCCTTAAAGTAGAAAGCGCATCACCCAGAGCAGAGATTAGCAGTCGACATAAACCTTCCTTCCTCGCTTCCATGGGTATTTACTTGTTCAAAAAGACGGCACTGCAACAGCTGTTAAAAGAAGAAGGGGACGACTTTGGAAAAGATCTTATTCCCAAAGCATTAGAAAAGCATAAGGTATGCGCTTACTCGCACAACCTGTATTGGGAAGACATTGGAACGATCCAATCCTTTTATCAAGCCAACTTAAACCTCATCAGCAAGACATCTCTCAATCTATACAATGAAACAGCTCCCATTCATCCCCATTATAACGCCCTTCCTTCTGCCTGCATTACAAATGCACAAGTGCGCCGCTCCATTGTCTGCGAAGGATCCGACGTACACGCGCAAGAAATCAGCAATTCCCTCATTGGAGTGCGCACAACCATAGGCCCAAAAACGGTTATTCGCAACTCTATCATTCTTGGTGCAGACCAATATAGAAAAAACGCAGCGAGGATAGGAAGCTATTGCCTTCTA
>JAUIKQ010000050.1 GCA_030430655.1 Chlamydiia bacterium
ATAGTAGCACGCTATTTTCTTCTTGTAGAGCAAAACCTTCCCCAGGCTGAAAACTATTTAAATTTAGCCACATCATGGATACGTGAGGAAACACATCCTATTAACGGGAGGGTCCTATTTCTACTTGGTCTCATGAACCAAATAAAAAAAACCTCTGCCATGCATGCTCCAGATAAAACGGCTTACTTACAAAAAGCACTTGAGTACACTGAAAAAGCGCACGCAGTCTTTATGTCATGCACCGACCCTGAAGACTACGTAGGAACAGAGGAGAATCCCCTGCATCAGAATAAGGAATACCATTGCGCTATCTGTATGCAATATCAAGGGCAAATTCTTAGACAACTCGAGCAGTACACGCTCGCGGAAGAGAAACTTTCCGAAGCTCTTTTAGCATTTCAAAATTTTACCCAGAATAAAGATCACTATGATATTGCTCGCACGCTCAGAGAGCAAGCCATGGTCCTTGCAATGAAAAAAGAGTTTGTAAGTGCTCTAGAAAAAATTCACACGGCAATAGACATGCAAAAACGGATTTATGGAAAAAGCTTTTATAGCCAGCGTACCACTGGGATTTCCTATAAAACTTTAGGCAACATTTTGTTCCAAAAGGGGGATTATTACCAAGCAGACCAAGCCTTCATCAAGGCTATCGCAATCAACAGCATTTTTTATCAAGATACCTCGTGTCCACACAGCCTTTCTATTTATCAAAAGCGAGCAGACATTTACAGAGCTTTAAATCTTCCATCTGCTCTTGCTGATATGGAAAAAAAGGTGCAGGAAATTATCGATAAGAAAAATGAAAATCAATAAGTGGAATTTTTAAAGATTGCTTTGCCTTTGTGTTAATTTTTTCTTCTCAAAAAAGTCTTTTTTTGAAAGAATGGCCTCGAAAAAACTTTTTTTTTACAGGAGGAGAAAATGGCAGTACCTGCAGCAGAGAACAAAGTATCCCCTCGCTTTACAAATATTCCAGAGTATGACCTTCACCCAAGGTCTGAGTTAGTAAAAGCTGTTCATCAATTCGCCTTAGCTCACATGAAGAAACACCTTTACATTGAACACATTGCAGGAGGAGGGACGAAGGGATTATCAGGAGATCCCGTCTACAAAGTTATCTCCTATCCTGATCACAAATTTGAAATGGTTGTAAAGGTCTTTCGTAATCAAGCAAGCCGTGATAAAGAATGGGATGGTATCAAGGCATTACAAAAAATCCATGAAAAAAAATCACTATCCCAAGCGACTCCTATTGAAGCTATTGATAGAAAAGAATTTCAAAGCACCAACGAAGGAATTTTTTCCCTCTTGCTTCAATCAGCAGCGCAGGGAGATGGACTGGATGATATCTTACGTCGCCACGTTTCGACAAATGATCCACAAAGAGAGTTAGCACCGATCTTTACAAAAGTACGTGAAGCATTCAAAACAATACACGAAACTCCAACAAGTCAGCCTGAGAAAGACGCAGTCCTTCAGAGTACTTGTCGCGTTATGGAGAGAATCAAGGAGATGCTCAGCAAGTTAGAGAAAGAAGCACCTGGCTTAATTTCAGAAAATATTCTCAAGAAAATCTGTGATAAAGCGGACCGGCTAACAGAAGAGATCAAAGCAAAAGTAGAGGAAAAAGATTTTCGTTGCTGTATCATTCACGGAGATGCTCAGACGGGAAACGTGCTCGTCACATCTGATGGTGATGTTACACTAATCGATCTTCCCTCTCTGCGTGAATCAATAAAGAATGCATCAATATCGGAACTACCGATGGAGGAATGGATAGGGAGCGAAGTGCCGGAGCGAGATTTTGTACATTTTTACTACCGCGCGTGGGATGTTTACCTACGTTCCATCTACACGGTGCAAGAAAATTCGAATCAGGAATTTGATAAAGCAATGGGAAAAGAAACCCTTCCAGAAGGTCTGATCGCAACCGCGCATGCTTTGCGAAGTTTGCTTGGAACGGTTTGTAGGCTTGTTCTTCCTGAAAATAACCGAATTAGTCGCAAGGACTCGTTTGAAGGCTTAGTCGATCAAAGAATCGTTAGAACGCTTATACAAGAAATAGTGCGTAAGGCCGATATAGAACCCAGCGAATATACTCCCCCTGCGCTTCCCATGACCGTGCAACGCGCTCCTTGCAAGTTGCCTTTTAAACCCTCTGGAAAAGATGCAATATTTGAAGTTAAAAATGAAGCTTCTGCTCTTACCATCGACCATGCTTTTACTACCACTGATGGCGACCTTCTTTTTTCAACAAGAAAGGCAGCGTATCTCTTTTCCACTGCAGCAAAAGAAATTGTTTGGAAAAAAGACATCGACAACTGGCGCAATGCAGTTGTTTTTCCACTCCCAGATAAAAAGATTGTCTACTGTGACGGTCAGAAAACACACTTGTTAGAAATACAAAATGGCAACGAATCTGTCAAAAAAGAAAATTCCGCTCTTTCCATTGATTCCCGTTTTCCACCTCTCATCAGGGAAAACGATTTTTTAGTAGTGGCTCAAGAAAATGGGGCTCAGCTCTGCTCTTGCGATTTCGAGCTAAATTCTAAATGGACAATAGATCTAGGAGAATATCTAGGAGAAGGTAACGATTTTCAATTCCTTGAACTCGACCAGAATGGAATTGTTGTGTTCTCAGAGAAACAAATCATTCGCTTAGACGTAAATAGTAAAACGCCAAAAATTAGTGATTTCTACAAAGCGCAAGATTTAATTCAACTTGTTGTCAAATCAGAAAAAGGACTGCTTGTGAAGGACGGCAGCAAATGCGTAGCGATTGATTTGGAAGGACAGGCAAACAAGCTGTTTGATTTTAAAAAAAAGTTGCAAGGAATAGCTATCCCTTTAGCTGAGATATCTGGTTTTATTGCTCCAATGGCCCCTGAGTACCGAGACAATGGTCACTTTGTTCATCCTGTCGCAATAGTCAGTGCAGAAGTCGATAATAAGCCTCGTGCACGCTTTTTTGATCATCCCACCCATGACATGATGGTAGAGAAAAATGGAATGGTCATTTTAACAGGTCCAACACGCGAATCTTGGAATGTATCGAAGGACTATATGGAGAAGGGGCAGTACAAAATACAGCGCTTTGATCTTGACTGGAAGCTAAAGCAGGAAACAGTACTAGACCAACCTGCGTTCTCTTTAGTAACAATTGACAAAGAAGGACGCGTTATTTACGCCTCCGACAAGTGTCTGCACGCCACTACAATGAAGGCGGTCTCTTCCCAAAAATACAGCCTCAGTGTGGTAAAGGCAAATGACAAGACACCTGCGATGCTCAGGGATACCACTTGGATTGTTGATAGACAAAAAGAGCAAACATGCACAATCCAGTGCACAGAAACAAAAAGATACTTAGCAAAAGGCGATAGTGGACTTTGTTTGCAAAGCGAGCCTGAAAAATACCAAATCAATAAAAATACCATAACGATTTCTAAAGACTGCTCTTTAGAAGCAAATCCCCTCTTAGAGGAAGAGCTAAAGAAGCATTACCTTGCTCATTTTGCAGTACCCCTTCTCCTAAGTCCATATGCCCATACCCAAAGCATTGACGCTATTTATAAGCCCCTTTCTATTCGCCAAGCAGGTGAACAAAAGAAACAGCGCGGTCAGCCAGAAAATCCAGCCTGTATTGAAAACCTCAATTTTACGATCGAGAGAGTTTTTAGTGACCCATCGCTTCAAAATAAAGCAGAAAGGCGTATCCTGGTCTCAGGCCCTGCAGGGGTAGGGAAAAGCACCCTCTTCCAATATCTTGCGCATAGGTGGGCGAAAAAAAAGATCTGGCAGGAGTTTACATACGTTTTTTGGGTGAAGCTACGCAACCTAAATGAGTCTTATTGCCCAAAAAGAGAGGGGTTTGAGCCAGAGGATTACCTGCTCGAGTATCTCGCGAAAGAGTGTATGGGCTCAGCCGATCCTGATCAGATTGGCGCAAATCGAGAGTATATTCGACTTACCCTTGAGAGGCAACAATCGGGGTCGCCAAAAAAAACTTTGCTTCTTCTAGATGGATACGATGAATGCTCCCCACCTCCCCACTTGACTGGCATATTAGAAAATATTAAAAAATATCCAAATGTGATTGTCAGCTCAAGGCCTATGGCTGTCAAAGATTTTACGCCGGATATCGAATTAAATGTTTTGGGATTTGATTCTGACACAGTAAGCAAATATGTGGATAACTACTCGAAAAATAATGCGTTTAGCTGGGAACAAAAACAGACTATAAGAGAGCTGCAAGAAAACCCCCGCACGCGCGAATTGGCTTCTACGCCCCTTTACTTAGGTATTTTTTGTGCTCTGATTCGCGAAAATGCTCTTAAGGCATCTAACGTAAGCGTGACAAAACTGTATTCAGAACTAACCGACTGGATGCACAGAAAATTCCTTATGCGCCAAGGCAACAGTGAAAAAAAGCTTGGAATTGGATCTTCTCAGCCCCAATATAACCCAAAGGCGGAAGAAGACCTGGAAAAGATGCTGAAGGCTATTGCGTTCAAAGCAATGCAAAATGACAATTTCAGCCTAGTAGGAGAGGCGCGGAACACCTCAGAAATGAGTGGGGATTTGGGGAAACTGATACAGCTTGGACTGCTTCGTATTGACCCACGTCAGGGAGATCTGGTGGATCTTGGCTTTAGTCACCTCATGTTTCAAGAATTTTATGCAGCGTTGGAATTAAAAAGGCTTTATGTGGAAGAAAAGCAGGAGGAAGCCGTAAAATATATAACAAGCAAAATGTTTGATCCTAGGCATCAAACTGTTCTCTCAGTATGTGCAGGCCTCCTTACCCAAGAGGCAAACGGCACTGTTAACGAATACCTCAAATGCCTCTATGGACCGGAAGAAAAATTCACATACCACACCCTCCACCTATTTGCTAAATGCCTCAATGAATGCGAAGCTCTAGATAAAATAAACCTGTATGGGAAGTTTATTAAAGAGATTTGTAGCTTTATAAAAGGAAACCAATTAGCAGGGAGAGTTTTCGACCTCATACGCTATAGTTTCTTGATGGAAAACGGAGAAATTCAAGACGCAATCCTTGACAATTTAAAACAACCTTCAAAACAAAAAGAGACAATGCTCCTGTTGAGTACCCTAAAAAAACAAAAGGTGCCCATAGCAGAAGAATTTTTTCTTAAGTTATGTGATTTGATTAATAAGCCACATCCTTCAGAGGCAAAGGATTGTGGAGTCACGAATCCGCCCGATTTGGTTTCTTTTTTGACAGAAATCGCACTCAGCTGCCAAGAAATTTCTGAGGAAATGGCCGAAAAATTAATCAAAACAATGGGCCAAGAAGCCTTTGTTCCATTTTTAGAAGACTGCTTGATACGTCCTGAGAAAACCACTTTTCTTACAAAGCTTGCAAAAAGCAACCCAGAAAAGTTCTCTAAAATTTTTGAAAAACTCGTTGATATAGTCAAAGCAGGAAAAAAAAGATGTTCAGCATATACCCTTACTACAACCCGTACTATAATAAATCCGGTAATTGAGCGGATTTGTCCAGAAGATCGAGCCAAATTGGAAAAAATTGCTATTATTTTAGCAGAAAAAGCGTGGGTGCGAGCGATATCCGAGATAGATACTTTGTACAAAAGCCTTCAGGAAAGAATACCAAATTATGCGTCCGAAAAATTTCGAGAATTGTTAGAAAATCTCGAGGAGAATAGAGAAAGCTTGCTTGGAAGTCTACCTCTAAATTTCAAAGAGAATCTGGAAAAAAGCCTGCATATAACCACTCGGCGTCTTCCTGAGGAATTTAAAGCAGAAAACTGTGAGATAACACTCATTCCTCCCTCCTCAGCGCAAAAGACTCCACTTAGCCCAAAAAACAACAAACGTTCTTACTTAAAAGTATTTGAATATGCAATCTCCTTAAAAGATATTCGGAAAAAATCAAAATTAGAAGCAAATGAAATTAAGCAACTTTCTGCTATTGTTCTTTCTGCTGAGCACACAGGCTATGTTAGATATATAGCAGCCTCTATTCTTACTAGCAAATGTGACTCAAAAGCCAAAAGTGATGCGCTCCCACTGCTCATCAATTTTGTGTGCGACTCTAGCGTATGCAGCGAGTATAGAAATCGAATTTTGAACGCGATAAAAAATTCTTTTGACAAAAGGAGTATAAATGAAAGCCTTAAAAGTGTGGAAAAGAATGAAAGCTTCGTCAAAGAAAAGCAAAACCCAAGCATTTTCTCAGGAAAAGTCACAGTCTTCCATGATGAGGAACTTACGCAAGAGCAAAGCGCCGCGCTTGGTTGGGGCAATCAAGAAATGCTTGGGCTACGGCTGAACGGAATGGGAAATGGAGTCCCGATAAGGCCAACTCTGACTTATGATATTGAGCAAAAAAAAGTGTGCGTTAGTACCACCTTTGTAAAAGCGATCGATTTTGGCGAAAACATCGCAACAGGAAAGGCCGTGCTAGAGCCGTTTAAAATCCTTCTGAAGTTTTTAGAAGACAAAGTAGATTGTAGGATTAGCCAAGAATACTCTGTCCTTTTGGCTACCGCAAGCGACAATCAGCCCGCGGATTATCTGTACGTTCCTGAGGAAAAAGCTGTATACTGTATGCACACAGATTATGCACACGAGTTTCTCGATCGTCGTGTATCCTAACAAGGAGTGATGATGTTTTCTACCCTAGTTCTTGTTGTCGGCATTTCTAAGTATAAAAGTGGAAAAATCCCCCCGCTACCTGCTGCTGCGGGGGATGCAACTCGAATCGCTGAGGCGCTAGTCAGCTGGGGCATACCCGCGCCAAATCTCACTTTGCTTCTTAATGAAAACGCCACAAAGGAGAACGTAGAAGGCTACTTTCAACAACTCTTAAGTCGGAAAGAGCCCTTGAAGTTTTTGTTTTATTTTTGTGGTCACGGATTTAGAAATCCCCCACCTCATCCCAAGTCCTTTTTAACACTGTTTGACACAGCGCCGTCAGAAAGGGAAAACCATGCGCTGAGTTTGGATTTGCTGAGTGAAAAAATCCATCAAACCCCAGCTATGGATAGCTACGTTTTTATCGATGCATGCTCGCTCCGCATCAATACAATCACCAACCCAAACTTAAGACAAGAGCTGAAAGGAAACCACGCTCAGCAAAAAGGGTTTTTTTGTTTGCTTTCTTCAGGAATTTTAAAGTCTTTTGAAGACGCTGAAAAGAAATACGGATATTTTACCGATGTGCTTTTAAGGAGTTTGGGAACGCTTTGCCCCTTAAAAGCCTCCCCTTCGGCACTTCTCCACCTCATTAATGCCGGAATGCGCGAGAAAAATCTTCCTCTTCCAGAAATGTATAATTTTGGAATTGAGGCAATAGATTTTATCCCCTCGAAGCAAGTTGTAGACTTTGTGCAGGGCGAGCGCCGCTATTTGTGGCGGAGCAAAGCCATTGCTTCTCTCCAAAATCTCCTCATCGAACACCACGGGAAAGTCCTTTGCTTGATCGGCAGTCAAGGGATGGGAAAAACAGTTCTCTGTCAGCAAATGCAATCGAGGGAATTTGGAATAGTTTATTGCAGTATATCCGCTGAGACAGGGCTACACAGTTTTGTCGATACAATGCTCAAACGCTTTCCTACTTTGAAGGAAAAAAATCGGCCACTAGAAGAGTCTTTGCTAGCGGTGCTCACATTTTTAGAAAAGCACTACTTCTACTACTTGTTCATTGTGGATCACTTTGATGATGTGACGCAAATAGAAAAAACACTTTTTCTTAACCTGCTAATAAAGAGGAATTTGCGATTTCTTCTCGTCTGTAGAAAATCTTTTAAAAACGTTTTAGCCAGCTCCTTTAGCCAAGCGCTTGTCGAATGGAAGATCCCTCCTTTAACGAACACAGAAAGTCAACAACTGCTAGAATTTTTTCAGGTCAGTTACTCGGACAGTGAGCTTGAACTCCTCTACTTAGCCTCTAAAGGAAACCCCTCAAAACTTTACCAACTTGCCTTTGCTTCTTCGTTAAAGTCTTTGAATAAAGAAAAAAAAGAGGAGATCAAAAAAGGCATTGCTGCTGTTTGTTCATGCGGAATTTATATTGACCAAGTGCTTTTTTCTCAGGTGTTTGGCATTAAAGATGCCACCCTCTACTTCCTAGAGCAGGGTGGATTAATTACCAAAACAGAAGACTACTGGTTTCCGCACGAACTTTTATATGAAATCGTTGAATCTGAAAAGCTGCAATTTGATAAGACCGCAACGTTAAACTACTGGCTTAGGCAAGTCAAGGAGCTACCAACGCACATTCAGGGACTAAAGTCTTTTATCCTTGTTGTCAAATGCTTTGGATATGAGCAAGAAATAGATCCTTTCCTCAAAAACGCTTTTCAGCAGCTCTACCAAGATGGAAAAAAAAACTTAGAGTCTCTCATCGATGGAGTCGATATTTTCCTCCCCCATGGCTTAATTACAAAAGCTAGTCTTTGTTTAGCGGAAATTTTTATTGAATGGAAAGAATTTGGCTTGGTGCAAGACCTTTTAAGCGGCAAAAATGCGCAAGAGGCTTTGGAATTAAAGGCTACCATGAGCGCTTCCCACAGACACTGGGAAATAGGTGAATTTGAAGAAAGCGTCCATTTAACCGCAAAAATACTTCCAATATTAAAGGCGCCTGCAGATATTTTGAAATGCCGCTTTCATCACGGCGTCGCTTCTTTTTTTCTAGGAAAATGGGAAGAAGCACTGGCGGATTTTTCTTTTCTTTGTGACCACACAGAAAATGCAAGAATCTTAGGGATAGCAAAATGTATGCTTGGAACCATCTTTGCCCTCAGGGGAACCGACATCGAAAAAGGAAAAGACTTAATTAAATCGGGTATTCAGCTTTGCGTGAAAGAGAAAGACCTCCTATCCGCTTGGACTGGATGGAATAACCTAGGTGAGGTTCTTTGGAAAATGGGAGAGTACCAGTCCGCACGCGTTTATCTAGAAAAAGCAAAAGATATCGGGGTAGAAAATGGTAATGCATACATGCAGCTCGAATCTTTTAGAAATCTCCTTCAGCTCCATCTGCGCTTCCACGGCCCTTTTGCGGAAGAAACAGAAACAGCCCTTTCAAACATTGAAGCCTTAGGCTGGTCTTCCTGGGGGAATTTTGAAGCAATGCAAATCGTAGACACGCTAGCTAGCCTAGCCATTTTCAAGGGCGATCTAGGCCAAGCACGGTCTTTGATCAAAAAAGCGATCCCACTTACAAAAAAAAGCGGAGAGTTTTTTATCTATACACTGGCTAATCTTTTCTTACTTTCTCAAGCGCAGGGGGAAACAAGAAGGGCTCAGGCGTTTTTACTACAAGCAATGCACCTTGCTAAGTCCAACAAAAACTTTTTAGCGATACGTCAAATCAACAATGACATCGAGCTGCTAAAAAAATATAGGTAGAAAAAAGGGCCTGCTCTTGTAGATTTAGGATTCTTTTCTTTGTTTATGCATTTCCTCTGCAGCAAACGCCTTTACCGAAGAAGCGCCTTCCACTGCCTTGACTGCAATATCCTGGACCTGTTTTCCTGACTGATCCACTCTTGCTGTAAGCGTTTTGATGAGGCTCTCCTGTTCCTTGATCTTGTCTAGCAAGGAAGCCACCTTTTGCTCGTAAAGCCGCTTTTCTCCTTCAAATTCCTTTTGGCTAAGCTGGATTTCGAACTGATACTGGCCTTTTACAAGCGCCTCTGTTTCTGCTTTTGTCCGGTCCGTTAGCTCCTGGAGCTTTTCTGGAAAATGCGCAACTTGCTCTCGAAGCATTTCTACCTCTTTCTCCTTTTCAGAAAGCTGCGCTTCTCTAACCTCAAGGGATTGCGTTGTCTGCCTCACTTTTTCCTCAAGCGCTTTTTCCATCTGTTGTTTTTTTTCTTCATAAAGATCCTTGTCTTTTTTTCTCTTAAGCGCAAGGTCGTAAGCATATGTCTCTTCTTCTCGCTCTCTTGTCTTAGAAGAAATGGCTATCTCTTCTTTCCAAGCCGCCTTTTTCTTTGCCATCTCCTCTTCAAAAGCTTCTCGGGTTTCGTAAATCTCCTGATCCGTTTTTTCTCTCAGCTGCTTTTGTGTTTCGATCAGCGCAGCAAGCGTTTCCGCTTGATAAGTAATGTCATGCAGCTCTTTGAGCTCTTTTTTAGACACCTCAATGCCTTTTTGTAAGCTTGAGAATTTTTTGTGCTCTTCAAGTAGCTGCAGCTCTAGAGATTCTAAGTTTTTACTAATTTTGAGCTTGCTCTCAGCAAGACTTGTAATGATCGCATCAGAGGATAGATCAGAAGACTGCTTAACGGCTTCTTTCTCCTCTTGCCTAGGGGCTGGTGGGCTTTGATCCGTTTGCTTTAGCTCCTCCAAAAGCTCATGGTAGGCCGCAAGCACTTCGCTTTTTTTGTTTTTTTCGCTAACAGTTGCACTTTTTTTTGCCATAAGTCCTCCTAAACATTTTTCCATTTAATATTACAACCAATGCTGGGCTTTTGTTCAAAATCGCAAGGGCGGTTAGATAGTAGCGCTTCTAGCGCTTTACGTATATCACCTCCTGTAACCGGAATAGCATTTCCAGGGCGAGAATCGTCTAACTGCCCTCTGTAGACGCAAGACAAATCGCTATCAAAAAGATAAAAGTCTGGTGTGCATGCGGCCTTGTATGCTTTAGCCACTGTCTGCGTTTCATCAAAAAGATAAGGAAAAGGGTATCCCTCTTCCGCCATTTTATCGGGATGATCATCAGGGTAACTTTCGTAATCATTGCTATTAATAGCGACAAAAGCAATCCCCTTGTCTTTGTAGTCATTATAGAGCGCAGTCAGCTGCGATTTAATGTGTTTAACAAAGGGACAGTGGTTACAAATAAAAGCAATAAGCGTGCCCTTATCCCCT
>JAUIKQ010000051.1 GCA_030430655.1 Chlamydiia bacterium
AAACCAGAACAAATCATTCGGCTAGCCGGAGTTTGGGGAAGGAATGTTAGACCTTGTGAGGTAATTCAAGATTTTACACGATTTGCCGCGGAATGAGAGATAAAGCATAGAAGGGTACGATGGCAGATATTTATTGGTCGAAAAAGTGAGTTAGATCGTTTAAAAGCTCTTCATAACCTGAACTTCGGGTTTATATAATTGTAAACCAAAGAGATAGGTAAAATTTTGATAGAAAAGGATCTTTGAAACGGTCAATGATCAGCTTAAAAACATTTCGCAAATGAAGCACACTCGCCACAGAAGCTCACAGAACTTTCTGGTCTATTTACTCGCAGGAATAGCTGCTTATGGACGCCAGGCCAAAAAACCTTCGTTGAATTTAGGTGGTCGTGGAAGTCTTTTGTCGCCCTCTTACAACCCGAAGTTCAGGCTTATAGAGGAGGCTCGCTTATTTTCTCCTCTAGCAGTTTCTTTACGAGAGGAGGAGAGGCTTTTCCTTGGCACTGTTTCATAATCTGCCCCACAAGAAAATTAAATGCTTTATCCTTGCCTGCTTTATAGTCAACAATGGACTGGGGGTGGCTTGCGAGAACTTGATCGATGATGGGATCTAGGGTGGAGGTATCGGTGATAGGCCGAAATTTTGGGTTTTCGGATATAATGACTCTTGGAGATTTATCTACGCTTTCCACCATGATGTCGGCGATTTCCTTTGCCATTCTTCCGGTGATTTTTTCCTGATCGATGAGATTGACAAGCTCAGCGATATGCTGCGGGGGAATACCAAAATTATGTAAAGAGATGCCTGTTTCTTTGATTCTTCCAACAAACTCCACAGTAATCCAGTTACATAAAGCGCGAGCATGAGGGCAGATGGCTAAGGCTTTTTCAAAGTAATCGGCTAGTTGTTTGTTGTTTATAAGCACCGAAGCAGAGTAGGGGGTCAAATGCAAGTCATTTGTGTAGCGTTCAAAGCGGGCATGCGGCAGCTCTGGCATGTTCTTCTTGACAGTATCGATGTACTCTTGAGTAAGCACAATAGGAGGCAGATCAGGCTCTGGAAAGTAGCGGTAGTCAGGAGCTCCTTCCTTGGAACGCATGGGGATGGTTTTCTTATTTTCTATGTCAAATCGCATTGTCTGGCTTGTAATGACGGTATCTGGGTTTTTATGGGGGCTGTCTGTGTAAGCGTGGATCTGACGCCGAATTTCAGATTCAATAGCCATCTCCATATAAGTAAAAGAGTTGAGATTTTTAATCTCTGTTTTATTGCGCAAATGAGATTCCCCTTTTTTGCGTACAGAGACATTGATGTCAAAACGGAGGCCCCCTTCTTCCATGTTACAATCAGAGACATTGATGTACTGCAGGATAGCACGCAAGGCCTGTGCATAAGCGGAAGCGTCTTTTGGGCCGTACATGCAGGGAGCAGAGACAATTTCTATCAAGGGCACGCCGGCGCGATTGTAATCTACACCCGTAAAAGAGCTAAAATGTTTTAACATTCCAGAATCATCTTCGAGGTGTGCATGCTCAATAGCAAAGGATTTTGTCTTGCCATCCACATCTGCAGTCACACTTCCTCCAATCAAAATGGGTTGGTCAAACTGTGTGATCTGAAAATTCCGAGGGCTGTCTGGATAAAAGTAAGATTTACGGTCGAATTTACTCAGCAGGGGAATTTGGCTATTGATAGCGCAGCCTAACATAACGGCTTTATAAACAGCTTCTTTGTTGAGCAAAGGAAGCGACCCGGGCTGCCCCGTGTCTATAATACCAATGTTCGTATTAGGCTCGCTGCCAAATTTATTAGGCGCAGGAGAAAAAAGTTTAGAGAGGGTGTTTAGTTGGACATGAACCTCGAGTCCAATGATAGGCTCCCAGTCATCGTAAAAATACTCTGCCGTCATAGGGTCGCCTCTTTATCAAATAGCGGAGGAATACGTGCTGCAAAAGGATTTTTCTTGCAGAAGTGATGTGCAAAGCGCACGACTCTTTGATCTTCTTGCTGAGGACCTTGTAATTGAATGGACAGGGGAAGGTCGTCTTTAGAAAGCCCAGAGGGAACACTGATAGCAGGAATACCTGCCAGGTTAGCACTTAGCGTGTACAGATCTTGAAAGTACATTTTTAGCGGATCTTTAATCGCACCGATAGCAAAGGAGGGCGTAGGCGCCGTTGGCATAGCAATAATATCACATTTTTCGAAAGCTTTTTGGTACTGCTGTAGAATCAAGGTGCGGACTTTCATTGCCTTTTTATAGTAGGCATCGCAGTAGCCAGAAGAAAGGACGAACGTGCCTAGCAGGATCCGTTTTTTCACTTCTGTTCCGTACCCTTCCAGCTTAGAGTAGTCATAAATGGTATCAATAGACTCTGCTGCTTTCGATCGTTTCCCATAGCGAATTCCATCAAAGCGAGCGAGATTTGTCGATGCTTCTGCTGGAGCAATGATGTAGTAGACTGCTGTGGAGTAGCGGCATAGGTCTAAATCCACATCTATAATCCTAACACCCATTTGTTCAAAAGAGGTGAGCGCCATTTGAAAGTTTTCTTTCAGCTCGGGGGAGAGCGTTTCAAGAAAATGCCAGGGCACTCCGATCGTCTTTCCTTGTATGGATTCCTCCAACCGGTCTATATAAGGCAGCGGGGACTCTTGGATCGTTGTCGGATCGTTTGGGCAACTGCCGCCGAGCACTTCCATCATAAGCGCAATATCCTCGCTCGTGTGCGCAAAGGGGCCAATCTGGTCAAGGGAAGAGCCGTAAGCGACAAGTCCATAGCGAGACACCCGTCCATAGGTAGGCTTAAACCCTAAAATACCGCAGAACGCAGCAGGTTGTCGTATAGATCCGCCGGTGTCACTCCCTAGAGAAATAGGAGCTAGGCGGGCAGCAACAGAGGCGGCAGAGCCTCCAGAAGAACCTCCGGGAGAGTGAGCGAGATTCCATGGGTTATAGCAGAGTTTATAGGCAGAATTTTCGTTCGAAGAACCCATGGCAAATTCGTCAAGATTGGTCTTGCCAATAAAGATTCCATCTTCTTGCTCGATCCGTTTTATAACAGTAGCGCTGTAAGGCGCAACATAATTTTCCAAAAATTTAGAAGCGCAGGTAGTAATCATTCCCTTAATATGGATGTTGTCTTTAATCGCAATAGGTATCCCAGCTAATTTCCCCAAGCGCTTTCCCAAGCGCTTTTTTTCGTCAAGCGCGCGCGCACTTTCCAAAACATGGTCTTTGCAGACCGCAAGGAAGCTATTGACTGCAGGGTCAAACGCAGCAATCCGATTTAAGAAGTACGTTGCGATCTGTTCGGCTGACTTGTCTCCTTGCAGAAATAACTGATGAAGCTGTTTTCCAGAAAGGGTGTGCATGGCTCAAGATCCTTGGGATTTGAGTATGGGAGGCACCTTGATCATCCCTGCTACGTGGTCGGGAGAATTATCAAGAAAGGTTTGTCGATCCAAAACGTCGCAAGCTACATCTTCTCGCATAGGGCAAGAAACTCCCTTTACTGCATGGTGACACTCTTCTACTCCATCTGGGTCAATCTCGTTCAGCTGCTCTATATAGTTGAGCACAGACAAAAGATCGTTCATCAGTGCTTTTTTTTCTTCTTCCGTATAAGGGATACGACACAGCCGAGACAGTTTCTCCAAATCCTCGTCCGTAAATTCCATGCGCTCTCTCAATATAGATTCTAAAAACATCTGCACGCCAGACCAATTCTCCAGCTCCAAAAGCCCAGCTGGCACGAAAACCACAGCCCTGGCGACGTCAGAGCATTCTATGTTCTTTATTTTCATCTGTCAAGGATTTTTATGTTTACAAACATTGTATATTTTTTTAGGATCAAGGTTAGTAGAAAAATATATTGTATCGGAGGGGTATATGAAGGTTCTTAAGTATATTGCTATTATCTTGGTTCTTATTGGCGCACTTAATTGGGGCTTTTGGGGTTTTTTCCAATGGAATCCCGTTGCTGAAATTTTCGGTGGTAACTCAGCACCTTGGGCACGGATCATCTATGCCCTGGTGGGTCTTGCAGGTATTTGGTGTATCATTTGTTTATGTCGATGCAAAAAATGCTGCTCTTCTTCCCATCAAGATTGCGATACAAAAAGGTAGCACTCTAGATAGGTCGGCCTTTACAAAGATGGTTTTTTATCCTTTTGTAAAGGCTTCCTTTAAATCTATCTCATTGGGCTCCCAACTTTACGTGAGATATTTTTTCTTTTATGGGGCGAAAAATTTTAGTTACAGGGGCAAATGGGCTTGTTGGCAGCACTTTGGTGCCTTACCTGCAAAGTAGAGGGTATACGGTTTCTACGCTCTCCCTAACCCTTGCTGTAGACGTCAGCAAAGCGCTCCAATGTCTGGAAAAACCTGACACTGTTTTGCATTTATGCGGAGAAAATATAGGGGAAGGAAGGTGGACTGAG
Source organism: Chlamydiia bacterium (assembly GCA_030430655.1). GTDB lineage: Bacteria > Chlamydiota > Chlamydiia > Chlamydiales > Simkaniaceae > JAUIKQ01. Next base: position 4,445 of record JAUIKQ010000051.1, read on the forward strand.
AAGAAAAAAAAGCGTATCTACGATAGCCGTGTCCACTTAACAAAACAGTTTGTTGATCATTTAGTTGCCCTAGATAAATGTCCCGCCGTATTTCTTTGCGCCTCTGCCGTCCACATTTATGGAGACTGTGGCAACGAAAGCGTAACGGAGCAGCACACGCTTTCCAATCAGCTTTTTCTATCAAAAGTATGCTCTGACTGGGAAAGGGCTTGCCAAGGGATTGAAAATATATCTAGGGTGATAAATTGTCGTTTTGGGGTTATTTGCGATGAAACACGCGGCGCTTTCCCCAAAATGTGTCTTCCTTTTCGTTGGAAATTAGGTGGCGTCATGGGCGAAGGTCACCAGTATACAAGTGTGGTCTCAATAAAGGACGTTGTTGCAAGTATTTTATTTCTCATCGAAAATGCCGAGGCGAGCGGGCCTTTCAATATCGCCCTCCCGGAAAATCCAACGGCGTTGGCTATTGCGCACTGTTTGCAAAAACATTGGCGCCAACCTTTTTTACCTAAAATTCCTAAAAAGCTAATTACCAGCATATTAGGTCAAAAAGGTGCCGAGCTATTTTTTGTTAGTATCAACGCCTATCCCCAAAGATTACTGGACTTAGGGTATCGCTTTATTTCCCCTACATTTACCGAAATAGTGCATAATTTATTGAAATAAAGCAGGTTTTCTTACTTGTAGACAATTAATTAAGCACATATAATTTGGTTTTTCATTCGCACATGTGGTTATTTATGGAGCTTGCGCGCCCCCTTCGCAAATTGTCTGTGTTGAGAGATGGACTTGCTATTTTTTCTATGTTTTTTGGGGCCGGGAATGTCACTTTTCCCCTGATAGTGGGACAGGTAGTACAGGGAGATGTATTGTATGCCTTGGCTGGGCTGTTGCTAACAGCTATTTGTATCCCCTTTTCAGGATTGATTTCCATTGCCCTTTTCGATGGAGATTATGAAGCCTTTTTTACCCGTATCGGAAAAGTGCCAGGGCTTGCGCTCGTCGCTATTTTAATGAGTTTGATTGGTCCCTTCGGCGGCATTCCAAGGTGCATTGTACTGACGCACTCCACGTTGAGTGTGCATGCTTGTAAAATACCTTTGCCTATTTTTATAGCAGGGGCTGCATTGATCCTTTTTGTACTCAGCTGGAAAAAGAAACATATCGTTGAGGTAATAGGCTTTTTTCTCACACCTGTTCTGGTGGTCACGCTCAGTTTTATTATTCTTAAAGGAGTCTTTTTTTCCCCGCACAGTCTCTTAGTCCATAAGCACGCAGCTTCTCCTTTTGTTTATGCGCTACGTACCGGGTACAATACTATGGATTTGATGGCCGCTTTTTTCTTTTCTGCCCTCGTGTGTGAAAAATTCAAGAAGAGGCAGATAGACCCGGGTTCGCGCCTACGCGCTATCGTCTTTGCTTGTCTAATTGGCGCTGCTTTATTGGCGGTAATTTATGTAGGGTTTGTCTATTTAGGGGCTCTATATTCTAACCAGTTGCAAGACGTGGGCAGAGACAAAATGCTAGGGCTTATTGGATACTTGGTGCTCGGTCCAAGTGCGGGTTTTGCAACCGCTGTGGCTATTTCTTTTGCTTGTTTAACAACGGCAATTGCGTTGTGCGCAGTAGTAGCGACTTTTTTGCAAAAGCAAGTCTTTAAAGGGCGGCGCTCGTATACCACATGTTTGGCTATCGTTTTAGTACTGTCTTCTTTCTGCTCTTTACTCGGTTTTGAAGGAATTGTGAACTTATTGGCCCCCCTTTTGGAAATAGGTTACCCTGCCTTGCTTGTGCTGTGTTTTGTGAATATCGGTTATAAACTTTATGCCTTTAGGCTGATTAAATGGCCCGTGTACTCTACATTAGCCTTTTTCTTTCTTACCAAGGTTTTTCGAACCTGAGTTTTTCAATAAATAAAAAAATTACTTCTATTAGATAATTTTATTATCTCCTTATTTTTAAGTAGATAGAATTAAATATTCATAGTTCATTTGATTTAGTAATTATATTTTTAGTAAGTTATTGTAATAACTACTTTCTTATGATTAGAGGTTGGAGGGGTAATGCGGAAAGAATTTGATTTTAATCCTTGGTTTAGTATCTGGACGCGTGCGAGAGCAACCATTCACGAAATTGTGTCCAGCCGAATTAACCACCGGTTTTTCTCCTTATGTTTTCTTTATGGCCTGCTTGTCAATTTCCATACTATGCAACAAACAAATATGGCGCGCTTGAATGTAAGTATTTTTGGAGCTACCTTGTTTGCTCTTATCTTTGCTTTTCCGGTAGGGTGGCTTTCTTTCACGATAAATGCCTGGTTAGTCAGGTTGGTAGGTAGAGGCTTGTTTAAGGGAAGGGGTAGCTTTTTAGAGGTGCGAGCAGCAGTGAGCTGGGCAACGGTTCCCTATTTAGTGAATCTTGCCATTTGGGTGATTTTTCTAGGTATTTTTGGAATGGCTATCTTCAGTCCATACTTCATCCTGATCAATATACCTGTCATCGAGATAGCGCTCATTATCCAGTTAGTCACTACTGTCTGGTCTGTGGTCGTTCTCTCACAAGCGCTTGGAGAAGTGCAAAAATTTTCTGCCTGGAAAGGTTTCTTTAGCGTACTGCTGTCGTGGTTAATAGTAGTAGTAGTTGTGTGCACTGTTTTCTTTATTATAGCCGCTATCTTGCGATAGGTGTGGCAAATTTTTTTTGAGGGAGGGGGTATATGAAAGGGGATAGAAAAAATCGGAGAAAAAATCGTTATAGACGGGGGTTTCTTCTTTTGGTTATAGCTATTGTTGGATTGTCTACGCATGGCTTGACCGAGCTCATTGCTAAAGGAACGAATAAGGAGGTAGGTTTAACAAAGTGGCAAGAATTTCATTCCGCCGTCGGTAATTGCAAAATCGCACTACCTCAACCTCCTCACCATGTTCATGATACGATGACCCTTCCTGATAATGACAGTGAGTTACAATATGATGTGTACATTGCCGCGGAACAGCAAGCGGTTGTTTATATGGTGATGGTAGCGGAGTATCCGAAATATATCGATGAGAGCTATGCAGAACTAAGCCTAGAGAATTTTTTAAATGGTTTACTATCACAAAGTCCCCATAACCGTTTGGTTTTCGCCGATTTAATTGAATTCGATGGGCACAAAGGGATGGATTTTTTCATTCAAACCGAAGGCATTTATTTTAAAGGGCGCGCCATTATGGCCAACCATCGTATGTACTTGCTTGCAATGGAGTGTGATGGCCGTCAATACCAAGACATATCGTACAAGCATTTTATTCACTCTTTCGTATTGATTCCGTAAACATGCATGATTTTTTTAAGCTACTCTGCGTGCAATTTGCTTTAACCTGGACAATGGTTGGAATCATATGGTTTGTGCAGATCGTTCACTATCCTTTGTACTGGCAGGTGCGGGAAGGATTCACAAGATACGAGAGGAAGCACCTGCGTAAAGCCGCTTGTTTGGTAGCACCCGTTATGCTTTTAGAAGCAATTAGCGGTGTGCTCCTTATAGGGGCGGCGGAAGATGCTTCCATGGTGCGGCTTTCGCTCATTAATATTATCCTTTTATTGTTGATATGGCTATCCACATTTTTGTTTCAGATGCAGCAACATCAAAAGCTTTCTTTACACTTTTCCAAAAAAATGGTGGCGACACTTATTTATTCTAATTGGATACGCACCGTTCTTTGGACCGTAAAAGGGGGTATATTATTTGCTATGCTCTTTTTTTACAAAAAGTGGTAGCCTTAAGCTAACATGATAAAAAAAAGATGTTTTGGGGACGGCAGCTTGTGTTATGAGCGTTATCACGACACAGAGTGGGGCGTGCCTTCGCATGATGACCGGTATCTCTTTGAAATGCTCCTCTTGGAGGGAGCGCAAGCGGGGCTTAGTTGGAGCGTTGTTTTGCAAAAGCGGCAGGCGTATCGGCGCGTTTTTCATAACTTTGATGTGAGCGCTGTAGCGAGCATGACAGACAGTGCTTTGCTGGGGCTATTGAAAGAGAAGGGCATCATTAGAAACAGGTTAAAGATCTTCAGCGCGCGGCAAAACGCGCGGGTTTTTTTGCGTGTCCAGAGAGAGAAAGGGTCCTTTGCTTCTTATGTATGGGAATTTGTTTGCCATAGACCCCTCCTTAATCATTGGAAAGCATGGGAAGAAGTGCCGGCTGAGTCGGACGTTAGCAAGAAGCTTGCCCTTGACTTGCGCAAAAGAGGAATGGCGTTTGTGGGGCCTAAGATTATGTACGCGTACATGCAGGCAGTTGGGATGGTAAATGACCATCTTACTAGTTGCTCTTTTAGATGATTTAGAAAAAGGCAGTGTGTCAAGATGGATTGGTTGCAGCAGATTCAGTGGTTTGGTTTGACAGTCCTTGCGGCATTTTTTGGGGGGTTGATCGGTCTTGAAAGGGAACGGCATGTTGGGCTCGCGGGCATTCGCACGCATGCGGCTGTTTCTCTGGGCGCATGTTTGTTTGGGGTGCTTTCAACAGAGGTTACCGGAGGAGACCCTAATCGCATTGCAGCGCAAATTGTTAGCGGCATTGGTTTTTTGGGCGCTGGGGTTATTTTGCGTGACCGCGGACGCGTTCGAGGGCTGACCACAGCAGCCACACTATGGGCGACGGCTTCTGTCGGTCTTGCGGTGGCGCGCCGCCTTTATATTACAAGCGCGCTAACCACTATTCTTATCATTGGCCTTCTTTCTTTGCATCGGCTCCCGGGATGGCTTTTGTGGAAATTTGGTAAAGAATTCGAAATGCATTCAGATGATTAAAAATCTGATCTTTGGAAATTTTTTTTTAAAAAAGTAGCCTGAAAATTCAAGGTTAGGGCAGAATATAGCGCCGAGAAGGTCCTGGGGGGTGGTCGGACTTTTTCTTATAGCGGGTTTTTTTGAAGGTGAATATGACAACACTCACGCGTCGCGCATCTCAGCATACCCTTTCTCGGCACCCACCGGGATCTATTAGAGAAATGCTTGCGCTCTCTGTCCCTCTTGTTTTTTCAATCTTTTCTGGAAGCTTGATGAGCTTTTGTGACCGTTTGTTCATTTCTCACTATGCGCTGCATTCTCTAAAAGCGGTCACGACGGCCAATTATTTTTGCCTACTTTTTCAGGTAGGCATTAGCGGTATTGCGAGTATGGCCCAGGTCTGCATTGGAAAAAGCTATGGAGAGCGGAAGAGAGCTCTTTTAGGGCCATACTGCTGGCAGATGATTTGGTTTTCCTTTTTTAGCATGGCAATAACGCTTCCTTTAGGATTAGGGCTCGCTCCCCGTCTATTTAGAGCAACAGAGATTGCTTTTGACGGAAGTCTGTATTTTACCATTTTAATGTATGGGAATTTTCTCTTTCCTTTGGGCACTACCTTGTCCGCTTATTTCACTGGACTTGGAAAAACAAAACTGGTTGGTATTTGCGCTTTTGGCGCGCAAGTGGTAAATATCGGGCTAAACTATCTCTTAATTTTTGGCGCTTTTTCCAAAATTCCTCCTTTGGGAGTGAAGGGAGCGGCTTTAGGAACCGTTTTTTCTCAAGCGATTTTGTGTTTTGCTTTGCTGGTTTTATTTCTGAAAGAGCCTCGAGAGCACGGCATCAGTAAGCGATCGATCAATAAAGCCTTGTTTAAGGAAGTGCTTTTTTTGGGCTTGCCCAAATCCTTGGCAAGAACATTGGGCTTTGTTTTCTGGGCTTTGGTTGTGAATTTAGTCACGCGCCTCGGGGGAGATTATTTGTTAGTCCTTTCGATTGGCTGCAGTGTATGGTTAATTTATAGTCCAATCATTCAGGCTATTGAGCAAGTGCTGATTGCGCAAGTCGCTTTTTACAGGGGTAAAAAAGACTATGCTATCATTTGGAAAGCGGTGCGTTCCTCCACGACGGTTTTGTTTGGGTGTTTTCTCCTATTGGGGATCTTTTTTCTGCTATGTCTAGAAAATTTTCTTTCCTTCTTTATTCATGAGGCCGTGCAGCCGCAAGCGTTGGCTTTTGTTCGGCTGTCTTGTTTATGGTTGTGGATTTTTTTCTTTTTAGAGGGAGTCAATGCAATTGCTCTTGGGTTGCTTGCCGGCCTGAGCTTAACGTGGTTTCGGTTGAGACTCTCTATTGTTTCCAATGTGCTAACGGCGTATCCGTTCCATTATCTTGGATTCCAATATTGGCACTTAAATCCAGATAAGATTTGGATGCTTTGTTGGATCTGTATGGTATTTCCAGTGCCTATTGCCCTGACAAAGGCGAAAAACCATATAAAAAGTCTAGCAGCGCGCCAAGATACAAGCGCCAAAGCCTGATTAGCTCCTGGAGAGTGCTCAGAGATAAGCAACAGGAACCGCTAGCCGAAAAAGCGGGCGAGCTTACCCGTTTAGATGGCC
>JAUIKQ010000052.1 GCA_030430655.1 Chlamydiia bacterium
TAGACACAGCTCGTCCCAATACGATGAGAATGGATTTCAACGTGCTAACTATGAATGGGAAGGTGATGCCTGCAACAGATCCGTTAGTTGCAGAACTTGGGGACACGGTATGGATCCGCTATGGGAATTTGAGCGCTATGGACCACCATCCCATGCATTTACATGGATACTCCTTCAAAATTATTGGTTCCGATGGGGGATGGGCGCAAGATAAATCTGTTTTACTTCCAGAAACGACCGTGTTGGTACCTGTAGGGTCCACAAAAGTCATAGAGTTTCTTGCAGATAACCCAGGAGACTGGATTTTTCATTGCCACATGACACACCACACCATGAATCAAATGGGACACGACTTCCCCAATATGCTCAGCATGGATGTGGGGGATTTTAATGAAAGAGTACGAAAACTCATTCCAGAATATAAGGTGATGGGGACGCTTGGCATGAAAGATACCACAAAGACAGGTATGCCTATACCTAAAAATAGTATCCCTATGCTTGGTTATGATGGCCCCTTTGGGCAAACGGTACTTGGAGGAATGGCCAACATACTACGCGTAAGAAAAAAAACAGACAATTACCAAGACCCAGGCCCTTATCTTTTCCCGAAAGGATCTATTGCAGGGCCACCGACGCGTGCCGATTTAACAAGAGATGGTATTGTGCTTTGTCCCAAATAGCAGAGTGCACAGGAAACAGGCTCTGATTAGTATCTTATTCCCCGCTGTTTTTCAACAAGCGCGCGCATCGATTGGAGAAGAGAAGCTACCCCTTGCCCACTAAGCGCAGAAATACTGCAAGTGGTGTGCTTACTTAGCTTTTGTTGAAACTGCTTTATATTTTCCAGCGCCTGGGGTTTATCGATTTTATTTAATGCAATGAGAGAAGGTTTATCCATAACTGCTTGTGAATATTTTTGTAGTTCTTGCTGCAAAAGCATGAAGTCATCAAGTGGGCTGCGACCCTCTTCTCCGGAGGCATCGATGACATACAAAAGCACTTCTGTGCGCTCAATGTGTCTCAAAAAGTCAAGTCCTAGCCCTTTTCCTTCAGCGGCTTTGGGGATGATTCCTGGGATGTCGGCTAAATAGATCCGGGAAAAGTCATCAAATTCCAGCATTCTCAAATTGGGATGCAGCGTTGTAAAGGGGTAAGCGCCTACTTTGGCAGGGGCGTTTGTCAAAAAATTTAACAGAGAAGACTTGCCTGCATTAGGCATGCCTATAAAGCCAACATCAGCAATGAGCTTTAGCTCTAGCTCGATATCTGTGCTTTCCCCAAGCGTGCCGGGTGTTGAACGGGTGGGCGCTCTGTTTTTAGAGGTTTTAAAAAAAGCGTTCCCTTTCCCTCCTTTCCCTCCAGAGCAGAGGAGAATTTCTGTTTCAGATTGCGTCAGGTCGCATAGGACTTCTTTGGACAGTGCGTTTTTTACCAAGGTGCCGCAAGGCACCTGTAAGGTAGCATCCTTTCCAAGCTTTCCCTGCTTGTTATTACTACCTCCATCGCCTCCGTTTTCCGCTTTAATGTGCTTTGTATTACGCAAGTGGTCTAAGGTTTGCAGTTGCGCGCTTGTGCGGATTAATACGTTGCCTCCAGGTCCCCCATTTCCCCCGTAGGGGCCGCCTTTTGGAATATATTTCTCGCGCCTCCATGCAACCGTTCCGTTGCCGCCCTTGCCTGCGATGAGTTTTAGCTTTAACCGATCGGTAAACATTTGTCACTCATCTCTATTTACTAGCTCTACTTTCCCGATGCCTGCTTTTCTGCTGGGAGGATGGCTATAGTCGTTTTGCTTGTTTTATGGAAGTGCACAATCCCGCTTTTTAGCGCGAAGAGTGTGTCATCTTTTCCTCGCCCTACATGTTTTGCAGCATGCCATTTTGTGCCTCTCTGCCTGACTAAGATACTTCCAGCATGCACGTACTGTCCATGGCAAGCTTTTACGCCAAGGCGCTGTGCGTTGGAATCTCTCCCGTTTCGGCTAGATCCTTGTCCTTTCTTATGAGCCATCTCTATTCCTTGTAGCTAATCTCTTTAATTCTTATGCGTGAGTATTTTTGTCTATGTCCAACCGTCCGGCGATAGTTTTGGCGCCTTTTGTACTTAAACGCCACAACCTTTTCTCCCTTTGATTCCTCTACCAATTCGCCGACCACGCTACATGCACTGATGAGGGGGGTCCCCACTGCTATATTTTTCCCATCATTGAAGAAGATCACTTCATCGAACTTGACACCGCCCTCTGCGTCTTGATTTAAAAGCTCAACATCGATAATGTCCCCTTCTTGCACTCGGTACTGCTTTCCGCCAGTCTTAATAATTGCGTACATACTTCCTTGGTCCTTATTAGCCGTCAAAGATTTCTTGCTATAGATGTGAAACAAACACCCGGAGGAAGATGATAAGAAATGGAGGGGGGAAAGTCAATGGAAAAACGTAAGGCCAGTACCTTAGATTTTTTTTGACTGGCGCAGCAGATTGATAATATAAAAGAAAGTAGAGGTTAGGGCAATAGTAGCGCCAACGGGCCAGTTTAAGACATAGGAGCACATAATTCCAATAACAGAGAACAGCGCACCTAAAAGAACAGAGTAGCACATCATTTTAGGCAACCTGGAAGAGAAGGTGTTAGCAATAGCCGGAGGAAAAGTGAGGATAGCGATAATTAAAATGGCTCCCACAATATGGATAAGTAAGACGGTTGTAATAGCAATAAGCAGCAAAAGGGAGAAGTACAACGTTTTTACTGGCAATTTACGCAGCAGGGCTTGATCTTCATCAAAACAAATAGCTAAGAATGGATAATAAAAAATCTTTACCATAGCGATAATAGCTGAGCTGCTTAGCAGGAGCCATCCAATATCGGCCCAATCTGCCCATAATAAATTTCCGAATAAAAAATTTAAAAGCTCGACATTGTATCCAGGAGTTAGGGAAATGAGGATCACGCCGCTTGCCATACCAAGCGCCCACACAGCGGCAATCACCGTATCTTCTCTTTCTTGGTACTTCAAATGGATCCAGCCGATTAATAGGGCGGACAGAATGGCAGCGCAGAAGGCGCCCTTTAGGGGGGAGAGGTATGATAAGCCATACACACGATTAAGAAAAAGAAAAAGGCCCATGCCACCTAATACGGAGTGGGCAATGCTGCCTGCAATAAAAATAATTCTTTTTACGACAACATAAGTGCCAACAATGCCGCTTGGTACGGCAGAGGCCACTCCCGCTATTAGCGCCATGAGAAGGAAAGGGTTACTAAGAAAGGTCATAGCTATTTCCAGGCGATGGAGGTTGATGGTAAAGACCCACAGTGAAGTGGTTGCAAATGTCTTTTGTATCAAGGGCTGCTACGGTTTTTTGAAAGCAAAGAATTTGGGAAAAGTGACGCTGAATTGTAGAAAGGGAGTGAGAGACCATGCAGATGGTGATCTGATCGTCCAACGTAGACAAAAAAGTAAAAATATTTTTTTGTGTTGGTGGATCGATATTTGCTGTTGCTTCGTCGAGCAGCAAAATCTTTGGTTTAGAAGCAAGTGCTCGTGCGATGAGCGTTTTTTGGGCTTGTCCTCCGGAAAGATCGCTGAAGGGGGATTTGGCAAGAGCAGTCAGTCCTAGCTGCTCTAAAGCCTTTTTCGCAGAGCATCGACAGGGTTTACCAAATCGGTTAAGGGTTCCAAGCAATACGACCTCTTCCACGGAGATGGGGAATTTGGTATCATAGGCCAAGCGCTGTGGGACGTAGCCGATACAGTGGCGGCTTGCTTTCGGCGGTTCATTAAAGACGGTCACGCTGCCGCGGGTTGGCGATAGCAGTCCCATCATCAGTTTAAGCGCTGTTGTTTTGCCCCCTCCATTCGGTCCGATAATTCCCACGCGGGCTCCTGCCTTTATATTAAAATTTACCGATTCGAGAATTAGTTCTTTGTTATAAGAAAAAGAGAGATTATCAAAAGCAATAGCGACTTCTTTTCTCATTGAGCGTAGGCCAACCGAATAGTATTTGCAATTTCTTCTAAGTTTTTAAAATAGGCCGCTGAGAGTGCATTTACAGGAAAGACGGGGAGGTTTAATTGTTTGGCAACCGCAATAGCAGCTTGGTTATCAAATTGCACTTCTGTAAGAACGCATTGCGCTTGATGTTGACGAGCAAGTGTTAAAATCCGTTGCAAGTCTTGTGGTTTTGGAGCTTTTCCTTCGCATTCGATAGGAATTTGCAACAGGCCATACTCTTGGCAGAAATACCCAAAGGAAGGGTGCGCAGTTAGAATCGCCTTTCCTTTGACGGAAGCAAGCATATCACCTAGTTTTTTTTCTAACGCATAGAGCTGTTGGTCGAGCTTCGTGGCATTGGCATCGATCTGTTTTTGCTGGTTTTGTGGTAAAAGGGTTTTGATAGCGCCTGCTATCCACTGCACTTGTAGGCGCATAAGGCGGGGGCTGAGCCAAAAGTGCAAGTCTTTATTTCCGTGTGAAGCATGGTGGTGACATAGAGTCAAGGTTGCTGGAGCCTCTAGTAGTGGGACATGCTGGCTTAGATCTAAGTAGGTAAGGTGCGCATCGTGTTGTTGCAACGCACGGACAAAATTTTTTTCAAATAGCTCCCCCACGCCTATCCATAGTGTGGCATGATAAAGTGACTGGATTTGGTGGGGAGTGGGTTCATAGACGTGCGGGTCCGCACCTTCGGGCAAAGCGGTGCGCACTTCGATAAGATCTCCTCCAATGATTTGCAAAAAGGTAGCATAAGGGGGCAAAGTAACCACAACAACAGGTTTGTTTGGCTTAACTTTAGGTTCACACCCAAGCAAAAAGGGAAATAGAAAAATAATTAGTGCTCTCACCGTCCACATAGCGGTATATTATCTTTGGTTGTAGCAGATTTTTCAACTTAAATTACCTCTGGTGCTTTTTTTTAGAGGTTCTTTATACTGGCTTCATTGGAGGAGTGTCCGAGTGGCCGAAGGAGCACGCTTGGAAAGCGTGTATACGTGAAAGCGTATCGTGGGTTCGAATCCCACCTCCTCCGCCAGTTTCTCATTCTCGAAAAGGTTGCGCTGGATTTTCTGAGTTTGTAAAAACGTCTCTGAGCCCCATTATTCATGGGCTTTAGCGCGTTTAAGCTATGCAACACGTGCGTACTTAGAGAATCGCAAAATCACCAAAAATAGCACATCTGAGAGATAAAGTTAGTTTATATTTTTTCATATCTTGGTACTATGAGTACCATGATCTCACTTATATTCCAATAGAATCTAGAAAGATTTCGTTAGAGAAGCATTTGTTTCAATCCAAGTTGTCCCTTTTGGTCAGCTGTATGGAGGTAAAATTTGTGCAGCATTAGATAGGCAACATCCCAGAGATTTGTTTGATATAAAATATTTGATTGAAAACGAAGGCTTGTTTCGAGATGTTATAATTGGTTTTTTGTTTTTGTTATATTATTAATACTTTTTAAGTATCCAATAATTCTTTGTATTTACTAGCTAAGCTGTATTTTCTTGATTTGAGACTTGGATCTACAATTTCTAAAAAACCCGCTTCAACCCATTTTTTGCAAAGAGCAGCATTGGTTCTGGGCTGAAAACCAAATAAACCACCAACTTGCTTGCTGGTGACAACATCACACTCTCTGAATAATTCCAGTGATTTGCGTTGTTTTGGATCTAGGCTGCGCATGAGTTCTGAGTGATCTTTTTTACCTTTTTTATCGCTTGCTATCATTTGGCTAACAACTTTTTCAAATGCAAAAGCCATCCCTTCTGTGAAATATTCGATCCATTCGGTGATATCACTCTCAGCGCGGCCAAAATAATAATTGTGGGAGGGCCCAACACTAATTGCTCTATAGTATCCCAGGAGGTTTTTAGCATAGTATTCTTCTAAAGAATACAGACCCTTTAAATCATAGCCAACAAGATGTAAGACTAATGTTGTTAGCAGCCTAGCGGCTCTTCCGTTGCCATCATAGTAGGGGTGAATTGTTGCAAACTGATAATGGGCAATACCGGCAACAATGGGACATGGTAACTCTTCATTTTCTTTGATCCAAAAAACAAGATTACGCATAAGACCAGAAACATCTTTGGACTGCGGTGGCATGTAAACTATTGTTCCTGTTCCGCTATCTTTAATAACATTTTGTCCATCACGATAAGGTGTAGGTTTAACACGCACTCTACCATTACTCATAACAAGCGCATGTAGTGTTTGGATTATTTTTTCAGTAACAGAAATACCTTGAGCTGCGTATTGTTCTAATTGAGCTAGTGCTGCGTAATAACCTTTAACCTCTTGCTCATCTCGCTGCCTACCAGGGAAATGCCCTTCGAGTTGAATAACTTCCTGTATTTCTTCGGGCTTTAGTTGATTGCCTTCTATCATAGTAGAGTAGTGCGTCGTGTACAATTTTGCCGTTTCACGCAAAGATGCAAGCGCAGTAGGACTTACAGGCAGCATTGCTACTTTTTCTTTGGCAGCTTCGATCCTCATCAGATGCTTAGCGATAGCCGCGTTGATTGTATATACGGGTTTAAAATTTGTCGGCATAATATGAGTCCAATAATAGCTTATAATATATTCATGAGTATGCTGATAATATGCGTTTAAATCAAGCGTAAGATGCCGATAAGGTCCTTGGCGCCCATCTTATTATCGAAAATATCTAAAATCGATAATAAAGCGATCCTTCTACTGACCAGACTTGAGTTCTATAACAACAAAAGAACGTATTTTTATGTGATAAAAAAGCATATCAATATAAAAATCCTGAATCCTTAACTTGCAGGTGATATTGCCTTCCTAGAAATGCGAATCTTTCACCTAGCTCTAAAAGGAATTTTTCTATGTGTTTTACTAAACCTTGTTCGACTCCACGTTCTTGAGCTTTATCTCCAAGACTTAAAAAATCGAATATGGGTTTTTTAATGTTGATTGTGTCAAGTCTGACTGAGGTAACGGTAATTTTTTATCAAAATTAGTAACTGTTGCGCCTTTCCTTTTATGTAATTTGGTTTCTCTCAACATCAGCATGAATTTTTGCTGGCTCTTCTAATATGGAGAGTATTTCTGTAGCGCAATAAACTTTATTACGCTTGCCATCATTGACTTGGCTGATAATATGTTCACCTAACAGTTTGCGAACGCCACGTTCAGCAGTGCTATAGGCGATCTCAAGTTCCTCAGCTATTTTTTTGATGGTTAGGTATGGATTAACTGCAAAATGATCAACAATGTCTAAAGGAACGCTAGATGAACCGCTTGCAACTTGCAGTTTCCATTTATTGAGTAGGTTATTAATTCTTTCAGCGCGTGATAAAGCATCTTCTGATTGAACAGCAACGCCATTTAGAAAATAAATTAACCAATCTTGCCAAGTATTGTTGCTGCTAACGTTAAATAGTTGCCTGTAATACTCGTGCCGTGTTGCCTCAAAAAATGCACTTAAATACAGTAGTGGTGATGGCAACATCCTCTGTTCAATTAAAAGCAATGTAATCAGCAAACGCCCAACTCTACCATTGCCATCCAAAAAAGGATGAATTGTTTCAAATTGATAATGGCACAGAGCTATATGAATTAGAGCTGGTAATTGGCGATCATGTAAAAACTTTTCTAGATCACCTAAACAATCTGCTAACCTATCTGTTGGTGGTGGCACAAATTTTGCTGTGTTTAATGTACAGCCAGGCGGACCGATCCAATTTTGCGTTTTCCTAAATTCACCAGGAGTAGCATGTGAACCTCTGACGCCTTGCATTAACTGCTCATGAATTTCTTTTATTAGCCGTAAGGAGAGTGGTAGATCATCAAGGCGCTTCAATCCAAAATCTAAAGCAATAATGTAGTTCTGTACTTCCTGTAAATCATCTGGATTCTGATTGACTGACGCGCCTGCATTGTGTGCTAAAATTTCACCGATTGTAGCGTGGGTGCCTTCTATCTTGCTGGATAATACGGCCTCACGGGTAATGAATGGGCGCATTAGCAGGTGAGGATTCGGTAATTTGCCGCCTTCTCGAGCCAACTTACCCAGCAAGTAATCAGCCCGCGACAGTGTGTTTACCAATTGGTTGGTCCACTCTATAGCAGGAGGTAGTGGATTAGGCACATAAGCATTATAGCCCTTAGGTGATTTAATCACTTTACCCGATAATGATTGCTGTATATCCATGCTTTAGCGCTCTTGATCTCTAGACTTAAGCATAGTCTTTATTCTCGATAATGTCAATATTCGATAATAAGTCGAGTTTTTAGTTCTAAAGGTGGGAATAAGATTCAACAGTGTTATCCTATTTCACATAGTTCGATAATAGTTTGTGTATCATATGTCCTTTAGGTGACGAAATATGATACTTAAAGTACATGTAAGATCCAAAATATCTATTTAAGACAAATAGAAATATAATTTTAACTGGGTTGATGACAGAAATGTGTGGAGGCGTATATAAGCAAAGCAAAAAGAGCGCAATCCTTGGCTTGCTGAGGTGGTTAGTTGGGCTATAAATTCCGGTAACGGCGACATTGAGCAAAAAGGGTTGTTGTAGAGGCATACAATAAGTGAATTAGTTCTATTATCGCATATAGTCAAGATCGATAATAGGGCTAAGAGTTATCACCGCTCTTAGAATTAATAGCTGGCATTGTTATCGACTATGAGTAATTTCGAGAATAAGGCCAAATAGGAGAGCTACATCCTTCAGGTGAATGCCGTTTTTAGTGATTTAGGAGGTGTTGCTGGGTGATTTGCATGGCATCTTCATGTTTCTAAAGTTGCAACTATCCTAAATTTAAGGACATGCTGAGCTTAAAAACTGGGTCGCATAGATTAATTTGGAGGCAGATTTTTGGCCCCAAATAGGGCAAGCCTAAATCAAGTGAAACAGAACGGGACTCTCTCATCAAATAGAGGCGCGGTTTGTTTGGCCCTGAAGGACTGAGTTTGCTTGCATCCCTAGAATAAACTTGTTATTGGTTTTCCTCTCTTAAGAAGTCAGAGATATCAATAATTCTATAGAAATAATCACTGGTAGCAACACTGCTAGATACGCCACCAATGTGAAACAAGACGGGAATGACTGCAAATCCTCTAGGTACTTTTAATGCTGTTACTTTATCTTGAACTTCAGATATAACATCTGCTGCTAGTTCTCGGCGTTTAAATTTAAACTCACAGACAAATAGGTTCTTCGTTGTCGTTTGAATTAAGAAATCAATTTGGCAGCCGGCCTTAGTTGTTGATTTGGACTGCCTAAATGGGCCACTTGCAATAATATCAGCGGGATTAATGCAGATAGCTTTGAGTAATACAACTTTATTTTGTAAAAGCAATTGTTCTAGTTGCAGGCCAATGTGCGCTTCAAACCCAGGCAAGCTTGACAGAGCAGTATTTTGGAAACCATTTAAATCAATTTTATTTCTCTGAGGCTTTATAAGCTTCAAATAAAAGCGCGTATAGGGATCAGAGATGCGATACAGGCTCTGTTTGAGTGGTTTATTTGTTTTAAACGACCAAAGATTGTGTCTCGAGATAAAACCGGCAATGCTTAAATATTCCATAAAGCGGCTTAAAGTGCCGCTGTGAGGGAACCGTGTTATTTTGCGTATATCCGCTAGTGTTTTCATGCCATCTTTAAGGCTATCAATAATTTTTTTATAAGAGGCGCTTTTACCATTAAATAGGTCATGGAAAATGCGCTCAAACTCTAAAACGAGTAAGCTGTCTTTTTCAAAGCACAGCTGCTTGATTAAATCATCTGCTGTTTGGCCAGGCGTAATTTGTTCTAAGTACCAGGGAATACCACCTAAAATACTAAGTAGTTTGTATGTATCGTAATCAGATCCTCTGAAGCCGGATGCGCGGAGCAGCTTATTCGCATCTCGTATTGGAAGCGGTTCTAAGGCAATAGTCAAGTTGATCCGACCAAAAAATGCCGCATTTTTTAAAATGTTCTCTTCAATCCATGTCGAAACCGATCCACAAAACACAACCATAATAGGGAGCTGTTGTTTGTCCCACCAAGCTTTTAGTTTAGGAATAAAACTTGGGTCTTTAGCGCCCATCCATGAAATTTCATCTAATAAAATGATGTCGCCAGATTTAATATGGCGGCTTAAATGCTCAAAAGCATCAGCCCAGTCTTGGAATGTAAAAGGGGGTAGTTTTAAGTGAGCTGCAAACTGGCGTGCAAAATGATCGCGTTGGCTTTGATCATTCATGCCTTCTTGGGGAGCAAGTCCCGCAAAATCCCAAAGTCTATTTTTTGGGCAGGATGATGCAAAGAAATTGATCAAACGACTTTTGCCGACTCTTCGTCTACCTTTAACGACAACCAAGTTAGGTGTTTTTTTCTTATGAAGAGCTTTTAAACGATCTAACTCATTTTTTCGACCAATAAATATCTGCGTTGCCATCGTAACCTTCTATGCTTTATTTGCTAGTAATAATATAATGAGCCCTAGTTCAAGTCGAGATAAATTGCTCAAAACGCATTTTAATTTAAGATGAGATTTTAGATGATAAATCAAGAAAAAAGGTTGGCTATGAGCGGTAAAATTTTTGTCGGTAAACTGGCACTAAATAAGAGAAAGATTTTTTTGAATATGATCTTGGCTTTGTAGAAAGCCGGTCTTAATTTGTCTCCATTCAAATTACCACTTAAATCCGGTGTTATAGCAAGAGCTGATTTTACTTTTGATGGTTTGTTTGGTGTGTTTAATGATAGTTTGCCGGACCGTGGCTGGGGAAGATTACTACTTGGCCGCGCGCTCATCAAGCACAGCATTAATCCGGGTAGCTTGTCTGTGCTTGATA
>JAUIKQ010000001.1 GCA_030430655.1 Chlamydiia bacterium
AAAGACTGCAGCAGCATATTCGCCACGCACACATTCATGTTTGCAGTATCTCTATGTTTCTCAACACCTTTGCACAAAAGAAAAAAAACCGCAGACAAAGCAAGCCACAAAAAGAACACCCTGCCCACCTGCAAAGGTTGCTAAAAATTTTTAATAAAAACTTAGGTAACGGTTGAACTAACAAGCGTAATGCCTTCGTTAAAAAAATAGGCCTATCGAGTACGCTTTTCCCAGTTTCACACTCTTAAGCCTTGCAATATTCCAAAATAACCGTTATATCATTGATTAAAAAACATTTGAGCTCTACAATCACCCCAAGCTTGCCATTTCCCAAAATCGCTCAGAGATCGAATAGCAAACCTAGAGCATCGGCTTGCTTCCCTCGCCTCTCTACTTTGGCAAGGGAAAGAAAGGGTGGGTGATTTTACATTTATTGAGGTATCGCATGAAGTGTTTGTTTGTGAAATCCTGTCTGCTTGGCGCCCTGCTTTTATCCGGAGTTGGCTGCTCAAGCAAGAAAGATGACCATAAAAACTTAAGTGGAAAAAAAGATAAGACAATAAAAATTAATATTGTTTCTGAACCACAGACCTTGGACCCGAGAAAAGTAAGAAGCCTTGTTGATACAAATATTAGCAAAATGTTAATGGAAGGCCTCACACGCATTGATCTATCAGGAAAAGCGTCTTTGGCATTAGCCAAAACAGTAACGCTTTCGGAGGATGAAATGACGTACACATTTGTCCTAAAAGAAACCCAGTGGAGTAACAAAGAGCCTGTAACTGCCCATGACTTTGTTTATGCATGGAAATCTATCCTTGACCCCAAATACCCATCAGACTCCGCATTTAACCTTTATCCAATAAAAAATGCGCAAGCAGTCAAGGCCGGCACCCTGCCACCCAGCATGCTGGGCATTGAAACGCCTAACGCGCAAACCTTGATTGTGCATCTAGAGCACAAAAGTCCCCACTTTTTGGAAGCTTTAGCAATGCCGGTTTTTTTCCCGGTACCAAGTGCGCTCGATCGCGCTAACCCTTCTTGGCCACTTGAAAGCGAAACCTTTGTTTCGAACGGTCCCTATAAAATGGAGAGCTGGCACCATAATTATTCGATCTGCGCTGTGAAAAATCCCTTATACTGGGATAAAGAAAATGTCAAAACCCCAAAAATCAGCATGGCCATGGTGGGCACCGATACAGGCTACAAAATGTTTGAGTCCAGTACGCTCCATTGGGAAGGCTCTCCGCTTGGATCTATTCCCATCGATGCCATCGCTGCACTCAAATCTGCAAACAAACTTCACTACCACCCCTTTTCAGGTACCTGCTGGATCCTTACAAATATTAATGCCCCACCGTTTAACTCAAAAAAAATTCGCCAAGCCTTTTCTCTTGCTATTGATCGAGAAAGCATTGTAGAGCACATAATGCAGGGGGATCAAAAGGTAGCACACGGGATCATCCCCCCCAATACAAAAATTCCAATCGAAAGTCCCTTCGCCGCTAACAATAAAGAAATAGCCCTACAGCTCTTTACCGAAGCTTTGGCAGAAACGGGCTTTACAAGAGAAACGCTACCTCTAATCACGATCACCTACGCCCAATCAGGAAGAACGCGATCGGTTTTGCAAGTCATCCAAGAACAATGGAAAGCCATTTTCGGCATTGCAGTGCAATTGCAAAGTATAGAGAACAAGGTACTTCTTAATGCTGCAATATCTAAAGGAAACTACCAGCTTGCTTATGGAGATTGGATAGCGGACAACAACGATCCCATTAATTTTCTCCAAATCTTTCAGTCTAAATCTACAGGGACGAACAACACAGGATGGGAAAATATTACCTATGCAAATTTGGTGCAGCAAGCGTCTAACGAAAAAGACACCGAGTTGCGCAAGGGATTGCTTGCGAAAGCGCAGGATATTTTGATGGAAGAGCTTCCTGTACTACCCCTGTTTCACCATAATATGCTATACGTAAAAGACAACGATCTAAAAGATGTGCTACTTACAGATACAGGAGGCATTGATTTCAAATGGGCATACTTAGAATAAAGCTGCTTTTACTCTTGCTTATTCCGTTAACCGCTTTTGCAGAATCTGTCCACATCATCAATGATAGCCCTTTTCCCTTGATTGCTAAAATTTTGGCAGCGGACGGTACAGAACACGGAACTGCCCACCTCAATCAAGGCCACCAAGTGACATGGCACGATAATTACAGAGGCGCTTCGCAATTCTCGACCACTCCCTACACTATCATTTTCACATGTAAATCGGGAAAAGAATACGGTATCTCCACAAACGTAGGCCCAGGACAAACCGTAACAGCGGAGAGTTCTTCAGGGCCACGTATTTGCGAGATAGAAAAAAAAGGGTCAAACAAGGCACAGGGAAGTTAGGACGATATCATGCGGTTGGACAGGCAACCGCTTCGGACTGTATTGCTCTTTAAACCCCACGCCAATCGATGCAGCCGGCCTGTATGTAGCCAAGAACCGGTCATAATACCCCTTGCCGTACCCTATTCTATTGCGCTCTTGATCAAAAACAATGCCTGGTACCAAAACAACATCTACTTCTTCTTTTTTGCCTTTTTCCCAGTCCTCTAGAGTGTCAGCATGGACAAACCACATTTCTTTGCCTTTAACCAAAGGAAGCGCCAGCCTCCCTTCTTGACAAAGCAACCGGTTAATGGAGTGCATATCAATTTCACTCCCTATGCTACAAAAAGAGCCCACTCTTTTCTTGCCTTCCAGCAGCTTTACCAAAACGCTAACTAGCTCCCTCTTTGCCTCCTCGCGCCTGTTGAAAGGAAGATTTTTTCTACAAGATTGATAATGCAAACGCAAAACACGCTTTTTACTCGGGGCATCCCTTATCATAAACCACTTTTTTCAAATACACGCCTTCTTTGTCAAACAACGTTGCTACACCATATCCATTCACTACAGAAGAAATAGGCGTATCTTCTCCCTTTGCAAAATATTTTCCCTTTTGCAAAACGCCTTTATCATATTCCTCCGTTAACATCAGGCTTCCATCGGTATACCAAGCAACAGAAAGACCATGTTTTTCATTTTCATGCATCTCCTTTTCGCTCTCTAGCTGCCCATTAAGATACCAAGTACGGCATATTCCCTGCACCTTATCCTCATACCATTCCATCATCAGTTTATGCTGACCATCTCTATAGTATAGCCACTCCTCGCCATGCTTGGCTGACAAATGGGTAGAGTACAAAGACTGAAGCTTGCCCTCCTCATACACCCACACCTTTCCTTCTTTTTCTCCATCTACCACCTGACATTGCTTTTCCAATTTTCCGTTAGTAAAAACCGAAATAATCCCCTGTCCTTCTTCAACAGAGGAGAGCACTTCTCCCTCTTGGGTATAGTAGACTCCCTGGAGCAACTTGCCCGCCCTATACTGCTCTTTATACACAAGGTTACTTTTGTCATCTATCCGGTATGCCTCTCCCTCCTTCAAACCTTTTTCAAAACGGATCAATTCAATCACCTTTCCTTGATCATCAAAAGTTTCTACGGATCCCTCCAAGAGCCCGTTATGGTACATTAAGCGCTGGGCAAGCGCGCCATTTTTATGGAAATAGCATGCCTGCCCTTCAATAAGCCCCCTTTGATAATATAAACAAGCTTGCAAAGCTCCCTCTTCATCAAAAGCCTGAGATTTTCCATCAAATACCCACTCGCTCTGGGCTTGCGCATGCAGCTCTCCAAAGCCTTCTACTACATGTGCTTCGATAGCTAAAGTCCCATTTTTATGAAATTCACGATACAAGCCATTTGCGCGTCCATTTCTTATCTCTAAATAGTGGGACATCGAGCCATTATCATGATAAGCTGTCAAAATAGCAGGCAAGCTACCATCTTTTTGCTTAAGAAAAACACGACTCACTTTTTTGTAGGGCTGTGGTTGCAAGAAGTCGATTCTTTCATACTGTTTCAAACGCTCTTTAGCGCTGATCGTCTCTTCAAAATCATTACGATCTACCAGCTGAATGCTGGCAAGATTTTGTCTGGAATAGTTTTGACACCCTGCCAATGCTGCCAAAAGCCAAAAGCCCCACAAAACTTTCATCACTGCTCCTTAAGTTCCATCTTTAAAAGATATGTGCAGCCATTTTTCTTAAAATAAAGCGATTTAAACGCAAGTGCAGGACGAGTTTTTGGTGCAACAAAAGGGGGAATATCTACCCCCTCAACTAAACAAACGAGCTGCTTAATATCGTCTACGTCCACATGCACTGGCTGCAGCAGCACTTTCGTTTTGCTCTCTTGATGATTTTTCGAAAAAACCAACCGCTGTTCATCTCCATTTAAAAAAGCATATCGCGCGGTTAATTGTTCATTCTCTTGGAAGTGAGGATAACGCAAAAACATCTGTAGTTGCTTTTTTTCTCGATTTAAAAATGTAGCGCTCTCCAGGTGGTGCTTTATATAAAGTGGATCGACAGCATCTTTTGGCGGCAAAGTAACAACATGTCTTCGTAATTTCCTTTCAGCAAGAGCAATACGCTTATCAAAAGCTTTTAAAGAAGAAAAAGATGATGCTAAAACCCAGGCCCCAACCGCTAAAGACAAAAACATCGCTACATATAAACAGAGCAATCCAGCACAGTGCGCCCAAACCTTGTACCTAATCTTCGCAAAAAAGACAGAGAAACGCTCAACCTTTGAAGCGAAATTCAACTTTATGATCATTTGCCTCTCTCTTATAATGTGCCGATGATGGAACGATATGCTGCGTATCCTGTAAAAGATCTTTGTAAAAAGCTTCTATAT
This sequence comes from Chlamydiia bacterium, assembly GCA_030430655.1. Taxonomy (GTDB): domain Bacteria; phylum Chlamydiota; class Chlamydiia; order Chlamydiales; family Simkaniaceae; genus JAUIKQ01. The sequence continues at coordinate 4,807 of JAUIKQ010000001.1, forward strand.
CCCCAAAAGCCGCTCGTAGTCGCAAACTTACAATTGCTTCGCTGCCCTCTATAGAATAAGAAAAATCTGTAATTTCTACTTCTGCCTGCAACTTTGGATGCTCCGTCAAATAGAGGAGCAGATCGGCCACCAAAGGGGCCTTTTTTTCCTCTTTAAATGTAAGAGGCCTTTTAGCCAGTCGCTCTACTTCCCGTAACTGATCTGTAAACTTTTTCTCATGGACTTTATGGAGAAAAGGGTAGTGCTGGACAATACCTTTCAGGTTTTTATGGATTTTGCCCTTTGCCCATAGATAACTGCAGCAGCCACACATCAATAGCAGTAAATTGACAAATAGGACCAACTTAGCTTGCTTCTTTAAAAAAGCAATCGCTTTTTTCTCTACTAGTTCTCCTTGCCAAGCCGTCTTTTCAAATCGTACCGAATATTTGCCTGCCATTACATCTAAAGCGCTTCCCATAGACAACACGTAGGGACACAAAGCCGCATCAACAAACTCTATGTCAAGCTTATCCGTCTGCAAACGCTCAAACATGGCTTTCCAATTTCCCTCTTCACTTGCTGCAATGTAAATCTGCTTTACTTCTGCCGCTTTTTGATGTAAGAATCCTATTCCCCGCTCAAGATTTTCAGCATCCCCTTGTGGCAGCGTAACAGAGGCTATAAGCACGTTATTTTTTATTAAAATAGCAAATCCCTCTCCTTGATCTAAGTAGCAAGCAATAAAAGCGTTACTTTTAGAGAAAAAGCGCTGGCAAAAGCGAAAAAGGGCTTGTTGTGCACAAGTCATCACTTCAAACTCAAGGCCTGTGCTCTTTAAATCCTCTATTACTTTTACCAATTGAGACTTGGCAATGCCAAACAAGGTTACCCAAGACACGGCACTTTCCACCTGTATGACAGGAGCGAAAACACCCTCTTGCGCATAAGGAAACAGAGTCTCTATCTCAAAGGGAAGGGTTTTACGAAGCAAACTTTTTTTAAGGCTGGACGAAAAACACCGAACTAAAACGTAGCAAGCAGGGACACTAAACGCTAGCCAAAAATTTCCATCTTGAAAGCGGTCTCTCAGAGTTTGCAAACATTTTTCGTAGCAAGAAAAGGTTTGCAAAAACAGAAGATGGCCCTGTTTGGAAAAAGCGCTGCACCGCAAACCCTTTTCTGTTTTTTGTATTCCAACAACTATCACCACGCATCCTTTGAACTAGTGCGATCCATGCCAAATCGAAAATTCGCAGCAGAAGGCGTCATTATAGTCCAAATTCACACACGACATCAAGTTTTAACCCAAAGTTAATACGACTTAGAATTTTCGTAAAGGCAACAAAAACGCCTGGCAAAAGTGTCAAAATGCTCGAAATGCTCCCTTTGTCAAGCCCGAGCTAAAAATATCTCTTTTCTTTTTTGGGAGATATATTCATTAAAATACCCCACTTCTGAACGACGATTAGTTAGACAAAATTATGGATTTTTTAAATAATAATTTCTATATCATTGCCAGGACTGCTTAGCAATGGAAATGAAAGTTTTAAACTTCCTTGACACATGTGGGAATTTTCTAACTTAGCCTCCTGAATTCCTGCATACACTCGGCGACAAGCTTCACATACCCTAGAAACCAGTGTTTGATCGTCAAAACCTTCCATATGTTTTGCGGTGCAGCGGTTCAATTCAAACTGAACTTGCTGAACATGTCCTGCTAACCCTTTTTGCCTGTTAAACAGAGGGCCAACCCTCTCTTTAAGCATCATATTTTCCCATATTTCGGCATCCTTGAAACTAGCCCAAGGGGGCGCAAGCAGATGGCGATTGCCTCTAGCATTTCTTGCACGGCTGCTTCTATAATCAGTATTCACAATTAAAAACCTATTTTTTGTGGTTTATTTTTTTATTTAGATTAATTCTATAATTATAATTAATTTAAATCAATTATAATTTGTTTTTATTTAAAGTATTATAGGATATTTAATTCAGTTAATGATTTAAAAATTAATATCTATTTTGTAACTAGCTAATATTCATGAATGAGAGAAGGAAGCTTTTGGACTAAGGATATGAAAATGGTAGCGCTTGGGCAGGAATAGCAAAAATAAATTCTCTCGATAAGACGAGATGCCCAGAGAGGCTTGCAAATACCCCCTACTGCCTATATACTCTTGCGAAAGCACATAGCAAAGTAGAGGATATGCTGGGACTAATCCAGATCATTCAAGTTCTTTTCCAAATTTATTTTATTATGCTGGTGGTCCGCATCATTGGCTCATGGTTCCCCGATTTACAATACACCACATTTATGCGGTTTGTAGGACATTATACCGATCCTTACCTCAATTTTTTTCGTCGATTCATCCCACCCCTCGGTGGAATCCTTGATATTAGCCCTATTTTAGCCTTTTTTTGTCTCTATATCCTTCGCAGTTTAGTCATACGATGTCTCTTTTTCCTGTACAGCCTCTAGATTTAGGCTCCCTCCATCTCGCGTCCAATGTCTGGTACGCGCCTTTGGCTGGCTGCTCTGATTTTCCCTTTCGTAAAATGTCCAAACAGTTTTCCCCTGGATTGATGTTTTGTGAAATGGTGAAAATGGATGCTTTAGTCCGTCAAGATATTAGTACCTATCACCTTTTGGATTACTCTGAAGATATGCATCCCATCGGAGCCCAGCTCTGCGGAAGCAAAGTGGCTCTTGCCGCCCCTTGCGCTCGCATTATTGAAGATGCAGGATTTGACGTCCTGGATTTAAACTGCGGCTGCCCCGTAGACAAGGTGACCAAAGATAACAGTGGCTCTGGACTCCTTAAATACCCAGAGCAAATTGGTGACATCTTATACCAAATGACAAAAGCAGTTTCTATTCCTGTCACCGTCAAAATTCGTCTTGGGTGGGATGAGGCTAGCATCAACGCGCCACTCATAACAAAAATTGCAGAGCAAGCAGGAGCCAAAGCCATCACCATCCATGGAAGAACGCGGGCACAAAAATATAAGGGCAATGCCGACTGGTCCTACATAAAGCAATGCAAAGAGGTCGCAAACAGCATAAAAGTCATTGGAAACGGCGACCTTTTTTCGCCACAAGATGTGGAAGCAATTTTCCAAGCAACCAGGTGCGATGGAGTGCTCATTGCAAGAGGTACTTTAGGACAAGGATGGATTGCACAAGATATCTATCGCCACTTCAACAATCTGCCTCCCCTCTCCTTTACAGGAGAACAGTACCGAGATATTCTAGTCCAGCACTTGCGCTACATTGCCCATTACCAAACAGGTAAACGCGCTCTAACGGATCTGAGAAGGGTTGGGCATTGGTACTTGAAAAGAGCGGCTCAAACAAAAAATTTACGTTCAAACATCAATAAAGTGGCTGATTTTCATGCAGCGCTTGATCTAATACAAAGCTATCCTTGGCAAGAAATAGCCATCATCTAAATTGAATAATATCTATTTTATTAGGGCATAAAATACAGATAAATCCTATATTGGTCTGAAATTTTCTTTTAAAAGAAAATAATAATTTTTAATTAAAAAGGTTTTTTATGTTTAATTGTTCGAATAACTATTTTAAAAAGTGTTTTTCAGACGACTTGCATGGACGTTTATGTGAATACCTCTCCCTCATCGATAAGAGAGTTTTATCGCTTGTATCAAAAAAATTTTTTGATCTTGGAAAAAAGTGTTATCATGAATTGAGACTGAAAAGCTTTGCCAGCAAAATTTCATTGCAAATACGGCTCGGAGAAGATCATTTTTTAAAAAGAATGGAGCAGTTGGTTAAGCAGCTAATTGATATGACACAAAATACCGAGTCTCGAAGCGATCTATTTTCTCGTCTTAACAAAATACCTTATTCCGAGTTAAACGAAGGGCCTGTTCCTAAGTATATTTTGTCTAGGTTGTGTAGTGAGGTCTATAATAATCCGGAAATCCCATTTACACCTTCATATTTTCTTCCTTTATTCTCTTACCCTTCTATTAGACAAGCCCAAGTCAGCTTAAGCGCGGCTATAGACAGTGGGCATATCAAAAGCGCCCGGGATTTACCTTATTTTCATGACCCTGCGCTGTTAAAAGATCCAAATGAAGAAACGGCTGAAGCTCTCTCAGAGTTTTTCAAATCTCCTTATGTCTCAAACAAAGACAAAGCCACTGAAATAAAAAGTATTGCAGAGCAGATTCAGCAGATGGAGCTAGACTACTCCCAAGATCTAGTAAGAAGCCTTTTGATAAAAGCAGCAAGCTACTCTCCCAAGCCTTCCGCCGAAATGCAAGCCCTTATTGCTACGCAAGTTCAGTGTATTGCTGATCGCTCCATCCAAAAAGAGGTAATAAAAACTCTAGCACAAAACCCAAAGGCCGCTCCTATTCTTGAAAAACTCAAAGCCCATTTTACAAATCAGTTTGCAAATTACTTGCAAAAGCTTGACGCTTCCGACTCTCGAGAAAACTCCTGTGACCCAGCGCTTCAACACCTGTTAAATGGACTCATTCTCTGTTCAAACCCTTCAGAGCCACTCGATGCACTGGTCGAGCCAATAAGGCCGCCTCTACCCATGCGTGAGAAGGTAATGCACGAGGTCATTGCCGCTTTTTCCGAGCATTTCAATGCACTAGAAAAAATCGATCTATTAATTGCTCTAGCGCAAAAAGAAATAAAAAGTACAGAAAATCAAAGCCTTGCACTAACTACCTTGATTGGTAACTCGATTCCCTATTGCCAAGACGCGTCTATGCTAAGAAACCTCGTTATACACGCGAAAACTGTGATAGCCAAAGAGGATAGAAACCGGTTATTTTCTACTAGAATGCTGCCCGCTTACTTTAAAAAAAAACCCCCAAGCCGTGCACAAGTGGAAGAATTTATCAAAATAGTTGATGAAATTGAGGATGCAAAAATGCCCATTCAAGATCCATGCACCGGGGAGTCGCAAGAGCAAAGCCTACGCTCGCAGATACTCTCCAGAGCATTTCTTGAGCTTGGGCAACATTCCGACTTTGTACTAGAAAACAAGGGGTATCTTTTGGAAGTGATCGATGCAAAAATCGGTGATATATCTTTAAACTCATGGGTAAAGGGGATCGTTAATAAAATAGCGCCGCCTAAAATAAAAAAAGACAGCCTCCAAAAACGTCCCCCAAATACCGAAGAGGCGCTCGCGGCTCAATTAAAAACAGAAGACAAATGGCCTGAAGAAAGCAAGGCAAAAGTAAAGTTCATTGAAAGATTGACCCTCTATCCCCAGTTGATCCGAGAAAATCAAAATACACTTAATGACCTAATGGATGAGATGGAAGAAGAAGACAGAGATAAAGCCCAGTTTTTGCTTGTAAAGACTCTTGCAGAAAACAAAGCATAAAAAAAAGGCCTCGAAAAATATCGAGGCCCAACAAATTACCTAAGGAACAAACTTTAGAAGCAAACTCTTGCGCTTAAAGTCAAACCGTGGAAACTCACATTGTCATCGTGTCGATCAAACCTTGGCGGTAAAAAGCTGTTTGTTATGTGAGCAATCTGATTTAAATTCCACCAGTACTGCCCTTCAAACCCAGCACTTACCTGCAAATGCTGTTTAGCATCGTTTAAGAAAACACCATAAGCCACACCCACTTGGTACTGCACGTTTGGAACGAAGGAATGACGATTGACCTTTTCGTTTATTTTCTTATCAACACTGCCTACGATTTCCTGTTTAAAACGCACTTTGAAGTGAGAATAAACAAGAGACCCTCTAATGTTAGAAAAAAGGCTGAAACCGTTTCCTAAATGCCAGTCTGACTGCCAACCAACCTGAGGACCCAGCCCCCAAATTTTTTGATGCTGGTTAACCTCGGTAGCTGTGTTAAGACCAAGGCCACCTGTTTGAGGATCTCCATCCGCATAGCGAGTGATCTGCTTTAAGTCAAACCATGCAGAGTGCAGTCCCCAATTAGGACGCATCGATAAACATCGACTTACAAAGTAATCCCTTCCAAGGTTCAAGATGAGCCCATCGTAATCCATGTTATAGGTAGATTTAGCTGACTCTGCGTATCTAAAGGTATTGCCTACAGCAGGATCATCAGAATTAATCGCAGTACTACCGAGTAAAGGGATCACCGTCTGGTTAAACATAGCATCTCGATTACGACTCCCATTGTTATAAAAATGGGTGTACATAAGATTAAGATCCCAAGCATCATGCTCAAAGATGTATCCAAGGCCTACACGAAATCCCCAATCCCAGTCGAAATCGATGTCATGTACTTCGCCATCTAGAGGAAGCGCGCCCGGCACTCCTCCTGCTGAATACGTAAACTCTGTGCCGCCGACTTTTGATGTCCAGTAGAGCACGTCAAGACCTACATACCAACCTGTCCCCATCAATTGAGGGCTTGCTGGCGCTGTGGTAGCACCATGTGTTCTGTTAGGAGTTTCGGTCCTAACTTGCTTACTATGTTGTTCGAGCTGTGACACCCGAGAGTCCATATCCATAGCTGCAAATGCCGAGGTAGCGACAAGCGCAGCGATGGCGATTGGAATTTTCTTTAAAAAATCCGCTCTCATTTGATTACCTCATGAGGGTTAATTGAATCTGTTCATTCCTTATTTCTTTGTATAACCCACGAGAGCTATTTATTTAAATATTTTTTTCAGGATAAAAAAATTTTTAATTGAAGGGGAGTGAGTAAACAGCTCACATTAAACACGTTAAGGTAAAAACTTTCTTAAAAGAAATAGTTACTATTACTTAGAGATAATAATACAAAACAAATAAACAACCATTTTTAAAGGTTAAAATCAATTAGCTTTCAGCTTCGATAATATCTAAAAAGGCTTGTAACTGCTTTGCTCTTGTTGGATGCCGCATCTTTCGAAGTGCTTTTGCCTCAATTTGTCGTACGCGCTCTCTTGTGACCTTGAAGCGCACACCCACTTCTTCCAGTGTTTTAGGTTTACCGTCAATCAATCCAAAACGCTCAATCAAGACAGTCCGCTCGCGGTCTGTTAAGGTAGATAAAACTTCTCCCATCTTGTCTTTAAGGATAGAATATCCAGTTGCTTCGTCGGGAGACTCGATCGTCTTATCTTCCAAAAAGTCCCCAAACTGGCTTTCTCCGCTATCCCCAACTTCTGCTTGGAGGGAAATTGGGTGCTGCGCAATTTTGTAGATTTCACGAACTCGGTCGGGAGTAAGCCCAAGCTCGGTGGCAAGTTCTTCGGGAGACGGCTCTTTTCCTGTCTCCATCGTTAGCTTCTTAGCCCCACGCAAGACTTTATTAATCGTCTCGATCATGTGGACTGGAATCCGGATGGTACGCGCTTGATCAGCAATAGCGCGCGTAACAGCCTGCCTTATCCACCACGTCGCGTAGGTAGAAAATTTATACCCTCTTCTATACTCAAATTTTTCAACGGCCTTCATAAGGCCCATGTTTCCTTCTTGTATCAAATCAAGAAAGGAAAGCCCCCGATTCGTATACTTTTTAGCAATAGAGATAACAAGGCGCAGGTTCGACTCTACCATTTCTCTCTTTGCTTCTTGACTTTTGTCCATCCACCTTTGCAGCATACGAACATCTTTCTTAAACTTGTCTAGCGTTCGGCCCGCAGCCAGCTCCCTTTTGGCAAGCTTTCTTTGGGCTGCTTTTAGCTTAGCTAGAGCAAAGCGGTTCTTTTCTGCACGTGGTTGTAGTTCCTGGATCTCCTTTTCCAGCGCTAAAAACCGCTGGTAGGAAGAAAAAATAACCTCACCAAAATCATCTGTGACGTTGTGACGAAAATGAAACTGGCGCAAATAGGCTTGAGTACGTATGTTTCCCTTTTCTATCTCCTCCAACAAAGCCACTTCTTCTGTTTTTTTTAGCTTTACTTGAGAAAGCCGCATCAAAACCGCTTCTAACTCATGGTCTTCTTCTGTCAAGAGGGTTTGCAGCCTAGGCAGACGTTTTAGAAATTTATTTTTATCGGCCACTTCCTTTTCGGTAATAATCTTATCAAACCGCTCTTTCCCAGTGATAAGATAGCTAGAAATGGAAATCGCTTCTCTCGTCGAATAGCGAAACCGCATGATAATTCTTTCAATCTGTAGCTGCGCTTTCTCAATCCTTTTAGAGATCTCCACTTCCTCTTCCCGAGAAAGCAACGGGACAGACCCCATTTCTTTCAAATACATACGCACGGGGTCATCCGAACTGCCCTCTATGCGTTTAGGAAGCGCTTCCAGCTCTTTTGCTTCTTTTTTGCGCTCTTTCTGCTTTTCCACTTCCACTTGGTTGAGGATTTGGATATCCATTCCGCTAAGAAAAATGAGCACCTGATCCATCTGCTCAGCAGAATCAAAGCTCATGGGAAGGACTTCATTTATCTCTTCGTAAGTGATATAGCCTTGCTCTTTGGCAATAGCAACGAGCTCTTCAACTTTTTGCTGATGTTGTGGATTAAATTCTTGATTAAATCCGGGCTTACTCATATCCTACCGGTGATAAAAATGCAGGCGAACCAACGCTACCAAAGGCCGTCCGTCCCCAGCAGCACAAATCTCCCAGAGTTTGAAGGAAAAAAAGGTTGTTGTCAAGAAAATGCAGCTCTTTGCTCATACGCCCTCTAAGCAGCCCATGCATGCAAACAATGCATGCAAAAAAATAGATTACCTATGCCCTGAATGCCACTCTCCCGTAAGAGTAAGAAGAGGGGCTATTAAAAGGGCGCATTTTTTCCACACAAAGCCTACGAAAAAATGCATCAGTCAAGGAAAAAGTCTCACACACCTTGCCATTCAGGAGATTTTACAAAAGAGCTTTCCTGAGAAGGAAGTGGAAATGGAGGTTCCTTTCAATTCAATTAATCGGATTGCGGATGTTGTGCATTTTGAAAAAAAGATTATTTTTGAAGTGCAGTGTTCCTCTATTTCTTCAGAGGAAATAGAAAGCCGCACCAGAGGATATGAATCTCTGGGATTTCAGGTTGTGTGGATTTTTCATGACAGCCGTTTTAATAAAAATTTATGTCAAATGGCAGAAAGGTGGATATACGATCGCTTGCATTATTTCACAAACATAAACGCTAAAGGTAAAGGGATTTTATACGATCAGTTTACCGTTCTTTGTCAAAACAGGCGTTTATACAAAACAGAGCGATTCCCTGTTCGTATCCAACGCCCATTGATTCTTAACAATGGGATCTCTAACAGGGTCTTTGATGGGGAGAGTCCGCTCCCAAAAATCCTCTACGAAAGGAAGAAAAAAGCGCGTTATCACTTCGAGGGAGACTTGCTCGATCGGTGCAAATGCCATCCTCTCCTTGTAAAGCAGTGGATAGAAATGGAGAAAGCCGCTACTCAAAAGCCTTGGCAGAAAAAACGCTTTTCCTACACCCGTCTGCTAAATTTCTGGCTAAAGAAAGCCGCGCGCCACTAAACGTCTTTGTAAAATCCAAAAATACACCGAAATCCCGAGCAGTATAACGCAATAAAATAGCCGCTTCCAAGGAAACACCCTTTCTAGAGCGCAAAAGCCCGGCTTTTTGGGTGAGTAAAAAAGCGTGCGGTGGGTTTTTTTGTACTTTTCTAAATACTGCTTGGCAATGTAAGGATTTGGAAAGCGATCACCAAAAGTATAGCTTCCTTTTACCGGTTGGTTATTTACCTCAAATAAAACAGCCACACGAATCGCAAAACGCTCATTTATTTCTTCAACGCTCCAATCCGCATCAAAAGCCCTTGTGAAACAGCTTTTCGAATAAATCACGTGCAGATCTTTCACGAGCACGGCTCCAAAAAACATAAATGCGCAAAGGCAACTAAAAGAGAGCCAATAGACAGAAATTTTCTTCATGCATGCCTACACAAATAAGCGTCAACTCCAAGCCTTTAATAGCCAGGATAACTCCTTTGTCTCCGGATATCTTCGCAAAACCCCCTACCTGGGTACAGCAACCCTATTGATTTTGGTAGGCTATGGCCACAGTGGACCGTCATTGTCATTGCATTCACCTCCAAAGTAGAGTCCGGCAAGAATGTTTGCATAACAGAAATTTAAACGCAACTGCCCAAACTTAAGTCCCAAATAGGCGAATATACAACTAGCTGTTTTTTTTTGCTTGTGATAGACTGCGAGGGATACCAAAGGAAAACTGTAAGGTCCACATATGGCACAAGAAAAGCAAAAAAGGCGTCCTACCGCAGAAAAGCGCATGATCCAGAATAAAAAAAAGCGCCTCCTAAATAGAGCGCGCAAGGCACAAGTAGGAACAGCTATCCGTTCTTTAAAAAAGAGTTTAGAAGAAAAGCAGGGGCAAACAGCACAAGAAAAGCTTTCCTCTTTGTATAGCCTGCTCGATAAAGGGGTAAAAAAGGGGCTTTTGAAAAAAAACAAAGCCGCACGCAGCAAAGCCCGCTTGACCGCCTTAGTTAAGGCGATGGCTACTTAAGTCGTTGCTTATCAATCTTTTATCTCCAACTGTTTTTCCACCCCTTTGGCTATGTTAGAAAAAAGCCGGCGCGATCGGCGCGCGCCGAGCAAAAACTGTTCAAAGTCGCCAACGAGAGTTAGCTTTTTTTTCACTCGGGTAACCCCCGTATAGAGAAGTGATCTGTCAAGAAGCATACCTTCCGGTAGAATCAAAGCCACTTCATCATATTCGCTTCCTTGGCTTTTATGTATCGAGATGGCATAAGCGCTGGTGTATTTTGGAAGCATGGCCGCTGTAAAAATTCTCCATTTCCCAGGGATTTCTGACAAAAACACCGCCTTACCAGCATGATTGCCACTACTTAAAATAAATCCTGTTTCCCCATTAAACACCTTCATTCTATAACAGGTTTTTTGGATAATAATGGGGGTCGGCAAACCGGTATTTGTAAGAGCCTCTCTAACGGACTGATTCAACTTTGCAACCCCCGCATCCCCATAATGCAAAGGAGAGAGAAGACAAAATTTTTTCAAATTTACAAATAGCGTTTCCAGATCTGGCTGCTGCAAAAGCTCAGCAAAGCGCTCGGCTACTTTGTGTAAATCTAAACGCGATGTCACGTGAATTTGAGGGCTTTCAAAAGCAAGCTTTCTTAGCCTCTCGATATTGCCATCAAGAATATTTTTTGCAAAATCCACAAGGGGCTTTTGATCGCTCCTGTGACATACCGTTAAGGTAGCGAAATTTTGTTTTCTTTTTTCCGCAAAATCACACAGATGCGCAAATGCCATACCACATTCTACGGGAGGAAGTTGATGCTGATCTCCTACCAAAACAACGCGCATAGATATAGATTTTTTAAGTAGTCTCGCCATAATCTCTACATCAACCATCGAGCTTTCATCGACCACCAAAAGTCCTTGCGTCCATTTTTTATCGAGCAAGCTATGCAGCGTGCCCGCCTCAACTGCCGAAGGGGGCACTTTTCCTCCATTTAAAAGCCGATTTTTTATTTGTAAAACCGCTTTACCTGTTGGCGCTGTAAGATAAATTTTTAAATACTTTCCCTGATTTGCGTAAAAAGTATAAAAACAGTGAATGAATGTTTCCATGGTGTGGGTCTTTCCGGTACCAGGCCCCCCTGAAACCAAAAGAAAAGCCTTTTCCATCCCCTTTATCACAAGATTTTTTTGTTCTTCCGTTAAAAAAGAGAGCAGGCTGTCGTCGAAGGGTAAAGGTTCGCATGTTTTTTGTAACAAATGCGCCGCCGATCTAATAATATCCACTTCGCACTGCCAATAACGCTGGAGATAGTACTTTCCATCAAACGCGACAATAGGCTTTTCCACTTCTTCTTCTATATTCTCTAAAGTGTGACAAACCGTTTTTGGCAATAAGCGCATCCCTTCTAGGAGCGACAAAGACGCCGGCTCTTTTTCTATAGAGGCTCTTGTTACATAAAGATGCCCAAGCTGCGTTTGCGCAAACAGGTAGGCAATGAAGGCTTCCACGCATCTACTTTCAACCCCAAAATGGCGGCATAAAGCTTTGGCGAGCAAACCATCTATAGAAAGCGCTTCATCTGCTCCGTCTACATTCTTGCGAAAAAGTAATCCTTGTATCATAAACAATGTCTTCTTGCTCTAGCTTTTCTTTATTTAAAAAAACAATCCCTGTCTCTTGAGGAAGACCTCTTAAAAAGAGGTAAAACATTCCCCCAAACGCTTCTTGCTTCCCTCGCCGATCCAAATACTGCCTTGCTGCCTTCGCATAAATTTTTGCCTGCAAAAAGTAGTCCTTCTCTTTCATAACCTCTAAAGGGGTAGCTCCATTTAAACAGTTGCTTTTCCAATCAAGCAAAAAAACTTTATCTTTAAATGCAAACATTCCATCTATCCATCCTGTCATAGCATGGGATAAAAGGTCTTGCTTAAAATGAAAGGGATACGTAAAAAAAATTTCGCTCAAAAAATGGGAAACTTCATGCAAAGCAAACCCCTTTAGAGGGGTATGAAAGCTGTGAAAAATCATCTCTTCCACCTCCTTTTCATACCCTTCTAAAGGGGTAAGAAAAAGCTGCGCGCGAACAAGTGCACTGATTTGCTCTAGATGATAGGGATTATAAAGTTTTTGCTGAATGATTTGATCGAAAAGTTTATGGAGCACAAGCCCAGTTTCTTTTCCTGCAGGCAACTGTCTTGTCTCTTCAGCCCGGTTTCCGCTTTCTGGCTTTGCAAGTCTGGAAAATGAAAACACTTCTCCTTGGAAGAGCAAAAGTGGGGAAAGACAAGAAGAGGGCTTTAAAGGCTCTTGTGATGACAAAACAACTCGAGCGTTGGAAGAAACTTCTACTACGCTGTGATTTACTTGTTTCGAAAGCCATTTTCTGATGTAAGAGGGGGTAAGGTTCGCGATCAAAGCGTATCTATCCTGAAAAGAGCAAGTGTCGTCCATACTGAATGTCAAAAACAGTTCCAAAGGAGAAGCAGAGCCCAAAGTAGGAAGGCTTTGCTTTGTATCTATTGGCAAAACAGCGTAGAGACGCTCTCTTGCTCTTGTAAAAGAAACATAAAGCTGACGCAACTTCTCTCCCTCATCTAGGTTTTCTTCCTTGGAAAGGTTTGTGCGACAACAAACACCCAAAGCAAAAACAATGGGAAACTCTAGTCCCTTGCTCATGTGCATGGTAAGTATGGAGACACTGGCTTGCGCGCAAGAATAGCACCTCTTTTCTTCGAAAATCGCCTCCCTCTCTAAGGTAGTAAGGGCAGACAGCATCCTCAAAGGGGGCACTGCCTGTAGAGTTTCTATTACATTATTTAAGTGAAGCATTTCCCCTTTAAAGCTTTCGAAACGGGTGCGAACACAGGCTTTTAAATATCCAAGGTTGCTATCTAGTATTTGCATAATGCAAAAAAAGGGAGCTTTCTCATATTCCCGTCTTATGTCTATAAATTCTACAAAAGCTTCTTGGAATTTTGCGCTATGATCATGCAAATCTGTCCCCTCCCACCCCATGATAGGATGAAATAAAAAATGCTTAACTGCACCAAAACTGCCCTGCTCTAAGGCTTGTAGCAAATTTTTCATCCAGGAAAAAGCAAGTGTCTTCGTAAGACATATCCCCCTAACTGTTTGGCTTGGCAAACAAAAACGGGACAAAACGGCCTCTACTCTCGTTGCTTGAAATCGGTCTTTGACTAAAATAGCCATATCTGTAAAGTCAAAACCTTGGTCCTTTAAGTGGACAATTTCTGCTGCAATGTGTGTTAGAACCTTTTCTTCCATGCAAATAGTAGGCCATCTTCGCTGAGAAGAAGACCCTTGTATCAAGAAAAAATGGAGCGCTTTTTTCTCATCCTCTATATTCACATGCTCCTTTCTGCCCGCATGAACAGGGTCATAAAATAGTTGCTGTCTATAGCAAAGCCAGTTGCCTGAAATTGGCTTTGAAAAAAGGGTGTTCAGCGCATCTAAAAGGCTTTGGCAAGACCGATAATTCGTTTGTAAATACTGCGTCTTTAGCGCGGCTCTTGCCTTTAAATACACATTTAGATCTGCTTTGCGAAAAGAGTAAATAGACTGCTTTGGATCCCCCACAAAACATAAAGTTTTCAAAGGCGCGTTTAGAAAATAAGAAGTGAATATGTCCCACTGCGTTTTATCTGTGTCTTGAAATTCATCGACTAAAACCGCTTCATAAAGGCCTCTTACTGCATTTACAAAAGCATGACTGCGAAATGCCTTTTGCATTTTGTATAAAAACAGATCTGCGCTCACCACCACTTCAGAGGGAATACTAGCAAAAAGGGTATTTTCAATTTTTTGTGGATTTTTGGCAAAATGCAGAGGATAAAATAAATTTTTCCTTATATCTTCTAATAAAGATGGATAATTTAGAGCATCTTTTGTGATAGTTTTCTTTAAGTTAGTTTCCATGAACCGCTCTAACAAGCAGTCTTTGTATTGTAAAAGAGGGGTAATCAGGTCCTCCCGGCTGCCTGTTAAATACTCTACTAGTATCTCCCACTGTTTTACATAGCTGTTTTTAGGTTCTTTTTGCCGATTACAAATCCCTTTGAAATTTTTACTATGTACAAGAAAATCTTCCAATAGCTTGCCGGCATCCAAATCTTTTGGCAACGTCTCTTCTATATCCGTGGAAGGGCATTTTTGTAGCTCTTGGCCTAAATTGTTTGCTACAGCTTGCACAACATGAGCCAAATCATAACGATGGTGCTTTAAGAGAAGCTCCCACTGCTCAATTTTAAGCAGTTGTTCTTTTCCTCGGACTCTAAAATAATCCAAAAGGACAAACAGCGTTTGAGCATTGTCTATTTCTTGGTAGACCCAGCAATCGACAGGGGCCTCGAACATAAATTCGCGTAGCATTTTGTGACAAAATCCATGGATCGTATATACAGCTGCCTTGTCAAAGTCATACAAAGCCTTCTCCAAGCGATGCCTTTCTGAGCGCAAATCCTTTCCAAGATAGGGAAAAGGGGGCAAATGTTTATGCAAACCTGCTAAACAGGCCTCTAAATTGCTGCGAATTCTCCTTTTTAAATCTCGAGTTGCTTCTTTTGTGAATGTGACGAGGAGAATTTTTTCTATAGGCACGCCGCATTGGACAATTAAGCGGGTAACAATATGCTGAATCGCAAACGTCTTTCCCGTCCCTGCAGAAGCTTCGACAAGGTATTTGCCTAAAATTTCTTGCGATGGATCTAAACAATCAAACAAAAGCATGCGTCTCCATCACTGCTGTTACTGGGCTAAAAATTTGTTGAAACACCGGGCTCCAAGCCTCCTTAATAGACTCAAAAAACTCTGTCAAAGAAGGAGCTACCTTGGATAAATAGGGATCTTGGTTTTGAAAAGAAGGAAGCTTTCCATCAGCTAAAAACGCCTTACTGAAAAGGGGAAGCAAAGGAGACGGGGTCTGTTTTGCTGTGTAGAAATAGCGCAAATAGGCCTCTAAATGGTCAGGAGCAATAGCCAAGTAGTCACACGCAGCGCCATCTTCTAAAAACAAAATCCCTTTTTCAGGAAACAAAGACCAAAAAATCAAGATTTTTGGATAATTTTCTACCCATGTAGCAAGAGTATTTTTCCCCTCTATCAACAGCCCTTTATCACTAACGCCTTCAATTGTCCCTACAATTTCCCCTTTGCCAACTCTCATTCCATCTAAATCAATGCACTCGACCCTACCCACCTCAAAGCGCTGCAGCTGCTCTTCGTATTTTTGCTGCGCTTTCTCCCACTCAAGAGATCCGAGTGAAGAAAAATACCCAGAAGGCAATGCGCCTTCAAGCTCTAGCCTTTCCAAAGGAGCCTCTCCTCTTTTTACAGCTTGCCTAATCCTCCACTTCACCTTTCCAGATAAAGAAAGCTCTTCTTCAAACGGCACCTTAAATCGCTCCAGATATATTCCCAAAATAGATCGATAAAAAAAGCGAATTGGATGGGCAGCAAAACGCATCAGTTCTTGTAAATCCAAAGATTCTTCTTCAGTGTCTTTTAGACGTAAGGGAGTCGTTGCAAATGGATTTTGCTCTTCAAATTTACCGCTCGTCTTTGAAGAAATAGGGCTTTGTTTTATTTCTGCTTTCAAAAGGATTTCCTCAAGATAGGGAGAAAGCCTTTGTTTTTTTCCGTCTGCGTTTAAATGCACATAGCTAATTTTCAAATGGGTTGGCGCCATCAAAGCGCGCAGGAGAAACCCCCGATCTTCAACCGACTGCGGTATTTTATTGCTAAGCGCTGCTTTTTCTACTCTTGGGAAACTCTCTTCGTCCATCCCTATCAAGTACAGCCGCTTGACATTCCCAATGCCCCCTCTTTTTATAGAACTGAAAGTGATTTTAGAAAGGTGATGGGAGCCAACGTAGGATCCATTGTATTCTGTGGACGCCTCCAAAAATTTATAGATGCAAGAAAAATGTAAAGGAGTTGTTTCTTCCAAAAGTCTGTGTAGTTTTTCCTTTATTTCAATGAAAAAGGGCATAGCGAGTTCATTTAAATATTCTTTTGTTAATTTGAAAAGAAAATAGAGCCAATCCTTAATTGATTTTCTTTCGCTGAAAATGGTGGCTCGCGCTAACTCTAGTCCTTCAAACCAGGCGATCAGTTTATACAGAAAAGGAGCATCTGTGAGAGATATAGATGTATGAACAAACCCAGGCATTTTATTGGCAGCCAAGCTCAAAAGCAGCCTTGTTAGCACAAAATTCCAGCTACCAACGTCCTCTTCTTGTATTTGCTTTCCGCAAGTGTCCAACAAAGCAGACGCTTTGTGCAGAGCGTGGGTCCCCCATCTCAAATTTCCTTGTTTTCCCCATTTTATAATCAGCTCTTTTTCAGATGCACTTTGGAAAGCAGATAGTCCTCGATCTTTTAAAAGTGCTTCTACGTCTTCCAAACTAAATCGGCTTTGCAGAAAAGTAAGTAAATTCACTAAAGAAGGGGAAGAAATTTTTTTGCCAAAGCTCTGATACGCGCCTTGCTCGGAAAAAAACATTTCAATAAAAGAGATGTATTTCTCTATGTTGGGGGCTAAAACGGTAATTTCATGAGCAAAAGCGCCATCAGCTAAGTCCTGGCAAATAACGCTGCGGAGGTGTCTGATTTCTTCATAGCCGCTGTCAAAACTACTGCAAGTCAGAGTCGCATCCTCTTGTTGAAAAAAATTTTCCTCCTTTTCACACAGGGCAATAGCAGATTGCACACTCGATAGTTTCGAAGTGATGGCGATCTCTTCCATAGCATCCAACCACACCCCTTCCTTGTCCTCTAACTGGGCAAACCCTATCCTTTCATGTTCTCCAAAATTCCTTAAAAGGTAAGAGCTTTCTTCTAAAAAGTCTTCCGCTGTTTCTTTATTGTTCTGTGCTTTTTGTTTGAAAAAAAATCGTCTACTATCGGTATGCAAATCACCAACATAGAGAGGAGAAGAGCATAAATGGTAGTAAAAGAGTCCATGTTTTTTTTCTAGTCGATGAAAAAGGGTGCTCATTATTTCTGAAAGAGGCCCAACATCGATGAGGTGTATTTGCAAGGGCTCTTGGGGAAGTGGAAAAGTAAGGAGTTTTTCGTAGGCGTCCCACTTTTGCCAAACCTCTTTCCAAAGAGGCTCTTGCCAGTCTAAAAGCGGTTTTTTTGCCCCGTAAAAAGCCCTTTCCCAAAACTCCAAAGCCAACGTCTTTCCAACATCGGCCATGATCGCTTCATCTTGTGTCTTGAAAGTTTCGGTTTTCTTTAGCCACCCTTCAATATATAGAGCGAGAATTTTACGATCGGGAAAATGAGTGGAGGGAAAAAGGGTGGACAGTAGCTGCTGCAACGTTAACGTACAAATGCCTAAACTCCCTTTGTTTTGCAACATAGCAAGCTTCCACTGATATTCGACCAAAGGACTTTCCACGACAGCATAGCATTTACAAAGCAAAGGGGCCTGATCGATAGAAAAAAGGGCTCTTTGCATAAGCTGGGCGTGGCTATTTGCCAAGAAAATCGTAGGTTTTTTTTCCTCTCGATCCATACAATAATCCTTAAACAACAGACTTTGGAGATAATCTTGCTCTTTCGCTATCGAAAAAAAGAAATAATCAACGGAGCGCTCCACCGATTGGGGGTCAAAGAGCCTAGCCTTTTTAGGCAAAGGCACAGCATACACTTTCTCAACGTCGCCCAGTCCCTCGGTGCCATTAATGATAACGCTTTTAAGTACTTTATTGTCTTTCTTTTTATTGCTGCTCTGGGACAAGCATACTCTGCTACCATTTTATTTTGGGCGGGCATTGTTTATGTTACCCCCTTCCTTCTTTTTTCCAATCTAGCAGGACTTTTTGCGGATCGGTTTAGCAAGCAAAAAATACTTGTCTACCTCAAATTCACAGAAATCCTTATTACTGCAGCGGGCATTGTGGCTTTTGCTCTAAAAAGTGCAGTAGCAAGCTATACCTTGCTGTTTTTTCTTTCCCTCCAAAGCGCCCTTTTCGGACCACCAAAATATAGCATTATCTTAGAGCTCACGGACCGGAAAAACATTGGCAAAGCAAACGGGTTGATTGCAGGTTCCACTTATCTTGCCATCATAATAGGCACTTTTTTAGCCTCTTTAATCACACAAGTTACCAATAAAAATTTCCCTTTCGCCGCTTTTATTTGCACTATCATTGCCATTTTTGGCTACATAAGCAGCCTCTGCATTCCCTTAACCCCTCCTCAGAAAAACAACAAAAAAATGTCGACATTTTTTCTCTATGACATTTACAAAACACTGAAAAAAATCAAACCGATTCCTTTTCTTCTGACTTCTTTATTCGGGGCTGCTACGTTTTTATTTATTGGCGCTTATTTTCAGTTAAATATTGTGATTTTTTCTGTGGAGGCTCTCCACTTGAGTCCCGAGTGGGGAGGGTATCTTTTCTTCATCACCTCTGTTGGGATCGTGCTAGGGGCGCTAATTTCAGGAAAGCTTTCAAAAAAAAGGCCTGAAATTGGGATCTCTTGCGTAAGTGGACTGTTTTTTGTTGTCTTAACCTTCCTGCTTGCAATTTTTGGAAAAACCCTTATTACTGCTGCCACCTTTTTGTTTGTGATTGGTTTTTTTGGAGGGCTATTTATTGTCCCTTTTGACACTTTTATTCAAACGCAAAGCCCACCACAAGACCGGGGACAAATTGTCGCTGTTTCTAATTTTTTAAGCTTCTGTGGCGTCTTGCTCGCCCCTATTTGTATTTACATATTTTACGACACGTTAAAGTTACAAAGCGCTAGTGGCTTTGCGCTTATTGGACTTATATTCCTTTGCATCGTCTGCTGTATCAACTCTCAGCTTGCCAACTGGTTTTTTAACAAAGCTGCCCAAATCTGTCTATGGCCTTTTTACAAGCTCTCTTCTTTTGACCCTTCGCCTGAAAAAGGGCTGTCCCCTCTGCTCCTCTCCTCTTCCCGCTTCCGCTGTCTGCTTTTGGTTGCGGCGTCCCATCCCCATATTCACTTTTGCATAGTAAGACAAAGTAAGCAAAAAAAAGACATTTGGCTAAAACAACTGTCCTGCATTCATTTTTTCTACCCATTTCAAAGTACCGAAGAAGAAGAAAAGCTCTTATCGAAAATCCACCGCCAAGAAGGCATTCCCTGTTTTTTGAAGCCACCCAGCCCCAAAACCTTACAAAGGCTACAAAAAACCCCACTGCAAATTCTAGAAATAACGCAAGAAAAGAAACACTTTTTTGGAAGAGCGCATGTGAGGTTCACAACCCATCACGGCTTTGATGCAAAAGGGGGATCTTAACACTTCCAAAATACCCCAAGCAAAACCCCAAAAAACAAAAAATGCTTCCAACATAGAGGGCAGCAGCAGCTCCTAATTTAGCATGGAGCAGCCCTCCAAGAAGTGGGCCCAAGCATCCTTTGATTCCCACAAAAGTAACATTGACATTTGTATACACTGAGCTATCGCTTTTTGGCGAAAAAATAGGCCCCCCAAGCTGCCAGCTCAATTGACTTCCCGCCTGCATTATACCATACAAAACAAAAGCAAAATAGATGCCGAGCGGTAAATGTTCTGAGAGGAGAATAAACAAAATGGAAAAAGCCGCGAATAAAGCTGCAACAGCGCAGTACTTAAAAATGTTTGTTTTGTGTAAAGCGCGCGACCACGCAGGCCTTGCCACAGCAAATCCAACTCCTTTGCATAAAGCGACTGCAGCAGCGATTTGTTTGTAAGAAAGCTTAAGATTTGTCTGTACAATTTCGGGCAAACACGGCTGCATGACCATGAGTCCTAAGCCACCGCAAAAAAAAATCAATTGGTAAAAAGCAAAATCTGGTCGTTGACAAAGAAGTCGATGCCCCTCCTTAAAAGGAGAAAAAATCGTGCAAACGCTCGAGCTGCTTGCTTTTTGCTCTGACGGAAACAATTTTGCCAGATAGAGAAGAAAAGGAAGCCTTCCCAAACTTATTACTCCCAAGACGGGAAAAATCCATTTCCAAGATTGGTTGTAGTGATCTAGAAAAGGTGCAACCAAAATAGGAAGTGCGGCTGAAGTCATAAACATAATCAGCGACCCGTGGGAAACAACCTGAGACTGATCAGATCGTGTAAAAGAAACTTTCACTAGTTCCATCCAAGCTGGCATAATGGCTCTTTCGGCAAAAAAATAGATACCAAAAGAAATAACCAAAGGCCACGCACTGTCAAAAAAAGGGAAAAAAAGCGCCGGAACAGACCCAAGCACCATTGCCACCACTAAGTTCACTTTAAGGCAACCTTGAGCCACCGGAAAAAACCCATTCCAATAGGAAGAAAATACAGCAACTACTGGCTTTACGGCTACTAAAGCGGTAATCTGGATCGGAGAGGCGCCTAAATCTTTGTATAAAATGAAAGCGATCAAGGTATAGACAGCAAAGAGAGGGGCATTCAAGACATAGCAGCTAAGGCAGGCAATGACTTTTTTTGCGCAACGGTCATTTCATCCACCAGTTAGCCGCTCTTCTACATCTTTTACAATTGCTTGAGGGATAAAATCGCTAAGAGGCCTTCCTCCCCTGCCTATTTCCCGTATCAGCGTTGAGCTAAGATCACGATACTGCGGCGCTGAAGCTATCCACAGCGTTTCTACACCACTCATTTGCCTGTTCAAATTAGCTCGCGCAGTCTCAAAATCTATGTCAGCGCTTGTACGAAAAGAGCGAATAATCAGATTTACCGAATGGTTTTTAATAAAGTCGACCAAAAGGCCAGGAAAAGCAACCACCTTAATTTTACATCCACGCTGAAAAAGACGATCAAGCAACACTACTCGCTCTTGGGAGGAAAAAACGGGACTGGACTTGGATAAGTTCATGCCAACGCCAACATAGAGCGTATCACAAAAACACAAGCAACGGTTAATGATATCGAGGTGACCGAGCGTTGGTGGGTCAAATGTTCCCGGATATATTGCTTTTGTAATCACCACGCAGACTAAAAAGCGTAAATTAACTCGATCTCGTACTGCTTGTATCGAGACGAAGGACCTACTTGACTTGTTTGGTTAACCGACTGCTTCCAGCTTTGAAAGACAGTCCAGTTGCTCGTTAGTAGGTAAACAAATTCTACCGCAAATCCTTTGTAGTTGCTATTACCGCCAGCATTTTGCAGAGTGGTTGGATCGCCACTGCCATCTTTTTGAGTGCTGTAAAGACCGGTTCCAGCAGCATTCCCACGACCAATTCCAGAGACGTCAAATCCTGGAACTGCTTGAGGCTCCACATATTGGTAGCATACGTTGAGCGCAAAATCTCCTTTCTGTTTTATCTCACCGATAGAAAATCCAGCATAATAGGCATGGTTAAACTTGTCATGCAATGTGCTTGGATCTGTTGTAGAGCGAGGAATCGGAAGAGGGTGCGCGCTTAAGTTGGACAAGGCCGCAACGTAAAAATTTAATAGCTTATTCCACGAAGACTGTCTAAACTTGTATCCCAAGATCCCCTGTATGTTCAAAAAACGAAAACGACGCTGCTGGACTAGACTCTCTTGCGTTTTTGTATTCCAATCAATCAAAGAACACTTAGCATACCAGCCTGACCCTAAAACATTTAAAAGGGCAGCTTCGCCGACAAAAGCATATTGATCCACTCTTTCATCGACCAAAAAAGGACCAGCGTGAACAAAAAAATCTCCAAGACGATCAAACGCCTGGTCATACTTCACGATAATGCCATCAAAAGTAGAAGAGAACTGTACCTGAGAATCAAACAAGCTACTCAGGTTTTGTCGACCAAACTCTACATCGACGGTGTAAGTGTCTCTACTCAGCGCACGGCCACCCAAATAGGCACGACTTAAAGAAATCTTATTCATAGTCCCAGAGCTCGTTCCTGCATTGTTGTCAAACTTCACCTTCACAGCTCCCCACGTGCGCTCGGCTCTGTAGTCTAGCATGAGGTTGAACTCAACATCGAAGGCCCTAGAAGCGCTATCTTCCACAGCGCCACCATGCCCTAACTGCCGAATACCGTCTTTCTTCTCATTTGTCGATTGTAGTTCTGTACGCACCTCCCCACTCAAAGAAAGGCTTCCTCCCCTCTCTTTGACAGTTACCTGCCTCTTGGTATTAATCCAATCCCTTATAACATCTAACTCGCTGGCAGCGTCTTTGCTCTCCGCATCAATATCTTCTGCGTATACTAGTGCAGCTGTAGCCATTAAGCAAACCAACAACAAGCGAAAAAAAACATTCATCGAAATAGCTCCAGGTTCGTATCCACAATGTGGAAATTTTAAAAGAGCCTATAGTTTCTTTTCTACATAAAAAATACAAAGCAATACTATAGAATAGAGCAATCCCCCAAACTTAAGCGTAAAATTATCTGGAGGTGGCTTTTGAAAAGCATTATTTCATCCATTCCATTCTGTAGAAAGTGTTTTGGCAACTCAGAGCAAATATGAAAGTTGCATTCACAAAAATTGTAGAGAGAAATATCCACCTTCTGTTAAAATGTCCGCTGTAAAGGGTGGTCTTTGAAAAGTAGAGGAGTCGAATATGGTTAGTGGAATCAACTTGCAAGAATATTCCTTAAAAATAAGAGAGGGAGATCCACCATCTTTAAATCTAGAAAGGCTAAGAGAAGACCTTCGAACTAAGGAAAGAAGAGAGAGTTATAAATGGGTTTTCTCTGTGTTGTCTAGCGGAGTATTAAATAAATTCCACAACAAAGAAGAGGCCTTTTTAGAATTAAAAGGCAGGATGATTGAAATGGCAAAACTTGCCCCAGAAGAAGTTATTGAATCGATGGAGGCTTTCGATTTAAACGACAACAACTTAAGGCACATACGTGATATTGCAACAAAAGTTCTTAATGATAATAAAGCAAAGTCAAATGAACAAAGGCCTTCGTTTTTGGCGATTCTGAGAAATCGAACATTAGCCACCTTCGACCCAACGAAAATGACCCAAGGAGCAGCCTGCGCTATTTTCATCGCTGCACAACTTTTTAGAGAAGCTCGAGAAACAGATTCTTTGTCAGATGATTTTTATATGCCTGCGATTGGGCTTTCTTTGGGTTTTATCGGCGTAACAGCTGTTAACGCTGTAACAGCTGCCGTCCAAAACAACAACGCGGGTAGAACAACTACTCGTTAAGGATAAAATTATCTGGAGGTGGCTTTTGAAAAGCATTATTTCATCCATTCCATTCTGTAGAGAACGTCTTGGCAGCGCTCCTAGTCGCTTGTATAAGAAAACAGACTGCATTGAAGATTCTGAAGAGTATAAAAGGCATCGCGAATTTTTAAACACTGCCAAGGAATGTAGACAGTTTTTGGAAAAGATAAGCCAAGATGGATTTGAACAGAAAATAGCTCCCCTATCCCAAAGATTAAGAAACGCTCTTTTTCTAAACATCGAACAGATGATCGGCTCAGAAAATATAAAAGAAGAGGTGGACTTAATTCACAGTATTTGCAAAAAGTATCCGCCTTTTAGAAAACAGTTTTTAATGGGTTTAAAAAACGTGGAGTCTTCCATAAGCCACCTTAGCAAAGAAAAAAAAGACTTGGTGTTAGATGCTTGCTGGCAGTTTACTCAGCGTTAGCTTGCCTAGCGCTCCTTAAAAAGCGCCTGAGATTTTTGTCTCGGAAAACGTACTCCTTTGGTGGATAGTACCGCGTATTTTTCTAAAATGGTGCCTGGATTGAGTACACAACTGCACCCAACCTGCACTCCATCTCCCAAAATAGCGCCTAGCTTTTTCATAAGTGTTGGTATCTTACGCCCTTTGTAAACCACTGTGATCGGCTTTGAATCAAACCGTTTGTTAGCACAAACAGCGCCAGCTCCTAAGTTTACATTTGCGCCTAAAATGGAATCGCCCACATAGTTGAAGTGGGGCGCTTTTGCATTTTTTAGCAAAATAGAGTGCTTAACTTCCGTACAGTGGCCAACCAAAGCTCCGTAGCTTATATAAGAAAAAGGCCGGATATAGGCTCCAAACCCTAGCCGAGCCTTCTTTTCAATAAAGCTTGGCCCTTCAATGCACACATTAGGCGCAATGTCTACATCTGACTCTATCGTAATCTGATCAGCGTTTATTAAATGGACAGAAGATGGGAGAGGGCTTTTTATTTTTCCAAGCTCCACTTTGCCAAAACACATTTCCAACTGCTCCAATATTGTCCATGGACTTTCCTCTAAAAAAAAATCTTTTAAGGGGAAATCGCTTAAGTCAAATAAAGTGTTCACAGCGCCTTTTGGGGTTTTCAACATTTCCAAACAAACGAATAAGAGTATATATAACTATATAAATTTCTTCTTCCTTTTATTATGTGGAAAAGTTCAAAACTCTGCATTTTCCGAGAGAAAATGAGTGTTTAAAACCTGTTCACAACAGGTTGATAAGTTGCAACTTTTGAACACCTACTCCCTCTTTTCACACTTTATTGACATTTTTTTCAACAAGTGGCGTTGAACAAAATTGACCTTCAAGGCTCTGCTTTATCTTTTTTGCCATCTGGAGTAAACTTGCAAAAGCACATGTGCAGGATTGGATATTCATGAAGGCTTGGTATAGAAAAGAGAGGATAGAGTTGGAATCGCATTCGACTGGGTGCGATGTGGCGCGCGCGTTAAAATTAACGGAGCCTCAAGAGGCGCTTGCCCTTTTGCTAGACAAGGCTCCGTGCGATCTTTCAACCCCTATAACAGAGGGAAGCGAGATCGATTTTGTGAGCTTCGAAGATCCTTTGGGAAAAGCGATTTTTTGGCACACCTCGGCCCATGTTTTGGCGCAGGCGGTTTTGCGTCTTTGGCCTGAAGCGATCCCGACGATTGGTCCCCCGATAGAGCAAGGATTTTATTACGATTTTGCAAACCTGCAACTGACGGAAGAGGATTTCGGAAAAATTGAGGCTCAGGTGCGGCAGATCCTTAAGGAAGGACTCGTTCCCAAGCGGCTCTGTTTTGAGGGAAAAAAAGAGGCCTTGGATGTCTTTAGCGCAAACCTTTTTAAGAAAGAGTTGATTGAAGGGTTTGCAGAAGACGCCCCTATTACTGCTTATCGCCAAGGAGAATTTTTGGACTTGTGTAGAGGGCCTCATTTGCCTTCTCTTGGAAAAATCAAAGCCTTCAAGGTGCTAAAGACATCTGGCGCTTATTGGAAAGGGGACAGTAACAACCCTTCCCTTACTCGGATTTACGGAATTGCGTTTCCGGATAGGGCTTTGTTAAAAGAGTACTTGTTTCAGCAACAAGAGGCGCAAAAAAGAGATCACCGGCGGATTGGTAAAGAGTTAGACTTGTTCTCTTTTCATGTTCAATCGCCTGCCATGCCCTTTATCCATCCGAAAGGGTTGTTTATTTGGAACCAGCTAATACATCACTTAAGAGAGCAACAAGCGAGTTTGGGATATGAGGAAATTAAAACGCCTCAAATAATGGATAAAACCCTTTGGGAGCAGTCTGGCCACTGGGACCATTACCGAGAGAATATGTTTCTTAGCAAGATTGACGAAAAAGTGTTTGCTATCAAGCCTATGAACTGTCCTGGATGTATGCTCTACTACCTCTCTAAGGCACACAGCTATAGAGACTTTCCCAAGAGGGTGGCAGAAATTGGACACGTCCATCGCTATGAAGCTTCTGGAGCGGTGAATGGGCTTTTTCGTGTGCGTAGCTTCCACCAAGACGACGCGCATATATTTATGCAAGAGTCAGACATTGAAAAAGAGGTGTTTGAAGTCTTGAGACTTGCAGACAAGCTTTACTCTACATTTGGATTGACCTATTCTTTAGAGCTTTCCACTCGGCCAAAAAAAGAAAAAACAGTGGGTAGCGACGAGGAGTGGGATGCTGCGACGCAAGGCTTGACAAAAGCGCTAGAGGCCTGGGGCCACCCCTTTAGAATCAATGAAGGAGATGGAGCTTTTTATGGTCCTAAAATTGATCTGCATATCAAAGATGCTCTTAAGCGTTCTTGGCAGTGCGGAACGGTTCAACTCGATTTTTCGCTTCCCAAGAGGTTCGATTTGCAATATAAGTCCAAAGAGGGGCTCCTCAAAAGGCCCATCATGATTCACCGCGCTCTTTATGGGTCTATCGAACGCTTCTTCGGTGTTCTCATAGAACATTTTGCGGGCAAGTTTCCCCTTTGGTTAAGCCCGCAGCCTTTTCGCCTTCTTCCGGTTGCAGATGTGCATCTGGAATATGCAGATAAGATTTGTGCGCAAATAAGAGCCGCAGGCTTTCTTTGCGAAGTGGATGCTTCGCCAGAATCTATTGGGAAAAAAGTGCGCCAGGCTCAGCTTCAAAAGGTAAATTACATGTTGACAATTGGAGATCGTGAGGTAGACAATCAGACCGTCAGCTTGAGAACTCGAGACAATGTTGTCCACGGTGAAGTGGCAGTTGGATCTTTCGTGGACAGAGTCCGGGAAGAATACGACAAGCGTTTGTTAGATTCGCCGTTTACCAGAGGAGGTTAGATGGAAGTTATTGCTGTAAGCAGTTTTAAGGGGGGAACGGCTAAAACCTCTGTTTCTTTGAATTTTGGAGCTGCCCTGGCTCAATTTCATGGAAAAAAAGTGTTGCTGCTCGATTTTGATTCCCAAGCAAATTTGACAGCAGGGCTTGGTTATGATCCAGATCACTACGACAGCTTGGCGCCGGTTTTGCAAAAGAAAAAAGGAGTGAATGAAGTTATTTTGTCGACGCGAATTCAAAATTTGGACCTAATCCCGGCAGACACTTGGCTGGAAAGAATTGAAGTGACGGGAGCTTTGGCTTCTGATCGCTATTCTCATGAGCGGGTTCGCGATATCCTCTCTCCCCTTGAGTATGACATTTGTATTGTTGACACTCCCCCTTCCCTTTGCTGGTTGACAGAGTCCGCTTTGATCGCAGCGCAACATGGCTTGGTGTGTGTCTCTCCAGAGTTTTATAGTGTAAAAGGTTTGCAGCGTCTTTCCTATTTTATCGACTACATCGGTGCTCGTCATCCCATTGCTGTCCTGGGAGTGGTTCTTTCTTTTTGGAATGCTCGAGGAAAAAATAACGAGGCTTTTTTGGAGCTTATAGAAGAAACCTTTCCAAGCAAGGTTTTAGAAACCAAGGTGCGACGCGATATTAAGGTGTCTGAAGCGGCTATTTATGGAAAGCCAGTTTTTGAGGTGGCTCCTAAAAGCCGTAGTAGCGAAGATTATATTCAGCTCACACGTGAGCTTTTAGCGCGTATGGAAAAGCGAGTTGCTTCTCCTGCGAGTATAGGGGAAGGGCATGTACAGCCGCTTGACACGGTAAACTAAGATGGGAAAATTTAATCAGCTTTTGTCTAAGCGATTTAAGTCGGAAGTGGCCAAGAAAACAAGCTCGCTTGCTGCCCTTTCTCAGTCGGGGCAGTTGTCTAGCTTTTCCGGTGTTTTTAATGTTTCTCCTTTGGGCAATAAAGAAAAAGAGCAACTAAGCCACTTGTTGAAAAAAAATGCGACTAAAAGTAGCACTTTAAATGAAGATTTGTCTCTTTTACTCACCCTTACGTCGGAAGTGAAAGCCATTCATAATCAGTCTGTGATTTTGCATGGTGAGCGGATAAAGAAAGCACAGACCGTATTGAAAAAGTATAAAGATGGCACCTTTACGCAGTGGATGCTCAGCACTTATGGCAATCGACAAACACCCTACAACTTCTTACAGTATTACGAGCTGTACATTTCGCTTTCTGTAGATTTGCAAAACAAAGTAGACGGGTTGCCCAAGCAGGTAATTTATAGCCTTTCGAGCAGGGAAGCTGATAGAGGCCAAAAGCAAGCCTTTATCAGTAGCTGTCAATTTGGGGAAACAAAGCAGCAGCTGCTTTTGAAGCTTCGTGAAAAATTTCCGTTAAAATCTAAAGATAAGCGAAAAACAGATACTGCAAAGGCAACGCTGGTTTTACTAAAAAAAGTAGCGCAAGAAGTGAAAAGGGATCCGCCAAAGTTGGATGAAAAACAGAAGAAAACTGCGCTGCATTTACTAAGCGTGATCCAATCGCAATTACTATGACTTACCAAACCCCTTTTCAAGACCGGTATGCTTCTGAAGAGATGCTCCATTTGTTTTCTAGAGAGTTCAAATACACGACGTGGCGTCGATTGTGGGTGGCTTTGGCTAAAGGGCAGAAGTCTTTGGGAATGTGTATTGAAGACAGCCAAATCGCGTGTATGGAGAAAGCGGTAGCAGATATTGATTTTGACAGAGTCGGCGAGCTTGAGAGACAAACGCGCCATGAGGTAATGGCGCACATTCATGCTTTTGGAGAAGCATGTCCGTCAGCCAAGGGAGTGATTCATATGGGCGCTACATCGGCTTATGTAATGGATAACACAGACCTTATTCAAATGAAGGCGGCCATGCAGATAATCTGCTCTAAGGTTTTGTCGGTGTTGGAAAGCTTAAGTCATTTTGCTTTAAAATATAGTGATTTAGCAGTTTTGGGATACACGCACCTGCAAATGGCGCAGCCCACTACTTTGGGCAAACGTGTTGCTACGTGGATCCAAGATTTGAAGTCCGATTTTCAGATGATCCAATTTCAAGAAAGGCACCTTCCCCTACTTGGAGCCAAGGGAGCGGTAGGAACGCAGGATGCTTTTTTATCGATGCTTGGCAGCAGCGATAAGGTGGAGGCGCTGGACCGTTTTGTCGCAAAAGAGATGGGATTTGATCATATCGTGCCTATTGCTACCCAAACATATCCGAGAAAAATTGATACTAATGTTGTTTTCAGTTTGTCAAATTTCGGTGCGTCGACGCATAAAATGGCCACCGATTTACGTCTTTTATCCCATATGGATGAGATTCACGAACCTTTTGGTGAGGGGCAAGTGGGCTCTTCTGCTATGCCTTACAAATGCAATCCTATGCGGATGGAAAGGGTATGCAGCTTGTCTCGGTTTTTGATGAATTTGGTCTCCAATACATTGCAAACAGCAAGCTTGCAATGGCTAGAGCGTTCATTAGACGATTCGGCTAACCGTAGAATCACACTTCCAGAGGCATTTCTTTGCGCAGACAGTATTTTAAATATTTTGGGCAATACCTTGCCTAAATTAAAAGTGCACGTAAAGGTGATTCAAGAGCGTTTAAGACAGGCTGTTCCTTTTCTTTCCGTAGAACAGATTCTAGTAAAAGCAGTAAGCCGGCACGTAGATCGCCAGCTGGCACACGATTTGTTGCAAGACCTCACAAATCAGGCTAAACAGCAAAAAAATAAAAGAGAGTGGCTACTAGAGCAGATTGCTAAGGAAAAAAGGTTAAAAGTTTCTAAGTCAGAGGTAGAAAGCATTTTTGCAAGTGCCAGCTTTACTGGACGCGCAAAAGAGCAAACGCTCCAGTTTTTAAAAGAAGAAATTGCGCCGCTACTTTCTAGGCGCCCTTATTCCCAGTCGACTATTCCCCAATTAAAGATCTAAGGAGAAGTGTATTTTGAGATTTCTAAAACGTATTTCCTTGTTTCCAATGCAGTGGTATTTATTACTTTTTGTTGCTTTTTCCTCTCCTTTGTTGGCCTTTTCTGCAAAAAGCCCTTCGAGCCCTGGCATGTTGGTAGAGGGAATTTTTACAAAAAAATCTAAGCTTGGGCTCAAAATGGGCGCGGCTTTAGACATCACATTAGATCAAGATATGGAGCGAACAGATCAGAATTTCCATACAATTGATCGATTTTCTACCATAACAAGTGAAGGGGTGCTCTCTCTTGTATTTTATGACCAAATAGAAGTATTTGGAGAAGTTGGCGCCATGCAAATAGCCTGCGTACATAGGCCTGCTATAAGCCAGCAAAACCGCTATAGCAGCCAAAGCGCTTTAAGTCTCGGCTTTGGCATTAATGCAATAGCATGTCGTTATAAAGAGTATGCTTTGGGAGTGAAGTGGGGATATAAAAAAGCCAATCCTCGCCTTAAGTGGATGACAACCAATGGCATTCCCGTATCCGCCCCTACCTCCACCATTGATTTCACAGGGTGGCAGGTAAGTAGTGCGCTATCGTACACAGTCAATAACCTCGTGCCCTATGCAGGAGTGCATTATACAAAAGCAAAGGCCCGTTTTTGTGCTATTCCCTCTCAAGGCCTTAGCGCGCGCGGTTTTGTGTTGGAGAATCAGCGCTTGATTGGTATACATTTGGGAACGTCGCTTACCGATAAAAAAGCCTATGCGTGTAACATAGAAGTAAGGATGATTAATGAAACGGCTATTACGTTGTCTGGAGATATCAAATTCTAAATTGCAATTGATTTATTTCTTCTCCGTGAGTAAGATCCTCCTTTATGGCCCTTTACTCTTTTTTAGTAAATTCTTGAATGGAAATATATGAAAAATTTTTTTCTATGTCTTTTGGTGCTAGCCTTATCTGTGACAGTTTTTCAGGTTGAAAGAGATTTAAAAAAACTCCGTCGTAAGAGTGAGTCTAACTATCAAGCCTATAAAACAGCACGTAGGAGCTTGGATTTTTTATATAGGTCCATGGCAGACAATAGAGCAGGAAGGTTTGTTCCAGCCTGCTTGAAAAATGTCCCTGATGCTGCAGAAGTGGGCATCGTTCTTGGCAGTAAAAAAATAAATATTGAGGAAGTGGATGCGCCTTACAACGCTTCTATCATCGCTAACGGATCGAACTATCTACTTTTTTTCCGTTATGATGTTATACACGATAACATGCATGGATTTGACTCTCACATTGGCTGCGCAGAGTTAGATCATGATTTTTGCCAGGTAGACTCTAATTTTAAGACCCTTGACTTAGACAACCCTTCTACAGAAGATCCCAGAGTTTTACTTGTGGGGGAGAAGGCCTATGTCGTTTACAATGCGCTGCAAAAAAGAAAATACTACTGTAGAACGATGCATGTGGCTAACATTGATCTAAATACCCTTTCCGTTGGGTCTGTAGTCTCTTTGGATCCACAACTGCAACAAGTAGAAAAAAACTGGGTGCCTTTCGAATATGTTGACCAAGACTTAAATTCCCATTTATACTTTGAGTACTACATTAACCCTCATCGCATTTTTGATGTAACCAGTATGGAAACGGGGGGTTTGAAACACCTGACCTTTCCAGAGGCTCCGGCTTTTCAAAACGTGCACTGGCCCTCTTCTTGGGGAGTTATTCGTGGCGGCACTCCCGCAGTTAAGGTAGATCAAGACAGCTATCTTGGTTTTTTTCATTCCTCTTTTGTGGATGAAAAGGAGATGACGTGGTATGTCATGGGAGCGTACTTATTTGAGGCTTCTCCTCCCTTTAGAGTGACCCATATTTCACACTATCCCATTTTGTTTGACTCGCTATACAATACGCCTCCCATGGGCACCGCTGATCCTGCAAAAAGGTGTATTTTTCCATCGGGATTCCTTTTAGAAAATAGAGAGGGGAGAGAAGTGATCCAGTTGTCTTGTGGAGAAAACGATTCTAGTGTGAAAATTATTACTTTAGATAAAGAAAAGTTGTTGCACTCTTTGAAAAAACTGCTATGAGTAAGCATGTTTATAGAAGTCTCTATCTAGCAAAATTCCTTCTATTTCTTTTTTAAAAGCTAAATAGCTTTCTGTATTTTTAATAAAACGTTTAATTACAAAACTTTCGTGATCCGCTGGGACTTCTGTGGCCAGTTCCCACCCCGAGCCACAAAGCTTAATGCTCACATCTATTCCATCAAAACATAGCACTGCGTCTTGTGTATGTAAGAGATGAATTTTTGTATTTAGATAATTTTGATATAACACCCATATATTATACCTCAAAAGCAGAAATAAAAACAATTATAGGTTCCAATCAATAGCCTTTTTTCCCCATGATTTTAAGTAGTTGTTTGTTTTAGAAAAATGGCGGCATCCGAAAAATTTGTGTGCAGAAAAGGGAGAGGGGTGCGCTGCGTTTAAAACCCTGTGTTGCGAAAAGTTTTTTAAAATAGCGCCTTTTTCTTGCGCAGATTTACCCCATAGCAAAAAAACGATGGGGTCTTTTCTTTGTGCTAATTTTTTTACGACGCTGTCTGTAAATAGCTCCCAGCCATATCCGTGGTGTGATTTAGGCAAACCTTGACGCACCGTGAGAGTAGAGTTAAGCAGAAACACTCCCTGGTGTGCCCAGCTTTCCAGACAGCCATGTGAAGGAATAGGCAGATTTAGGTCTGCATGTATTTCTTGAAAGATATTTTTTAATGAAGGGGGCGGAGGGACATTTTTCGGAACGCTGAAGGCAAGTCCATGTGCTTGCGAAGGGCCGTGGTAGGGATCTTGGCCAATAATTACTACTTTTACCTGGTTGAAAGGGGTCTTATTAAATGCATTAAAGACTAAAGAAAGGTCTGGATACACGCTATGTTGGCGCACCTCTTGCTGTAAAAATTGTTGTAGCTTTTGCATGAAAGGGTGCTGCAGCTCCTCTTCTAGCAAATCAAACCAGCTTTTTTCCAAAGTTAACATGTGCTTTCCTCCATTTTGTGAGGAGTGAGTATAGCACGATTGACAGAAACAAAAGAACAGATTTACAATTGCTCCTTTTCCCAATTGGTAAAGGGGGTGAGGCTGGTGAAAGATTTGAGTGAAAATAATCTCGTTCGTTTCAAAAACATTTCCAGGAAGAAAGAGAGCATTTATGCTAACTTCAAAGTGGAAGGGATTCGCAGAGGGGTACTGTTTTCGGCCTCTATTGCGGTCGATCTCGCTGCTGCGGAAATGCAACCTAGTGATACATTGGAAGAAATTATTCACAAATGTGCGCACATTGGACTAAAAGAGTTTCAAGAGGCGAACTTCCAAGTGGAAGGTTTGGAGCAGCTATAGAGGGACGCTGCTATTTCTGTCTGGGTGTAGCGCAGCTTGGCCAGCGCACTAGCATGGGGTGCTAGGGGTCGGAGGTTCGAATCCTCTCACCCAGATTTTCTTGTTTTGTAAATAGGAGCGCTTTCTTTCTGGCTTTTTGCTTGCCAGGAGAGACAATCTCGCGGCAATGGTTTCCACGCTTGCGTTGTTCTCGCATATTATTCTACAATCCGTATTTGACGGCAGTCTAAACGCAGTAACGTGGTTTTTGTGAGCGAAAAGAAGTTATCTCTTCCTCCTACGCATCCTTTATTTTTAGAACACTATCTTTCTGCACAGTGTGAGAAGGAGGCTGATAAAGAGGAGGACATTTTAGAGCTTGCTGAAGAAGTGCACTTATCTCTTGGCTTCAATTTAGCTCCTTTCCAACAAGATTGCCGCTTTCGTGCGCTAAGGCGTGCTCGCTTTGTGGCTATGCACCTTATTGATGAAAAAGGACAGGTAGTAAAAAATAGATTATCTAAAGTCCTTGCCCTTCTTGGTCAGTTACATATTCCCTATTCAGATACCGACTTTGACTACTGGGCAGTGCGGCATATGCGTTATGTGCTGATGGAAGTGGAAAAAAATCAAGAGGTATGTCGTCTTTTACATCGCTTTTTTTCTATTACGAAAAATACGTATGTAAGTCAGCTCGTCGAATTTTCCCTTCTTTTTGAGAAAGGCAAGCGCTTGATGCCTTACCATACCACACAAGCGGTTTTCTCTGCCCTTTTAGCGCCTTTGCGGCAAAGCTTAGGTTCTTGCTTTGCTACAGCGCCGGCTATTTTTATTCAGTCAGAGCAAATTGGATCCATGCTGCAAGATTTGTACGATCTTCTAACGACCTATAGGCTTAGGCGAGTCATTGAGGGGGAAGAACATACCGTTCCCATGAGTCCAAACTTTGGAGTAGGTGATTTAAAAAAACCTATTTTTATAACAAAAGAAGTGTTTTTAGTTCCTTCCATTCAAATGGCATTACATGATCTCGGGATAAGGAGTTTGCGCTCATTTCCCTTTAGCCATAGTGTGAGCACTGTGGAAGCACTGATGCAATTTTTTTCTCAGACAAAAATAGGTAAACGTAAGCCCACAAAAGCACAAATGGAAAGAGCGCTTCACTTAATTGTTTCCTATATCGATCATCCGATGCTAAAAATGTGGGAATACACTTTAGCGTCTTTTGCAGACCATAAGGTAGACTTTTATAAGTGGAATTTGCATGCAAGTCTCGGGTTTGATCCCAAGCTTTCTTCTGGGATTGGTGAGGTGATATGGAACCACTTACAGTCCCTTTTAGAGGAAAGTAATCAAAAAATTACCGATTTACAAAAAGAGTGCGAGCTGAGCTTTGATCGTGTAAGGATGACTCAAGCACTCTTGCGTAGCGCAGATAGTGAAAGCAAGGTGCGTCGTTTAAAAGGAGAGCTACAAATTTATTTGCATGAATTAGAGACTCATCAAACATTGCGCGATGAATGCATTCACATGTCTGAGCATTTGTCTTCTTTTTTTAAATTTCTGATTGAAGAGTATTCGCACCATTTTCCTCTCTACTTTCAAGAAGTGTATGATCCAGAGCTTTTTGAAGAAACAGGTGCTTTGTATGACGATTGCCCTGCTGGATTTCGATTAATGTATAAGCATGGCAGAAGCGACCCTTCTCTTTGGACTCCCATTCAAAATGAAAACCAATTTAGCGATTGCTTGGTGCAATTTTTTCGTGCTATGGAGTCTTTATTGATTAATCGTGCAAAATGGGAAAGGGGAAAAGAGGAAATTGTCCATATTACCTCTAAGGTAATGCTACACGTGCGTACGCAAGAATTTATATCGAGTGCTTTACATCGAAGTCAAGTCTTGTCCCTTGAAAATGATCCGCATAAAAAGACCAAAACTCCTTGGAGTTATCTCTCTGGTGGCACTTTAGGAAATTTGGTGCAGTGCTATGTAGCAAGGGCTTTTAAGCTCACAGAAGAGAGCCGAGCTATCGATAGTCCCACCGATCTTTTTGTTTTTCTGTTAGAAGTGATGAAAGAGCTGCCTTCCAATATTTGTGAAACTTTTGTTGCCAATCCACATAAAACACTTTTAATGTACAGCCCAAATCATGCTTTTAGATTGCTACCAGGGCTTGCTCCTTTTTGTGACTTTTGGAAAGAGAGGGGGTTTAGCTACACTTACATTCGTGATCGCTTTTTCTCTCCATCCAAGGAATTTTTTGCTAGTATGCTTTTATCACAAGAGCAGCAAAAAGCGTGTTTTCACTGGTTTTTAAACCAGTATTTTTCGCAAAAACAGGTAGATATCCTCTACAGCGCGCTTCCCCTGTCTATTCAGGAAATGGGAGAGCTGATGATGGAAGCTTTGGGACAAAGCAACGATCAAATAAAAGAAAGGCTCAATCAGTTTTTTGCTACTGCATTTTCTCTGCTGTCTGCTAAAGAGATGAAAATGCATGCCCTTTCCTTTTTTCAACGCGTCTATCAGGAAGAAAAATTATGGCAGCAAGCGTATGATGTTTTTACAAAAGAGCTGCTTTTGAAGCAGGATCTGCTGCCCTTTAGCTTACTTTACCGTCTTTTAAAGGTCGCAGTTATTAGGCAGCAAAAGCGATACTTACTTCCCTTTGACATTGAAACGCCTCTGTTGCAAGCTACAGAAGAAATTATGCCTCCAAGGGCAGTAGTTTTTGCAGACACAAATTGGCAAGACCAGTTTTTTGGATTTCGCGTTAATCCTTTGGATCTTAAGCTAGGGCTTTGGAGAACAAATTTTTCGGGAAGAGAAGGCGTGCCTATGTTGCAATGGCGCTCAAGCTTTGGCTCTCAAAAGCGGTGGGGGGTGTATGTAAGGCCTCAAGAATATTTAGGACGAGGGTTGATGACTTCTTCTCTGTTACGTGTTTAACCCAAGTTTAGGTATACGATGCAAAAAATGCAGCCATTAGAGCCCCTTTCTTTGAGCAAATTAAGAGAGGGTTTCAATGAGGATTTATCAAGGTACATACAAAGATTAGGAAAAGAACCTTTGGGAGAGATATGTCGGTACTCTCTTGAAGGAGGGGGAAAGCGGCTCCGTCCACTGCTTGTCTTCATTATTGCTTTAGGAATAGATCGTGGGTTTGATGTAACCAAAGCGGCTTTAGCAGTAGAGTGTTTTCACACCGCTTCTCTTATTGTAGATGATTTGCCCTGTATGGATAATGACAATTTTCGGAGAGGCAAAAAGTCTTGCCACAAGGTTTTTGGTGAAAAAAAAGCGCTGCTCGCTTCTTACGCCTTGATGTCAGAGGCATATGCCAAAATCTACGAAAGTACAGCGGTTTTACATAGAGAAATTGGAGATAGGGCCCATTTTATTGGGATGCAGGCTTTGCGGATTGCTGCACAAAATGCTGGCCTTGCAGGCGCTACTAGTGGACAGCTTATGGATCTGAGTCAAAAATCGTGGTCATTTCCTACCCTTTTAGAAGTAGCGAGGAGAAAAACGGTTTCTTTGTTCGAAATTGCTTTTGGGTTTGGTTACCTTTTTGGGGGTGGGGACTGGAGGCGTTGGAAGCAATTGCAATCGTGCGCTTATCATTTTGGATTGAGCTTTCAAGCCATAGATGATTTGGATGACTGCGAAAAAGACAGAAAAAGAGGCGGCGCCAACATGGCAATTTGTATTGGTATGGCAAAAACTGTGGAGTTTATCTCCACGCATGTTGATCTTTTTGCAAAAGGGATGCGTAATCTTGGATTATACACCCCTTTGGTGCAAGACTTAGAAGAAAGCGTGCGCCAATCAGCGAGCCGTAGCTTCTGAAGGCTCAGAGATTGAAGTGAGCTGTGGATCCATCGATTTACGAATTAAGTTCGCAATTTCTTCTGAAAGGGCGGCATTTTTTTTCAGCTCATCGCGGACCTGCTCTTTACCTTGTCCTAACCGGTTTCCTTGGAAGCTAAACCATGATCCCTTCTTCTCAATAACATTCGTTTGTACCCCGAGGTCAATCAAAGAGCCCTCTTTAGAAATTCCTTCGTTAAAGAGGATATCAAACTCCGCAACGCGGAAAGGGGGCGCCATTTTATTTTTTACGACTTTTACTTTTACTCGGTTACCCACTTCTGCGTTTTCTCCTTTGATGGAAGCGATGCGACGAATTTCCAAACGGACAGAAGCATAAAATTTAAGTGCGCGACCTCCCGTCGTTGTTTCTGGATTTCCAAACATGACGCCCACTTTTTCACGAATTTGGTTGATAAAGATAGCGCAGGTATTGCTTTTAGCAAGTGTGGAGGTGAGCTTGCGGAGCGCTTGCGACATTAAGCGGGCTTGCAGGCCAATATGAGAATCTCCAATTTCTCCATCTAACTCAGATTTTGGAACAAGGGCGGCGACAGAATCAACGATGATAACATCGACAGCGTTTGATCTTGCAAGAATTTCGGCAATGTTCAGCGCCTCTTCCCCACTTGTAGGTTGAGATATTCTAAGCTCATCTAGGTTAACGCCAATTTTTGCAGCATAGCTAGGATCTAAGGCATGCTCTGCGTCAATATAGGCGGCAAGCCCTCCTTCTTTTTGTACATTTGCCACGATGTGTGTAGCAAGTGTAGATTTTCCAGAAGATTCTGGGCCGTAGATTTCCACGACGCGGCCTCTGGGCACTCCTCCTATTCCTAGAGCCAAATCTAGAGAAATTGCGCCGGTTTTAATAACCTGGACTTTATTAGAGGCGTGGTGCTTTCCCAAGGACATAATAGCGCCTTCACCAAACTGCTTTTCAATATAAGCAACGGCAAGTTCCAGAGCTTTTTTTTTGGCGCTCTCGTTTTGACTAGACATAGAATCTCCTCGACTTAAGTCAATTTAATGTTTGCAGATAAGTGTAATTATGGCACAAAAGGGAGAAAATAGTCGTCTTTGAAATGGAGAGATTATGTTTTTAGCGGGAGATATTGGCGGAACGAATACGAGGCTTGTTTTGTATGATGGAAAATGCTGTACAAACCATAAACGTTACAAGAGCGGGGATTTTAAAAGTTTAAAAGAGATTGTAGCCCTCTTTTTAGAGGCAGCAGGTGCAAAGGTAGAAAAAGCCTGCTTTGGTATAGCAGGCCCTATCCGTAATCAAAAGTGTCGCGCTACAAATTTGCCATGGATTGTAGAAAGAGATGAGCTCTCTTCTTATCTAAAAATACCCAATGTTTTTTTGGTAAACGATTTAGAAGCGAATGCCAATGGCATTGCTTTATTAGAAAAGGAGGAGTTTTTAGTACTCAATAAGGGGGATGATCAGGCCTTAGGGAATCAAGCGCTTATTTCTCCAGGGACAGGCTTTGGTCAGGCAGGCCTCTATTTTGATGGTGAAAAGCACCATCCCTTTGCGTGTGAAGGGGGACATTGTGACTTTGCTCCTAGAAATGCGCAAGAAGATGCTTTGCTCCTTTTTTTAAGGAAAAAATGGGGCCATGTCTCTTATGAGCGTATCATTTCAGGGCCAGGTTTATATACCCTTTTTGAATTCCTTTTGGAAACAAAGCAGATTCAGATAGGCTCGGATCTTTTAAAAGCGATTAAAGAAGGGAAAGGCCGCGCTATTTCAGAGCTTGGAATAGAAAAAAAAGAAGAGGCATGTTTAAAGGTTTTAAGGATGTTTGTTTCTATTTTAGGTGCAGAATGTGGCAATGCTGCCCTAAAATTCATGGCGCTTGGTGGTGTTTTTATCGGCGGGGGCATTGTTCCGAAAATTGCCCCTCTTTTAAAAGAAGGTGCCTTTATGCAGGCCTTTGTTGATAAGGGGCGTTTTGGGAAGATGCTGGAAGATATGCCTGTGAAAATTCTTCTCAATGACCAAACAGCTTTGCTTGGCGCTGGTCGCTATGCTATGCATTTATGAGCGATGCAAGTCAAGCCTCTCTTGAGAGGATACTGAGCGTTGTTTTAAAGAAATCTTTTCTTTGAAAAAGTCTGGACTAAAACGGCTTGCTGTTCAAGTACGTAGAAGACAAAAAAGTAAATCGTTTGGATACTTCTATCAAATCGTTTGATAATGTGGAGTGTAACGGAGTCGAACCGTTGGCCTCAACAATGCCATTGTTGCGCTCTACCAACTGAGCTAACACCCCAAACACGGAGGATTTTAATGCTTTTTCCGGTATTAAACAAGAGTTTTTATGAGTCTATTTGATGCGTTGCCTCCAATAGAAATCGATCCTATTTTTGGACTTGCGCAAGTAATACAAAAAGACGAGCGAAGCAATAAAATAGATTTAACAGTAGGGGTTTATCGGGATGTTGAGCTGAAAACTCCTATTTTCGATGCAGTTCGCCTTGCTGTACAACTTATTACTAAGAGAGAGAAGGACAAGGGATATTTGCCCATACTAGGAGATCGTGGATTTTTGCAAAAATCAGGTCAATTGCTGTTTGGGGAAAAACTCTATCAAGAAGTAGAAAGTAAGCTCGTGGGCGGATCAATGATCGGGGGAACCGGTGCGCTGTCTATCGGACTTGGGATTGGCGTGCGCTACGTAAGCCGGAGAGTATATCTGCCAGAGCCCACATGGGGCAATCATCATACTATTTTGTCAATGCAGCAAGGAGAAGTGAAAACATATCCCTACTACGATCCCGTGAATCGCTCGATTGACTGGGAAGGTATGTTGAAAACTTTTGCAAAAGCGCCTCCAAAAAGCCTCGTTTTACTCCACGCCTGCGGACACAACCCAACTGGAGTGGACTTGACAAAAGAGCAATGGAAACATCTTTCGTCTTTACTTTTGGAAAAGCAGTGTATTCCTTTTTTTGATATGGCCTATTTAGGATTTGCATCAAGTATCGATGAAGATACTTTTCCGATTCGCTACTTTGCAAGGGAGGGTCACGAAATGCTTGTTGCCCACTCTTTTTCAAAATCGTTTGGCCTGTATGGAGAACGTGTAGGGACGCTGTGGCTACTGACAGACACGCCACACAAGCTTCAGCTTGCTTCTGCTTTGAAAAAGCAGGTCCGTTCCCATTTTTCCAATCCTCCAAGGCACGGGGCCTTTATCGTCAAGCAGATACTAGACGATCCTGACTTAACAATGCTTTGGCGAAAGGAACTGGATCATATGCGAAAGCGTGTGGATAGTATGCGAGCCTTGCTTTCACAAAAATGCGCAGCTTTAGACTACGTGAGTAAAGGAAGGGGGCTATTTTCCCTTTTACCTATTGAGAAAGAGGCTGTTATGAAATTAAGAGATAGCTACGCTATTTATCTAACAGAAAGAGGCCGAATCAATATCGCTGGATTAACGGAGCATAATATAGGGCATTTTACCCATTCGCTAAAGGAAGTAGGAATAGAGTGAAACGGATTATTTTACTTGGCGCGCTTTTAGTGGCTTTTATTCTTATTTTGCACAGCTCTAGAACATTTGTAGATAAATTTAGTGACTTTGCCTTGGCAAGTGTGACAAAAGCAAGTCATTTGAGTGTAGTAAACGTGTCTTCGCTTGCAGAAGAGTCGCTCCAATACCTGTTGAGTAGGATAGAAAGCACGACATCTAGCCAAATATTGGAGGATTTACAGGAGCAAAAAAGGGGAGTATTAGGCCGGGTTATTTATAGAGATCCTGCATGTTGGGGGAGCACTTTGTGGATTAATTTGGGAGCATTGGATAATCACCGTTATGGAGGAGATGTTGTAGCAAAGAACAGCCCTGTTTTGCTCGGTGACTCTGTGATTGGTGTGGTCGAGTACGTTGGAAAGAAAAGGAGCCGCATACGTTTGATTACAGACCAAAACTTGCATGTTGCAGTGCGCGCTGTTAGAGGTGAGGGGACGCAACACTTCATAACTTATCATGTCGATCAGCTGCAAAAGTATTTGGAGTGGTTTCATGGGCAAAATACGGAGCTGCTGACGACTTTGGATGGTATACGCGCTAAATTACAAACTTCCTGCAAAGTAGAATTTTTAGCAAAAGGGGAAGTTTTTGGTGCATCACAGCCGCTTTGGCGCAGCAGGAACCAACATTTGCAAGGGGTTGGTTTTAATTATGATTTTGCAGACGATAAAGGGGGAGAGAGGGAGCTGAGGAGCGGCGAATTACTCGAAGACATAGGAAAAGGAGAAGGGATACGTTTAATTGAGAAGGGAGACTTACTAGTTACGAGTGGAATGGACGGTGTATTTCCAGAAGGACTTTGCGTGGGCATTGTTACTTATGTTGCTCCTCTAAAAGACAGTGATATTGCGTTTGAAATAGAGGCAGCGATGACAGCTGGTAACTTAGATGATCTTTCCTACGTTACGATTCTCCCCCCTATTCCATACCATTAGGTTAATAGGTTTAGGTTATCTTCTAGGTAATCGGCCACTTTTTTTTCTACTTCCTTTTTCAAGCAAGGGGAGAAAGGAGCAAATGTTTCCGTGTAGAGCTCCCTTCTCAGGTCATGGTATTTAACGTCATTTTCTAAAAAGCGCAGATCGAAAAAGTTATATAGATCAACCAGTGCATTGTCAGGAATCATCATACCGCATCGATGAAGAAAAAGCCCTTCGGGCCATTTCCTATGTTGGCAGTCAAAGAAAAACATAGGACGATTGAAATGCAAATAATCAAAACCAATGGAAGACATGTCCCCCACGTAGAGATCGGCATTGGCTAAAAGGGGGTAGATAGGAGAAAAGTCAAGGACAATGCGTAAGTTTTCTTTATCAGCATATTGTCTAACGAGTGGCTGTAGTTTTTCTTGGTTTTTTCGAACAAAATTGGGATGCAACTTTATGATTAGGTTGTAGTGGCTCGGCAATTGATCTACCAAGGGGAAAAAGAGAGCGTCGAAGGAGCAATTATTTTCAAAATCTTGCCAGGTGGGAGCGTAGAGAAGCATTCTTTTTTTCGTTTTGTTGATACCCATTTTTTCCATTAGCTTATCGTAAAAATCACGATGTTGCTGCCAGTAATGGTAGCGGTAGTTTCCAGCGATGATTGAATAAAAAGTGGTAGGGTGAAGCGCCTTAAGCGTTTTTAGCATTCGCTCCCCATAAAGGAGAAACAAGTGATCTTTTTCCAGGGCTTGCATAGAGCCTGATTTTTGCCCTTTATCCGAGCTGCCATGAGGGCACCAGATAGTTATGAGCCGTTTGTTTTGCTGGTGCTGGGGCAGGAAAAAAATTTCGTCGATCAAGGGCCGAGGCAGGGTCGTGAGGACAGCATCGTACTTAGAAACAATATCTCGATTTGCAGTTAAGCTACTTAAGAGTTGTAGCTCTATATCTGGATAGTAACGTTTCGCTAGTCTCTCAACTTCAGGCTCTGTTACAATGAGAGGAATCCGTAGCAAACAAGAGAGCACCCCTAAGTGGTCAAGAGAGTGAGAGTGGTGTCCATACAAGAGCGCGGCATACCTTAGCATGCCAAAGATGTAACAGATAATAGAATTTATGTATATATTCGACGCTCCGCTAAAGCGGTGGTTTTCTCAGCTCAAGCGCAAGCTTCCTTGGAGAGAAGCAACATCTCCTTATCGGGTTTGGGTGTCGGAAGTGATGCTGCAGCAAACCCAGGTAAATACGGTTATTCCCTACTTTCATCGTTGGATGGAGCGCTTTCCTTCCATTAAAGACTTATCGAATGCGGACGTCGATACTGTGCTAAAAGCGTGGGAGGGCCTTGGGTATTACGCAAGAGCGCGGCATTTGCACAAGGGCGCACAATTTGTTGTCCACCGTTTTCAGGCAAAACTCCCAGAGGATCAAAAAAAACTTTTGTCTATTCCTGGGATTGGTAGCTATACGGCCGGCGCGATTTTAAGTTTTGCTTTCAAAAGGCGTTTTGTTGCCGTGGACAGTAACGTTTTACGAGTAATAGCGCGCTTTTTTGCGTTGCCTTTCGAAAACACTTTACTACACAAGAAAGTAGAAGCGCTGCTCTGGGATATTTTGCCAAAAAACCAGCCCTATATTTCTATGGAAGCCTTGATTGAGCTCGGCGCTTTGGTCTGCAAGAAGGTACCTTTGTGCGTGAAATGTCCTTTAAATGCGCACTGTAGCGCGTATAAAACGAAGGCTACGCATATTTTTCCTTTTAAGAAAAAACGTTTTGAAACGACGGTTTTACACCGCCTCGTTGCAATTATTGATTATAAAGAGAGTATTTTGTTGAAGCAGCAAACATCAGGATTAATGAAGGGACTTTGGGAGCTGCCTTACATCGATACCGATATTGAGCAGATAGAAAAAGGGGAGGCCGTTTTTATGGAGCTTTTCTCATTACCGATGCGTTTTATGGAAAAGTGGCCTTGTATTTCTCATACCTTTACTCGCTACAAGGCGATTTTATACCCCTACCGTTTTCGAGCATCAACGCATCAACTTTTGCAAGAATGTACCTGG
Source organism: Chlamydiia bacterium (assembly GCA_030430655.1). Lineage (GTDB taxonomy): Bacteria > Chlamydiota > Chlamydiia > Chlamydiales > Simkaniaceae > JAUIKQ01. The sequence continues at coordinate 48,407 of JAUIKQ010000001.1, forward strand.
GTAAAGAAGCTGCGTTTATCAAAATGCGCTTTTCCAGCAGGGCATCGCACACTAGTACACAAATGGGAGACGCAGCCGACAAAGTAGAACCTTACTCTGTATCTTCGGCCTGGAAAATATAAAAAAATTCGGATAAAATGCTTTCGCATGAGAACGGTTTCTTTTGCAAGAAAAAATTTTTTTAGCGGAACATTGCTGGTGGTCGGTACCTCCGTTGGCGCTGGCATGTTGGGCTTACCGGTTGAAACGGCGCATATAGGATTCATGCCTGTTTGCGCTAGTTATGTCCTTTGTTTTGCTATCATGACCTTAAGCGCAATGCTGTTCCTTGAGTTGCAGGTCAAGATGAAGGCTGGGGGAAACATCTCTTCCATGGCATATTCAACGTTAGGAAAGGGGGCTGCGAAAGTAGTAGAGGGGCTCTTTGCTGTTCTTTACTATTCGCTACTCATTGCCTATCTAAAAGCATTTACGCACATCGTTTCTAATGCCTATCCACATATTCACCCCGTACTTAATGCCGTAATAGCCATTTCCTTTTTTGGGGGGTGCATTTTTTTTAAAAAGCAAGCTATCAACAAAATAAACGCTGGGCTTGTTGTTGGACTCGTTCTAGCCTATGCATTTATAACAATAATTGGTTTCACTAGGATCCGGCCTCAAGCTTTTTTAGCAGCAAATTGGCAAAATAGTGTTTTCTCAATGCCGTTAATCATGACTGCCTTTGGATTTCATGTTATAATTCCTAGTCTGTATCACTATCAGGGAGAAGATCCAGTCACGACGAGGTTTTCCATTCTCGCAGGCACGACCGTTACCCTGTTGATTTATTTAATTTGGCAGGCTGTGATAACTGGTGTCGTGCCACTGCATGCACTGATTGATGCGCACAGATTGGATCAAACGGCGGTTATACCAATGAGCAGGGTGCTTGACAGCCGTTTTTTACCAGTTCTTGGCCAGCTTTTTGGATTTTTTGCGCTGGCTTCGTCTTGTTTGGGCGTAAGCATTGCTTTTTATGATTTTGCGGTCGACAAGCTCAGCATTTCAATTTCTCGGGGAACTAAACTGGGGCTTTTATTACTAATATTTATTCCACCTCTAGTAGTAGTAAGTGCAAAAATTCAGATTTTTTATCTAGCGCTAAGATATGGGGGCGGCTTTGGTGTGCTTTTATTACTTGTCCTTTTGCCAGTCGTCATGACTGTATCCCAAAAGCGGAAAGAGCGCGCTTTGGGACAGCCTTTTTTCCCGAAAGCAGAGAAGTTTATTGTGACAATCCTGCTCCTTTTCTGTTTGACCAATGTGATTGTGAATGGACTTTTGCTCTTGAAATAATGCGAATTTTTTTCCTCTCCAATAAGGCTTATGGCAGTTAAGGATGCAAGAAAGAGCCCAAAGGCTTTAGTAGCGTGGATGCAAAAAATCTCTTGCTTTCCGTAGATAAGCTCGATAAAATGGGCCTTCCTAATTAAGTGGATTTCGGTAGAGACCATGTTTATGAAGAAGTTATGGAAAGCACTCTTTGTCGGCCTGCTCGTTTTGGCGCTTGGAGGGTCTGTTGTATTCCGACTTGTTAAAAAACAAGAAGGGGAGGCAGGTCGTTATGTAACAGCGGAAACCCTGTATAGCAAATGGACTGAAGAAGGAGATAGAGAGGCTTTGGTTGCCTTGCAAGAGCTGTTGAAAACAGCGCCCTCTTTAAATACACATTATCAAGGGGTTATAGCGCAGAGGCTATTTGCTGAAGAAGGGTGCGTGCCCCAGATGCACTTTATAAAAACGCGTGTGAAAAAGCCGCATTTTTCTCTGTTTTCCCAAACTAGCGCTCGCATTAATGAGGGCTTAATAGATCAGGGACTGGAAGAGGCGGTAGCGCTGAAAGAACAAATGCTTCAGGAAGCGAGCGAAATAGATAGAGGACATGCCTGTTTGTTTTTGTTCAACCTTCTAAGAATTGCCTTTTTGAACCAGAAGCTTGGAAGGGTAGAGCAAGAAAGACTCGCCTGGGAAGAGCTGGACAAGTATGCCCAAATGGGCGGGATTTGGAGCGACGAACTACAAAAAATTAATGCACATTTTTCTGAGAAAAACCTCACGCTTCAAGATTATATTGCCGAACGCCGCAATGCTTTTACTTCGATGCAATAACTACTGATCTTGGGTGAATTTATCGTTACCGCCAACGGCCTGCACGTGTTTAAGTAAGCAGCATCCGCCGCACACTCCGATGAGAAAGAAAAAGAGCGGAGGCAAGAAGATCGCCACTATAAATCCAACAAGACAAAAAACCATGCGGGTGACTTTTTCTTGTTTGCAAGTAAACCTTAACGCTTTGTGTACGATGCTATCGCACTTTTTAAATAGCCATGCTCCTAAAATTCCACCGACCGCTGCTAAATAAAGGCACCACCTGGGGCCGAAGAAAAAGGAGCTAAAAAATGCTGCCAAGAGGAAATAGATAATGAAGACCAACTCCGTTAGATACTTTTTCCCGAAATTTTCGATCTCTTGCACGCTGATACCATCTTTTTGTTTATTGCTTGGTTGATTCATAAGTTATAACCCATAAATTGCTATTGCTATCAGAAAAGACCTGCTAGCAAAAGATTTCTTTTATTTTTTATATTAAATATTGTTTTATTTAATGCAATTATTAATTTGGTTAAAAAGGCAATTTCTTAATTTTTTTATGTTTTTATTTTTGCCGGCCTGTTTCGGCAGTCTCAAGTTATAGGATTTTTTGTGCAGCAAAAGAAGTCACAAATGTTTAAAATAGTAGATTTTTGGACATTTCTGCGCGGTTTTGCGCTTTATTGCTTTTTCCATTAGAATAGCGCTCCCTTTGTTGATCACAAAAGGGCGCTATTGGCTAGCAAGACGGCGCATTGAAACAAGAGAAGTGGTTGCATGCATATTGTCACAGGTCCTTCGTTTTACTCCCTTCTCAAGCAATTGAGTATCTGGACAAAGTGGGCCGTTTTTGCAAGTGTGGGACTCTCTTGTTATCTGCTGCTAACGCTCCCTCAGATTATTCCCTTTAAGCGTCCAAAGCCTGTTGAAAGAAGCTGTGATGAGACAAGAAAAGAAAAATATGCAGAGCTTGCCGATTCGCATCTTTTTGGCAGTCCCAATTTCCCCCTTTCCTTTCTCAGTTTCAGGGAAAATATTGTTGTTTATAGCCAAAGAGACCGACCTGATCTACCGCAAAGCGAGCAGGGGGTAACGCTGGGGCTTTTTGGGGCCTCTCCCTTTTTTTTTCCTGTGGGTAAAAGAATGTATGTTGCCACACAAGATGGAAAAACCTGCTTTACAACAGTAGAGACGCCGATATGGTTGGAAGTACTTCGTTTAGAGGAGGGAAGCGCCGTTGTACAAAGAGGGGTATCGATCGAGGAAGGGGCTCTAGATGTGGAGGATTTCAAACTGGATCTGAGCACTAGCACTGACTTAAACCACTTGCTACACCCCGCTTATAAGGCTATGGAAAATGCGCAGTTTTTAGGGAAAGATTTACTGTTTGAAATGTACGGGGGTGAGGAATTTTTTGTTTGGAAAGGGAAAGATCGCTTAAAATTTCCCTTCGAAAAGTCTTTTGGTTTTATCCCAATTAGCCAAGGGGATTTGTTAGTTTGGAATGAGGAGGGGTGGCAGCTGCGCTGTTTGGATAGTGGTATTAGCGGACCTGCAGCGCAGATTCACTCTTTATCCAACCAAGGAATCACTATCCGTCTTTGGAATGAACGAGGAGAAAGAATAAAAGATGTAAAGCTTGCTTTGCAGCGATCTCAATTTTTTCCTCCAAAACTTGAAGAGTTTATCAAGCAAGCAAAGTTTAGAACGCAAAAGTCCATGAGCTGCCTTTTGAATGGGAGAAGGGAGATTGTGCACTTAGGTGATTGGATCGTAAAGAGCGGGGATCGATGGAAAATTTTACGCTCTTTGTCTGAGCTAGAGCATTTACTGCAATATGAAAAATCTACTTCGCTTATCATTGTGCAAGCCTTTGAGAAAAAAGAGGGAAGCCGCTGGCTAAAAGCGGTGGCTTTTGATGAAATGCGAGAGCACAGCGCAGAGGTAACGTTAAAATTGCAGACAAAAAGTAAAAAAGAAGGAACGAGCCGCAACATGACAAATAGATCTACAAAAGAGCAGAAAGACAATACGCGTGAAAAAAGAAAGCGGATAGCTATCAGGGAGAGTGAGAAATGAATAAATGTTACCTTATTTTTTTCCTTATCCCTGCGATGTTAATTGGGAAACCGACTATTGAAGACAAGAGAGAGTCACTAAAAAAAGCAGAAGAGGGAGGGGTAGCCTTTGGGAGCTTAAGTGAACTTAACGAAGATTTACTTCGACTAAAAAGTGACCTTAAGGAAAAAGGATCGCAGGCTTTTACCCTATTTTCGCAAGGAGCGGAGGAAGAGAAGTATAAAACTTTGCTGGAAGAAATTAACGTCATTCGCGACGCTATTGTGTCAATTGAAGACCAGTGGCGAGTGCACTGCACGGAAGGTTTGCAAGGAGAAGAGGGGTATGCTTTTTGGGATCAAGAAGAAACGACTTTGTCTCAGTTAGTTTTGGAATATGGCTCTAACGAATACTTGTATGTGGTGCCGAGTGATATTGCCTCTTTAAAGCTGCATGTGCATTCGACGTTACCTATTCCCAGAGAGTCTTGGAACGAATTGCTAGAGCGGATTTTGAGCCACAATGGGATAGGAATTAAAGAAGTCACTCCTTTTGTAAAGCAGCTTTACGTGCTAAAGCAAGATTTGGCTGCGGTTAAAATAGTTGTTAGCGATAGAAAGTTGCTACGTTTGCTAGATAAAGGCACTCGCGTTGCCTACATTTTTTCTCCTCCCCCTGAAAAGGGAAGAGGGGTAGGCGCTTTTTTTGAGCGGTTTCGTGACCCTAAAACTACCTTTGTCTATCCGGCGGGAACCAAAATTGCTTTGGTTGCGGGGAAAGAGGAGGTGGAAAAGCTTCTCGCCCTTTATGACGCGATTTGGGAAAGTAGCGGTGAAAAGATCACCCGCGTTGTCACACTTGCAAAAGTGGGTGCAAAAGAAATGGAAAAGATTTTACAATCCTACTTCAACATATCAACAAGTAAAAGCCGTTTGCCTCTACACCGAGGAGAAGAGGAAGGGCTAACTCTTTTTCCTATTTCCCAAGATCGTGCTTTGATGCTGATTGGGACAAAAGAATTGGTTTTACAAGCAGAAAAAGTGGCTTTTGAAACCGAGAACCAGATTAAAGATCCCCACGAAATGACAATTTATTGGTACAGCTGTCGCCACAGTGATCCAATCGAACTGAGTGATGTATTAGAAAAAGTGTACTATTCCCTCGTTACGAATCGGTTAGAAGGAGATAGCCCTTCTTCTCAGTCAGGGGGAGGAGCGCAAGCAGAGGCAGTGATCAATCAGTTGCCAACTCCTCCAAACAATTTATATCCTCCTCCTCCGATTTCTCCTCCTGTCATTAATCCTCCCTTGGTTACCGCGGGTAATATAGAATCGCAGAAAGAAAGATCCAACAGTCTCAATTTTATTCCAGATCCAAAATCTGGTTCTATTATGATGGTGGTACGCCGTGATAAATTAGACAAGCTAAAAGGGCTACTCAAAAAGCTAGATAAACCAAAAAAGATGGTAGAAATTGAGGTATTGCTTTTTGAAAAGAAAGTGACAAACCAAAACAATTTTGGCCTTAATTTATTGCGCCTTGGCAGTGATGCTTCAAAAACGAGTCGATCTGGGGCGAATTTTGATGGCGCGTTGACTTCTCCCAGGCGGGGTATTTTAGAGTTTTTTATTAGCCAAAGAAAGGTAAACGATGTAATCCCTGCTTTCGATTTTGTTTACAACTTTCTTATGAATCAAGAAGATGCGAGAATCAATACCGCCCCATCGGTAAAGACGCTCAATCAGACGCCTGCAGAAATTGCTTTAGTAGAAGAAATTTCTATCAATAACGGTGCAGCACCTATCAATAGCAATGAAAACGTCACTTTTCAGCGCTCATTTTCTAGAGCGCAGTACGGAACCACCATTGTCGTTACTCCTACTATACATGAGCGAGAAGAGGAGGAGCGGTCCCATTTCATTACATTGGAAACAAACGTCACCTTCGATACTACCCGCTCACGTGTGGATGATCGTCCAAACGTGGATAGGCGTCAAATCAAAAACCAGGTCCGTGTCATGGATGGGGAGACGTTGATTTTGGGAGGGCTGAGAAGAAAAACTACAACTGATCGGACAGAGAAAATTCCGTTTTTGGGAGAAATTCCTGGTATTGCAAAATTTTTTGGCACAGAAGAGTTATCGGATCAAATGACAGAAATGTTTGTTTTTATTACCCCGCGGCTTGTTTTAGATAAGACCGAAGAGCGAGAAAAAATGCGCGAAGAAGAGTTGAAGCGGAGGGCGGGAGATATTCCCGACTTTCTCAAGCGGGTACAAGAGGGGAAAAGCAGAAAAAAGACAGCCCTTTTTGCAGATAGTTTCAAACTCCTTTTTGGAAAGCCTGGAACATAAAATGTTAGATGTGGGGAAGATGTGGCAGCGTTATTAGATTATCACTTTATCAAAGCACATGTAAAGAAGCTGCCGTACGGTTTTGTCAAGTCTAAGTTAGCCCTTCCCTTGCAAGAAAAAGACGGAGAGCTACTCGTTGCTATTACTGACAGTTTAGCGCTCGACACTTTAGAAGAAATTGTTGCTCTTACGGGGCTAAAAGTGCGCGCGATCGTTGTTGCGAAAGAGAGCATCGAAAAAAGTATCGAAGCGTGCTATCACCAAAGCGCAAGCGACGCCTCTGATTACATTCAGCAGTTCCAAGGAGAGGAAAAAGAGCAGTTAGAAGGGTATGATCTTTTGGATCAGCAAGAGGATTCCCCTGTCGTACGGATTATTAATATGATTTTGACAGAGGCGATTCAGCAGCATGTATCCGATGTGCACATCGAGCCCATTGAAACAGGCTTACAAATACGTTATCGCATCGATGGTGTTTTGCAGCCGCGCCATTTTCCTCCTAAAGACATGCATAAACAGCTTGTGACACGGATAAAAGTGATGGCAAAGCTCGACATTGCAGAGACCCGCGCACCCCAGGACGGCAGAATTAAGCTTCGCTTAGGGGGCCGTGTTATTGATTTTCGTGTGAGCACGATCCCCGTTGTTTATGGAGAAAGGATCGTACTGCGTATTTTGGATAAAGGGAATATTACTCTTGGACTTGATAAATTGGGAATTCAATCGAATTTGCTCAAACAATTGCGTAAGTTAATTCGCTGCAGCCAAGGCATTATCTTGGTCACGGGACCTACAGGAAGCGGCAAAACAACCACGCTCTACAGCGCCCTTTCTGAAATCAATGCTTCAGATCTCAATATCATGACCATTGAAGATCCTGTGGAGTACAAGCTTGCTAGCATGGCTCAAATTGGTGTGACAAAAAAGTTAAGTTTTGCCAAGGGCTTGAGGAGCATTTTACGCCAGGATCCAGATGTGATCATGGTGGGAGAGATTCGAGACAGGGAAACAGCAGAAATTGCGATTCAAGCCTCCCTGACGGGACACCTTGTTTTGAGCACGCTGCATACCAATGATGCTCCCTCCGCTCTAACTCGCTTGGTCGATATGGGCATTGAATCGTATTTACTTTCTTCCTCTGTTTTAGCCGTTTTAGCACAGCGCTTAGTGCGCTCGCTTTGTCCAGCGTGTAAAAAAAGCTATTTACCTACCAAAGAAGAGTGCGCTGACCTTGGAATGGCAGAGGTGAAAAGTCCTATTTACGAAAAAGTGGGATGTGACAGCTGTTTTCAGTCGGGCTATAAGGGGCGAATAGGGGTTTACGAGCTCATGGAAATGACGCCTTCTATTAAGCACCAATTGCTCAGCAGCGCAGATGGGGGCAAATTAAAAGACGTTGCGCTGCAAGAAGGGATGCAAACGTTGCAGCAGATGGGAGGAGAGCTCGTCTTAAAAGGGTTGACCTCTAGCTATGAGCTGCTCCGTGTAACGCGGCAACTTTAAGGGGCAAAAAATGACGCTATATCAATACGTAGCAGTAAACGAAAAAGGGGTAAAGCAGCGGGGCGTATTGAATGCGGACCATATCCATTTAGCTAAAAGCCGTTTGAAGGAAATGGGTCTTTTTGTCATCAAATTATCCATTAGTAAAGCCAGGCGCGGCGCATTTACGCTTCCAGCAGCGACTGTACTGTCCTTTACTCGTGATTTAAGCTTATTGTTACGCTCTTTGCCTTTATATGAGAGTTTATTAACATTAGAGGAGAAATATCGGGGACAGAAGATCCATTTTTTATTAACCGATCTTTGTGAGCTGGTGCGGCAAGGAACCGATTTATCCAAAGCTTTAGCGCTTTATCCGCGGGTATTTGACCACATTTATGTCACTTTGATTAGAACGGCGGAAGAAACGGGAAATTTGGAGCGGGTTTTTGATCACCTCGCCACGCTGATTACTAATCAATGTCATTTGAAAAAGCAGCTTATTAATGCGCTGCTTTATCCTGCTTTTTTAGCGACTTTTTGTTTTGCCATATTTTGCGGGCTGTTCTTCTTTTTGATTCCTACTATGTCAGAATTATTTGAAGACAGGGCTTTGCATCCTATGACAGCGGCAGTTATAGGGCTGAGTCGTTTTCTTAACGAGCATCTTTTTAGTCTCGTCACAATCACAACAGCGGGCGTTGCGGGGCTTATTTTGTGGCGCAAGACAGAGCATGGCAAAAGGATTTGGAAAGCAAGCGCGTTGAAAATTCCCATCTTAAAGCGGATGACGACAGAGGCAGTTTTGATCCGTTTTTCTGGTGTTTTATCTACACTTTTATCAAACAAGGTGCCCTTTTTAGAGTCGCTTAGCTTTGCAAAAAACGCTATGTATCACCCTATTTTTGAAGCGGTAATTACGCGCGCTGAGAGCAAAGTAGAAGAGGGAAAAAAATTGTCCGATGAGTTAAAATCGAGCCCGCTCATGCCCCCTTTGTTTGTACGGATGCTTGCAGTAGGAGAGGAAGGTGGAGAGGTGGATATAATGCTAAAGCATCTCTCGCAGATCTATGCGGAAGATTTAGAGAAAAGTTTACAGCGATTTACTTCCCTTTTACAGCCTATTCTTTTACTCTTTATGGGGTTTGTTGTGGGGCTTGTGGTGTTATCTGTATTGCTGCCTTTAACAGATGCAGGGTCATTTTTAAACTGAGGGTTATAGATATGAAAAAAAGACGTAAACAGCCGCTTACTTTGATTGAGGTGATGATTGTCATTTCAATCATTGGGTTAGTTATTGGTGTGCTCAGCTACAACATGCGAGGAAGCACGGAAAAAGGGAAAAAGTTTAAGACAGAGCAAGCGGCTGCTAAGCTGGAAGATTTACTTTATGTTCTTTTAGCAGAAGGAGTAGCAAAGGGCACAGATTTAGCAAAAAACCCCAGAAAGTATTTATCAAAAAGTGGCTACATGAAAGAGAAAGACATAGATAAATTGCTAGAATGTGGAGATGGGGTAAGATTTAACGTTGAGTACACCGACAAAGATGGATTCATTATTAGCAATCCATTGGATGATGAAGTGCAGTCTCAATCAGGTAGCCATCGCAATTCCAAATTGGCTGAGGCTGACACGTTGACATTAGATCAAGATGAAGAGAAAGGCTAAATTTACTTTAATCGAGCTGTTTGTTGTATTGGGAATTATCGGGATGCTATCTGGTTTTTGTTTTAGCTTTGGAAAACAGATAGTGTGTACCCATCGGTTTCAAAAAGAGATCAAGCGGTTTGCGCTCACTCTTTCCACGTGTCAAGATTTAGCTACGCTGCATGGAATACAGATAGAATATAATTTATTCTTTGACAAGGCCCTTGGCTGCTTTGTTTTTGAACATACTCATCCTGCTTTGTTAAGACAGCATCCCAGTTTAAAGAAAGTTATTTTTCAAACGGTGAAAAGTTGCGATGAAGTAAAGGAGCGAGACCATTTTTTCTCGGCAGAAGCAAGGCGTTTCACTTTCACCTCTAAAAAGGGCCAAAAGATGCGGGTGTCTATCGGGGACGATGGAGGCGTGTTGGTGACCCACATCAGTGAACAATAAAAACACATTCTAAAAATATTCCAAATTACTTAAACTTCGGGAAAGTAGTTTGGTTATATTTTAGGTTGTTTCATGAAAAAAGCTTTTTCTTTCTTTCTTTGCCTGTTGTTTATTTTTTCAAGTGTTTTTGCTGTTGAAGAAAGCGTAGCGCCTGTTGTGCAGCGGCTAAGAGTGAAAATGCCGGAGTGGCTTTTCCAAGTGCACGAGCAGCACGAAAATGGTCAGCCTAAGGTGCTTATTTTTTATGAATTAGATGACAAAGAGCAGCAGGTGCCTTTAAAACGGATACACTTTCATCATAATGGAAGCAAGGCGGAGGAGACCGATCTTATCACAGTTGAAGAGAATTCTCCGGGGTATCTTGAATGGAAATCCTGCGTTGTTCCCCATGGCGTTTCTTTGCTTTATAATCCAAACGGGCAAGTCGTGCAGCTGCTGTATTTTGATAGAGGATTACTGCATGGACCCTTGCAAGTATTTAATGGAGGAAAAGTAGAGCATAGTCTCTTTTTTAAGCAGGGCAAACGGCAAGGCAAGGCAACTGCCTACTATCCCAATGGGCAGGTAAAAGAAGAAGGACTTTTTGATGATGGGGCCCTTATTGGCAGTAGTGTACACTACTATGAGGAAGGGCAACGGAAAACCGTTATTCCCTATCGCGAGGGACTTATCCATGGCAAGCAGCAGACCTGGTATGAAAGTGGAGCTTTACAAGAGACGCGCAATTTCCAAAAAGGCAAGCTGCAGTCTACACCTCACGAGACTGCCGTCATAAAGTATAGAGAAGATCAATCCATTGCAGAAGCGCAAGATTTTCATGATGACCTTCCCGACGGCTCCCACATTGGCTACCATCCCAATGGAAGGGAAAGCTTTCAGGTTTATTACAAGGCAGGAAAGAAAGAAGGCATTGAAAAACACTTCACGTTAGATGGGACTCTTTTAAGTTTTGGTGAATACAGCGATGGTCGTCCTATAGGAACGCAATGGAGAAAAGACGACACGGGTCAGTTAAGATATGAAGCGAAGTACAGTAAAAAGGGAAAGCTACTGGCGCCCATTCGGGAGTGGCACGCAAATGGTGCTTTATTTATGCAATACTCTCTAAAAGACGGCACCCTTGAGGGAGAGTGCAGAGAGTGGTACGAAAGTGGTGTTTTAAAGGCGGATTACCATTTTAGTGCAGGCAAATTTGAAGGGCGGCAGAAAGATTACTACCCTTCAGGGGAAATTCGGTTTTCGGGATTTTTTAAAGACACGCAAAAAGATGGACTGATAGAGGAGTGGTATGAAAACCGAAACAAGCGGCAGGAGGAAAGCTATATCGGGGGGATGTTGGAAGGCGTATGCAAAACGTGGTATGAAAACGGTCAACTCAAATCAGAGGCAATATTTCGGCAAGGGAAAGTAGATGGTCCTATGCAAGAGTGGCATGAAAACGGTGTTTGTGCAGGAAAAGGGGCTTTTTTGGAAGGCAAGCAGCATGGGTTGCATCAGACTTGGAATGACCAAGGCCAGCTTTTATTTGAAGGAGAGTATGCAAATGGCATGCTGACGGGCTTAGTGCGCCGCTTTTATGATCAAGGTCAGCTGCAGGAGAGCGCTTCTTTTGTCAATGGAAACCGGATTGGTCCCTATTTTGAATACTATAGTGATGGCTCTGTAAAAACAGAGGCACATTACACCGAAAAAGGGCTGGAAGGTGAAGTTACAGGATTTCATGAAAATGGGTCTATTGCTTTAAAAAAGTTTTTTCATGAAGGCAAGCCGATTAAGATACATAAAGAGTACTTTCCAGCGGTTAATCGCGGCGCAGAAGGGGTAGTGCGGCAAATTGCTTATTTTAATGACGAAGGGGAACTCGATGGGGAGCAGAAAGCATATTTTTCTGATGGATCGCCCAGCGCTATCATTGGTTATAAGCAAGGCAAACTGCATGGTACAAAAAGGATATGGGATCAAAATGGCAACCTGTTTGAGGAAGGCAATTATATTGAGGGTAAGTTAGACGGACGCTACCTAGAAAAAGACAAAGGTGGGCAAAAGATCGTTTATCATTATCGTGACCATAGAAAAAATGGCAAACACCTTGTGTACTATCCGCAAAAAGAAGAAGGTTTAGACCCTGTGCTTGCTATAGAAGCAGAGTATGTGGACAATAAACTTGAAGGGCCTGTATCCGAGTATGATGAGGAGGGGGTTTTAATAAGTGAAACGCCGTACATGCACGGGTTGAAGGAAGGCGTTGGACGTATTTTTGATAACAAAGGGCGTCTTCGCGTTGAAATTCCTTTCAGTAACGACATGCAGCAGGGCTTAGTCCGAGAGTTTCATGCCAATGGAAAAGTACATAAAGAGATCTTGATGGTGGATGACAAAAAAGATGGAGAGGAAAAGACCTATTTAGCAAGCGGGGAGTTGCAAAGCGTATATACGTATCGCGACGGTGAGCTACATGGCACGGCCAAGCACTGGAATGATGAGGGCGTGCTTGTATTTGAAGCTGAGTATAAAAAAGGGCTTCAGCACGGGCGGATGAAAAAATATTACGACAATGGAGCCATTAGGTTAGAGCAGACCTTTGAAGAAGGGAAAATTGAAGGGGAAAAGCTCCATTTTGATCCAAAAGGGAAGGTAACCCGCTCTTTGTATAAAGGTGGAGAAAAGGTTTTGTAATCTAGACCACTTATCCATTGGAAGGTCAGTTTTGTGCATGATAATAATGGAGAAAGCTGTCGCCTATTTGTCGCGTTTTATCAAAGCGAATGCTTGCAAGGCAGGGGGTTTGGCCATGCTTGTCACTGTCTTCCAAGGCAAGCATTCCTCCGCAATTCAGCAATTTTTCCTTGTCGATGTATTGGATGCAAGCTTCTTTACAAGCGGCGCTTTTGAGAGGATTTTCCCTATAGGGAGGGTCCAGATATATTAAATCAAATGTTTTATGATTTTTTTTAAAAAAATGGAGCGCTTGCAGGGCCTCTTTTTTCAAGACAGTTGCTTTAGAGAGCAGTTGCAAATTAGAAATATTTTTTTGAATACATCTTATTGCTTCTGGACTGCGATCTACAAAAGTGGCATGCGCAGCCCCTCTACTGATAGCCTCTAGTCCGATTGCTCCGCTGCCTGCGAAGAGATCCAAAAATACTGCGCCTTCCATGTGCATTTGCCAACTATTGAAAAGGGACTGACGCGCCTTTTCTAAAGTAGGGCGTGTAGTGGTTCCCTTGGGAGCGTAGATGCGATGATTTTTAAAGCGGCCGCCCGTAATACGTAAACTCACTTGCCATACCAAAGTTATGTACCAGCCTCCATTGTAGATAAAAACCGGCGATTGTGGCTACTTTCTTCAAACTTCATCTCCTGGCAAGCTAAAGCAAGGCATTTTTTTTGTAAAACGAAATAAAAATGCGCAGAGCAAAGAGGGAGCAATCGAGAGATAGACTCTCCTCAGTGGGTTATCCTAGGGTTCACATAAGATTCGCAGCCCAGAAGGTGACAGCATCTACACTTTGTGCATAGGTTATGTGAGCAATAGCTAGCGTAAGTTGCAAACCACTGGCCTTTCACTTTTGTAAGCAAAGAAACGGAGATAGCAGCTCCATTCAAATTGACTCGAATACCATCTTCTTCAAACTCGAGATCCGAAAAAGACACCGGAAAAAGTAGCTTGTTGTTAGCGCAAGAAGAGCAATCCAGTGAGCTGCTCGACTGCAAAGACGATGTAAATCCGCTAAAAAAAACGAGTGCCAATAAAAAAAAACCCATTTTTGACAAGCACCTTTTCATAAAAACCTCCAATTGATTTTCCCTGCACAAAAGAGCCACATCCAAAGACGATGTAAGGGCGTCAACGCTTTTCCTGCCAAATCCTAATCCAGTCCTAAATTTTCTAGCAATATCAAATTTCGTATTGATTCTTGTGTGGATTAAAGTCTAAAATCTAGCGCGATTTTTAAAGAAGGTTGCCACGGTGGTCGTTTTAAGCCCCGTGCTTATCAAAGACTGAGTTAAAGACTTGTGGAGATATTTTAAATCGCATTGAGGCAGGCCAAAGTAGGCTGGGGCTTTTTGGCTACGCTTGCCTGCCTTTCTTTTGGTTTGGATTCCTCCAGCAGCATTCGCAGACATGGGTGTTTCTGATGTATAAATTTTTTGTAATTTTTCTTTTGGCAGCGATCCATTATCCCAAAGCTGAGTCAGCGGCCGTTTCCTTGAATAATGTTGAGGAGGCAAGAGTCTTGAATCAGTTCTTTAGGATGGGATTTCAGGAAGAGGAGTACGGTTATGTAGTGGAAGGGGTCAAGCCAGTAAGTGTCAGAAACTTTTATAGCCTCGATGCGTTTCCTGTTTCCAGTGTAATGGAAATATCGGAAAACGAATTTATGAAGTCTCTTCTTGTTCAGGCTGCTGCTTCTATTTGGAATAAATTTTTTTCTAGTCAGAAAAACTTTGTCCTTAAGATTGTCTCTTCTAACCCCTCCAATCCAGTGATAGGACAAACAGAGTTGCGTTTTGTAAACATCACTAAGCTCAGGGAAGTGATTGAGGAAAATATCGCTCTTTTTCGCTATGTTCTTGGGCCTGATTTGAGCGTTGAAAAAATCGTGAACACGATTGTTTATTCGGACGAAAATCTTTTGGATATATTGAAACAAGACTTGGTTCTCATGGGTATCGTTTTAGGATTTGGCTCCTACAACAGCCTGGTGGGCGGTCGCATTGATCAAATCATAGCTTGCGCTTTTCTTAAGGACTGTCCCCCTTTTCTTCCTAAAAGTCGAGTGTTGCAAAAAAATACTTTTGTCGATGAAAACTTTTCCCTCGAAGAAAGCTATGGCTCTTACTATTTGGCGTTTGCTGGTGGAGAAAAAGGTAAGCCGTTTAGAAAAGATCGCCCTACTTTTCACTTCGAAAGCAGTTTTTTAGACGCCAGGGAGGAGTTTTTATTTCTCAGATCCTTGGAGGCTCCTATCCCGACGCCTTTAAAGAAGCTTCCCGCATTTATTTTTAGCGCGTTTGCAGGAGACAAGTCTAACGAGGGTTTCTTTGATTTGCTTAAACAGACACAAAAAAAGGTTAAATTGCTGAATGAAAAACCCGATTTTTTAATACAAATTCTAAAGAAAATTGTTAGAGAAAATGTGACCATTGACGTCGATATAGGAAGCGTAAGCCAAGGCCCATCAAGAGAAGATATTTTGAGTTTAGAGCAGTGGAAGGCTGTTTTATCAGTTGTTGCAAGGCGATTTGAGGGAAAATGCCAGGAAAGATTTGCACTTGCGTTTTGCAACCGTTCCAAGCCATTGGCTAAACCTAAGTGGATAGGGATTTCTAAACAAGTACTCAACGGACTACAGCTAGCCTTGAAAAACTTTTCAAAAGCAAGCGACTATTTTGAGCTTCTACACCAGAGCGTTTTGGAACAAGGGGCTGTTTGCGAGCTTGCGCCTAAAGGGTTGTATTGCAAAACAACGCTTGAAGGTAGTGGAGAAAAAGTGGAAGGAATGCCTGTTCTCCGTGTGGACTACACGGTTGAAAATTTGGATGGTAAGATTATTTTTGCCGACTATGATGCATGGATTCCTCTGTCTAAAGCGATCCCTAGCTTTGTCCATGGCATGCAGGGGATGCGTGTAGGAGAAAAAAGGGAGATTTTTATCCATCCCTCTTTAGGGTACGGATTTTTAACAACGCTTTCGCCCTGCGACGCCTTGATCATGAAAGTGCATTTGTTAGAAGTAGAAAAGTCGACATGTTTGCAAAATTTACCCTCCTTAGACCCTTTAGACTTAAATTGGATCGAGGACTTGGAGATATATAATGAATTTAAAGAAACCCTTGAGCAGCGGCCTGAGATGGTTGGAGCGTTCTATCGAGAAGTGCTCAGCAAAATCAGTGATGTAAAGAAAGAGGCGTTGGTAGAAAGTATGCGTAAAAAATTTTGTCTTCCCTATTTCAGCAAAGTACCGTTAGAGCAGATGCATTGAAGTAAAAGCTATTTTTTTAGGCAAGCAACCTACATTCCGCAGGTTCCAGCAAAAACTGAGGATTTTTTTTAATCTACTTGTCCGGAGTAGTTCCTTGAGGTTAAACTATCTTGTTTCGTACTTTAACCCCACAGATCGACACTTGATTAACCTGAACTTCGGGTTTTAAGAGAGTAACAAAAGGCCTCCACGACCACCCAAATTCAATGAAGATTTTTTGGCCTGGCGTCCCATAAGCAGCTGTTCCTGCGAGCAAATTGACCAGAAAATTCTGTGAACTCCTGTGGCGAGTGTGCTCCATTTGCGAGATGTTTCTAAGCTGATCATCGACCGCTTCAATTAAAGATCTTTTTCCATAAAAATTTTACCCATCTCTTTGGTTTGCAATTATATAAACCCGAAGTTCAGGTTGATTAAGGAGACAGCTGCTCATGAAACGCTTTTCCAAAAAAATCGATCATTTAGCCGTCATTCCTCAGCAAAAAAAACATTTCCGATTTTTAAGCTGATATGAGAGCATATCTTGTTATGGAAGAGCTGACTACAGAAAATTTGGACAACCTGGGCTTAGTGGCTGGGACAGACCCCTCATAACAAACACGTTTCTTTTGGGCAGGCCGTTGTCTGCATGATCTTAAATGGGTTGGGATTTGTTGGGCGCGTTCTTTACCTCTATTCTGAGTATTTCGAAGATAAACCCGTCATTCCTCAGCAAAAAAAACATTTTTGAGGGTTGCGGTTTCTCTTTGATGGGCGGACTCACTAAAGATCACGACCCATTGCTGATATCCCTAGTAACTCGGCGCCTTCTTTTTGACTCATCGCTTTTGTTTCGGTTTTTTCCATTACACCATATCTTGGTAGCTCTTTTTTTGACATGACTACTAATTTCTCCAATTCCTTTTCCTCTCGGCTAAAATTAGGACTTGTCTATTTTGCTGTTTTTAGGACTTTTTCATCTTGCGCCTACAATTTTTATTATTTCATTGAATAGATTTAA